>CAYPSF010000025.1:0-37500 GCA_964413165.1 uncultured Bifidobacteriaceae bacterium
ACCATGAAGGGCGCGGCCGTGCCGGGGACGTATTGTTTGGGAACATAAACCGATATCTTGCGAGTGTAGGAAGCTGGATGGCTGGTGGTCACCACCAGTTTGGCGGGGTCGGTAGGGTCCGCCATGCCAAAAGTACCCGGCTCGCGCGCGATGCCGGGATAAATTTTGCTGTCGGCCGAACTCATGGTGAAATCATAAACCGTTCCCTGCGGCATATTAGTTTGTACCGTCATTTCCGGCGCGGGATGGTGAGTCGGGCCAATGATAAAGTTTCCGTCGGCATCCGCCGGCGGAACAGTGCCGTCGGGCAATTCCTTGGCCATAACGTATCCGGGCGTATGTGGGTCGCGGGTGGGTGGTGTGGGGCGTGCCGGGCGGTTGGTTGAGGGCTGGGCCAATAAATTGAACGTCGCGCAGAGCAACGTGACGCCACAGGTTATTTTGGACATCTTCATTTTTTATCCTTTCCCGAGTTAAGCCGGTTGATTTTGCAGTTGCCGGCGGGGCGAGCGTCTTCGCGGGCCGTCATCCCTGCGCTTTGATGCGCCAATGCCGGCTCGTCAGGAGCCTCGCCCCACCAGACAGCCACTGCCGACTACTCATACTTCCAGTTTCGCGATTTGCCTTTGGCCAGCCATTCGAGGGCGGTCAGGATGCGTCGGACGCGCGTTTCTTCACGTTTGGCTCCAACAATCCACTCGACATATTCCCGTTGGTGGCTGGGGCGGAAGTTCTCAAACGCGGCCAGCGCCTTTTTGTTTTTCTTGAGCGCGGCTCGGAAATATTCCGGCACGACGAGTTTCCTTTTCGCCGTTGGCTTTGCGCGCGGGGAAGTTTTGACGCCCGATTCGTTGAGTTCCACGGCTTTTCGGATGTAGCCGAGCACGATTTTGTCGCCGGGCAAATCGGACAGGGCAGCGAGGCGGCGAAGCTTCGTCTTCTGGTCTTTGCTCAGGAACAATCTGCCTTTCCAAAAGATGAGCGCGCAATGGTGTTTGAAGGCCGGCGTGGCCAGCAGGATTCCTCGGTGTTCATAAAACGGCGAACCCCATTTGATGGTTTCCGCCACGTCCGGACACGCGACATGGACGAGCTTGCGGATGCGGTAGAGGATGGGTTTGGCGAAATCGGCGGCCTTGGCGATGTAAGCATCAACGCGGGGGTCTTTCTTTGGCACAAATTCAAGATGGTTTATGGCAAATTAACCGCCCCGCACCAGGGATCAATCCGGATTGAGTTCACGGCCAGTCGCGTGGTGGCGGCGTAGCGGCGCCAGAGCCAGGCGGCCACCGCTGAGTTCCGGGCCCGGATCAACGCGGCGGCTTCCTTGTCCAAAGCCTGGGGAAAGGTTTCATAGAGCTCACCAATCCCAACCGGCTCCGATTTTTCAAGGTTTTCGTCCGTTGGATCAGCTAAGTCGGCGTCGTCAGTTTCCGGCTCGTCCAGTGGGGGAGGCGGCGGCGCCAGCGGGCTGAGCACACTCAGCACAAAAAGAAACTGTTTGTCCGCCGACCAGTTCAGGCCGGAGCGGATGTCCTCCGGCAAATCCGATTGCAACGTTCCGGCACTGAAGCTCAATTTTTCCGGTCGCACGAGCTGTTCCACGTCCACCCAATAGCCTTGTTCGAAATCATCCACCGGGGTGTTTTCGGTTTGCGCTTCCACCTGTTCTAGAATTTTCGGCCAGTCCAGCGGGGCGGGGCCCGATTCGGTGAATAATTGGTCCACGAATTGGGCGGCCGCGATTTTACGGATGGCAACTTCCGCGGGATTTTCTCCTTCCGGCGTCGCGTGCAACCCGGTTTCAAACCGCTTTTGCGCTTCATCCGGCGAGTCGCCGAAAACAATCAGACTCTCGCAGCCATCCCAGGTCTGAAGGGCGTTGGTCGTGCCAGAGCGACCCGTGGTTGGGCGGACCTGGGACCGGGTGGTGAGGGCGGTGAAAAGATAGGCGTTCATGGCGGCATGGTTTGATCTTCGTTTGCCAAATTCAAAACCGACCGCGAAAGAAAGGCGACATAAATTTGTCATTCCCCCAGCCGCTCAAAAGCAGCGCCGCCGGATTTGGTTGCCCCGATTTGCGAAGCATCCGCCGCTGGGCTAACGTTTGGCCATGAGGTCCAAGCAGGTGTTCATCTTGTCCGGATTGGTTTTACTGTTCCTGGCTGCGCCGCGGCTGCGGGCTGACCTGGTGGAAATGCAAAACGGCGATCGTTATGCCGGCAAGGTATTGTCCGTGTCCGCTGACACCGTGGTGTTGGAGAGCGAAGTGCTGGGCAAAATCAATGTGCCGCGCAAAAAAGTATCGAGCCTGGCGTTTGGCACGAACGCCCCCGTGCTTAAAACCGCGACCGGTGTCGCGCGAGTCCCCACGTTCACGAATCTTCCCGTTGTGGCTCCGGCGGCGGCGTTGGCGAACACCAACGTGGATTTGGCTGCGGCGCTGCACCGTCTGGGTACGAACACGAATTTTGTCGGCCAAATCCGCCAGCAAATGCTCGCCGGCAGCCCTGAAGCCGCCGGCAAATACGACGAAATGGTCAAGGGCCTGATGAGCGGGCAGATGAACTTGAACGACCTCCGCGGCCAGGCGAAGTCGTATGCGGATCAGTTGCGGGAGATGAAACGCGAACTGGGTCCCGAAGCCGGCGAGTCCATCGACGCCTATCTGGGTGTGCTGGATAATTTTCTTACGGAAACCGCTGACGGGCCGACGAACGCCACGCCTCGGCCCCAATTGCCGGCTCCCTGATGTATTACGGCAAGGGCGGTCTGTGACTCGCCGCTGCCGGAACTTCATTCCCGGAAATTAGGTGTATCGGTGCGGCGGATTTGCTGCGACCATGGGCCTAGGTTGCCGAACATGCACATTGCCTCCGCCATTTTTGACTGCAGCGCGCCGGACCTGGATTCGTGTCCGGACGAGTCCCTGCCGGAATTCGCCTTCATCGGCCGGTCCAACGTCGGCAAGTCCTCCCTGCTCAATATGCTTTCGGGCAAACTGGACCTCGCCCGGGTCTCGCCTACGCCGGGGTTCACCAAGCTCATCAACATCTTCACGATGAACAAGACCTGGCGGCTGGTGGATTTGCCGGGATACGGATTTGCCGCCGGGGCGCGGAAGGCCAAGTTCAAGTTCAACCGGGCGGTGGACAATTACCTTAAGAATCGAACGAGCCTTTGCTGTGTCTTTGCGTTGCTCGACTCGGGATTGCCGCCACAGGAGATCGATATTCAATTCATTGCGTGGCTCGCCCGCAACTCTGTCCCGTTTGTCCTCGTCTTCACCAAGACCGACAAGGTGACGCCGGCCACGGTGCAGGCGAATATGGCGGCATTCACGGACCGCATCTCCGGTTGGTTCGAGAAGCTGCCGGCGGTCTATACCTGTTCCGCGCAGGCGAAGCACGGCCGGGAGGAACTGCTCGGAGTGATCGACGAGGCGCTGGCCGCCATCCAGACTGAGCCGGATTCAGCGCCACCGGAGGCCGTGATCCCATCCGAAGATTTGGCAGGCAATCAAAAGGCGAGCCCGCGACCCGCCCGCAAACGGCGTCCCGACCTCGCTCGTCCCTGGTAAGAAGCCGGCGGACGGCCGATTTGGAAAACCTTGACGGCGTGGCCGGGCCACGTTCAAATCCTTTCGAACTTCAATCATCAACCAGGAGAAAATTATGGCGATTCCCGTCCAATTAACGACGAATGTGCAGAATGAAACTTTCGGCGGCGTTACCTATCACATCGAAGGCGAGCTGGTGCCGGCGCTGCATCTGGAATTGAGCAACACCGGCGTTTATTTCGAGCATCACATCCTGCTCTGGAAAGACCCGGCGGTGCAGGTCGCGTTGCGCCCGATGAAGGGGGCGTTCAAGCGGATGCTGGCGGGGATGCCGTTTCTGCTGACCGGTGCCAACGGGCCGGGGCGCATCGCGTTCAGCCGCGACGGGGCGGGTCATGTGCTCGGTTTGCACCTGAAGCCCGGCATGAGCGTGGACGTGCGGGAACATCAATGGCTGGCCGCGACGGACAACGTGGAATACACGTTCAAGCGCGTGAAAGGCGCGGCGAACATGCTGCTGGGCGGGACGGGATTTTTCATCGATACGTTTTCGTGTCCGGCCCGGGAGGGCATTCTCTGGCTGCACGGCTTCGGCAACGTGTTTGAAGTCACGCTCGGGGCGGGCGAGGAGATTGACATCGAGCCGGGCGGCTGGATTTACAAGGATCAAACGGTGCAGATGCAGACGATGTTTCAGAGACTTTCGACCGGCTTGTTTGCCAGCGCGGGGCAGATCTGCTGGAACCGGTTCACCGGGCCGGGAAAGATTGCGCTGCAGTCCATGTATTGTCACATGGAAGGTGGCGAGTAGGGAAACAAAGGCATTTTCCTTTCCGGCGCCGACAGTTCACGCTCCCTACCGCAACTCTGTCAGGGGCGGAATCATGAAAGGTCCGGCATCGTTGACGGTTCGTGCGGCTCGGTATAGTTTCGCCCCCATGATAACCCCCACGGATTCAAATCGAACGAATATCAGGCGGACATCGCGACGGCAGCAGATCATTCAGTTCTGCATAGCCCTGGCCGTCCTGGCCGGTGCGAATTGCGGATTTGCCCAGAACTCCAGCCAGACCCTGGTCCTGGACGGTTCCACGCCGGGAAAAATATTCGAAGGGGTCGGCGCCGTCAGCGGCGGCGGGGCGACCTCGGTGTTGCTGAAGGATTATCTTGAACCGCAGCGCAGCCAGATCCTCGACCTCCTCTTCAAACCGCAGTTTGCCGCCTCAATGCAAACGTTGTACATCGAGGTGGGCAGCGATGGCAACGCCACCCAGGGCACCGAGCCGACGCACATGCGCTCGCGCAATGACGAGAACTATCGCCGCGGTTACGAGTGGTGGCTCATGGTCGAGGCCAAACGGCGCAATCCGGCCCTCACCCTCGACGCCTGCGCCTGGGGTTGCCCGGGCTGGATTGGCAATGGGAACTTCTGGTCGCAAGACATGTGCGATTACTACGCCAAATGGATCAAGGGCCTGAAAACCAATTATGGTCTCGACCTCGACGCCGTCGGGTGCCGCAACGAGCGCGGCGCGGTAACGTTCTGGCCCAGGCTGTTCCGCAAAACGCTCAATGATAACGGCCTGGGCAACGTGCGTATTCACGCCTTCGACAGTCCCGGCAACGAACACATGTGGGATTGGATCCCGGAACTCAATACGAACCAGGATCTTGCTGCCGCCGTCGATATTATCGGCAACCACTGCCTGCCTAGTCAACCTTTGCCGGCCTCCGTGCAGGAAACCATCGAACGGCTCGGCAAGCCGATTTGGAACACGGAAGAGCACGTCTATAACGAAGAAAAAAAACACTACGCGGACGATTTCGCCTGCGCGCTGGGCGCGGCTCACCTGTTCAACGTCAATTACATCGAGCAGGGCGCGACCAAAATTGTCAACTGGTACCTCTGCGGCTCCACTTATCCGGTCGAGCCCTATTACGAACAGCCGCCCGCCTTGTTCGCCAGCAGTCCCTGGAGCGGGCACTACGCGCTCAAACCGATCATCTGGGCCTATGCCCATTATGGCCAGTTTTCCCGGGTCGGCTGGCGGTACGTGAATGGCGGATGCGCCGCGCTGGCAGGTCGCGGGACGGCGGTGACGCTCAAGTCCGACGGTGGCGACTACAGCGTGATTGTTGAAACCGCCGGTGCGACTAATTCACAAAGCGTGACCTTCAAGGTTGAAGGCGGTTTGTCTCCGCGCGCACTGTGCATCTGGCGAACCACGCGCGCGGCGCAGTTCATCCGGCAGGGAGATATTATTCCGTCCAAGGACGGGTCGTTCACCTGCACCTTTGAGCCGGAAGCCATCTATTCCCTCTCCACCACGACCGGCCAGCAGAAGGGCGCATTCGCCGACGTGCCGGCAGAAAAGCCCTTCCCCTTCCCGTACTTCGAGAACTTCGATCATTATTCCGACCCCAAACAGTTCGGCTACCTGCCGCACTATACCGCTGACATCTGCGGCGTGTTCGAGGTGGTTGATCGTCCGGACCAGCCCGGCAAGTGCCTGCGCCAGGTGGTGGATCAAAAGGTCCAGAGCTGGGCGCCGGAATGGAAGCCCTACACGATCCTGGGCGACGCGCAATGGACGAACTACGAGGTCAGTGCGGATGTGTTCCTCGACCACGGTGGGTGGGCCGGTGTCATGGGCCGGGTCAACAACACGGGTAACGGCTGGGACGGCGACCCCGATGGTTACTATGCCCGGCTGGATACCAATGGCGCCTGCGCCTTGTATATCGCCAGTCAGAAATTTCCCAGCCCGGGCACCCGCGACCGGCAGCTGGCGACGAACACGGTCGCAAACTGGAAGGTCGGCGGCTGGCACAATGTCAAGCTGCGGTTCGAGGGGCTGAAGCTCACGATGCTGGTGGATGGCGTCGCCGTGGTCAGCGCCGAGGACGCGACCTTTGCCCGCGGCCTGGCCGGGCTGATTGCGGGCGGCGAGGGCGGCGCGCGGAGCACCGCGTTGTTCGACAACCTCCTTGTCAACCGCGTGAACGGCGTCGCGGTCAAACCTGCCGTTTTCGCCCAGGACCGTTATCCCGTCTATGGCCCTTAATAGCGGCCTCAAACCAAGCCCTCACAATAGCAGAAGCCCGGGGTTTTTCTCGCGGGGATAATTCTTGCCGGGAATTCACGGGTTTGCTTTCGTAAACCCAAGCCATCAACCTGCCCGGCATAATGGCGTGCGCGTTGCGGTGAAACTGTCATCGGAAGGAAACGCTATGAGCTACGACTTGTTTTTTGACGCTGAATCCGGAAAGAAGATAAATGCGAAATCGTTCGCGGCGTATTTCACGGAGCGCGCGAATTACCGGGTGGAGAATGGGCCGGCATGGTATGGGAATGAGGACACGGGGGTGTATTTTATTTTTGATGAGCCGGCGGACGGGGTGATGGCGTTCAATTTGAATTATTTTCGACCGCATGTATTCGGGCTGGAGGCGGCGGTGGAGCTGGAGAAATTTGGGGCGGCATTTGGGATGAGCGTGCATGATGAGCAGGAAGACGGCCCGGAAGGGCCGTTTGCCAGGGAGCGTTTTTTGCGGGGATGGAATGAGGGAAACCGGCTGGCGTACCGGGCGATGCTGAAGGAGCAGACGGAGCCGGTGCTGACCTGGCCGGCAAAGCGTATCCAGGAAACGTGGGAATGGAATTTTGGGCGGCCGCCGGAACAGGAACGAGTCGGGGAAAACCTGTTTGTGCCCGCGATTTTCGCGGTGGAACTGGAGGGCGAGGTGAAGAGTGTGGCCATATGGCCGCCGGAGTGTTCCATTTTATTGCCCGCGGTGGATGCGGTGCTGCTGCCCTGCGAGCAGAAGGGAAAGGGAAGCGAGGAGCTGGCGTTGGTGGAATGGGCGGAGGTGTCGGCATCGGTGTCGGGATATCAGGTGCCGGGGACGGGGCTGGCACGGTTTCGGTTGGAGTTTGAGCAATGGCCGCCGGAAATGGCGGCATTTTTAGCGAAGCGGCGTGAGGCGGTGGGGGAATTGAAGGGAGTTGGCCTGGATACGATATTGGATCAGGAACTGGTGGAAGAAGCGGGTGGAGGTTGACCAAAATCGGTTTCCGGCCACCCTTGGACAGCGGGTGTCCAACCCGGTCGGGTATAACGGAGGCATGGAAAACAACACATCAATCATTTCGCTCGAACGCATCGGGAACGCCATCCGGCTGGTACGCGGGCAAAAGGTTTTATTGGACAACGATCTGGCGCGGCTTTACGGCGTGGAAACCCGCGTGCTCAACCAGGCGGTCAAGCGCAACACCGAACGGTTCCCGGAAGATTTCATGTTTCAACTGTCGCCCGACGAGGCGGAAACGTGGCTGCGTTCAAGGTCACAGTTTGTGATCTTGAAACGCGGGGAAAACCTTAAATACCGGCCCTATGCCTTCACCGAACAGGGCGTGGCCATGCTGTCCAGCGTGTTGCACAGCGACCGCGCCGTGCGCGTGAACATCGAAATCATGCGCGCCTTCGTCCAGTTGCGACAGCTGCTGGCGTCCAATGCCGACCTGGCTCGGAAACTGGAGGCGATGGAAAAGAGGTACGACATCCGGTTCAAGGTTGTTTTCGATACCCTCCGCCAGTTGATGACCCCGCCGGAACCGGAGCGCCGGGAGATCGGGTTCCATGTGAAATACGACGAAGGCCGGCCACGGGTCCAAAAACGATGGTGAGGTTCACCCCCCGGCCTGAACTCGGGTTGTGGAATTTGAAGGAGAAACTGGCCTCAGAAAGGTATTGATATTGGTCAACCGTTGCCACATATCTCAAATCGTCGATGTCACCCGGGAAAATCATATGCACGGTCCAGGTCCTCGCCCTGACATTGTTGTTCGCCGGATGCAGCAAGAAGGCCAGTGACGAGATTGATTTTGGCACGCTGAACAATTCCGTTTACCGGAATGAATATTTCGGGTTCTCCGCGACCTTCCCGAAGGATTGGAGCGTACAGGATCAAACCGCACAGCGCCGTCTCATGAAAAGAGGGACTCAGCTCATCGCAGGTGATGATGCGAATCTCAAGGCGATGGTTAAAGCCTCCGAATTGCAGACCGTCAACCTGTTCGCGGTGTTCGAGCATCCGGTGGGGTCGCCCGTCGAATCCAATCCCAACATCCTGAGTCTGGCCGAACAGGTCCGCGATATGCCTGGCATCAAGCGGGGAAAGGATTATTTTTTTCAGGTGCGGAAGATGCTCGAAGCGGGCCAGATGCAAGTAGAGTTTCCGAAGGATTATTACAGCGAGCGGTTGGGGGGCGTGGAGTTTGACGTGATGGAGCTGGAGATTCCGGTGCGAGGAAAAACGATCAAGCAAAAGTATTACGCCGCGATCCAAAAGGGTTACGCGCTCAGTTTCATCATATCTTTCTCCACCGATGATGAAGCGGCCGCGCTGCAAAAAATCCTGGATTCCATTGCCTTTCATTGAGGCGGGCGCGGACATTTTGCGTCGAGGCCCTGGTCCCCGCTCCGGTCGAACGGCAACTTTTACGGGGCCTGCCGGACAGCCGCTCCGCACAGCCAAAACCTCTTTGCCGGGACCGGAGTTGCGGTTTACGCTGACGCCGTCAAACATCATAGAACAAATCATGCTGCCATGAGAAATTCATTGAGACGGCGATTCATTTCATTATCGTTGTTGCTGTTGCCCGCAACGCTCCTGCTGGCTGCGGAACCGAACGTCATCCTGCTCTGGCCAAAGGGCGCACCCGGGTCCGAGGGCCAGACCGCCCCGGAAAGGGTGGAGTCGCCCGGCCCGGGCCACGATTACGTCCGGATTTCAAGCATTCATAAACCGTCCATCACGGCCTTTCTGCCGGCGAAGGACAAGGCCACCGGTGCGGCGGTGATCGTCTGTCCTGGCGGCGGTCACACCATCCTGGCCTGGGACATCGAAGGCGAGAACGTTGGAAAATGGCTGGCGGAACACGGCATCGCGGCCTTTGCGCTCAAATACCGCCTCGCGCGGGAGACCAATTCGATCTATCAGGTGGAGGTTCATGCTTTGGCAGACGTGCAGCGCGCCATCCGGCTGGTGCGCAGCCGGGCGCCGGAATGGGGCATCCAACCGGCCCGCATCGGGGTCATGGGCTTTTCCGCCGGCGGGCAACTGGCCGCGCTGGCGGCCAGCCGATACGACACCGGCAGCACCAACGCAGTGGACCCGGTGGACCGGGTCAGTTGCCGGCCGGATTTTCAGGCCCTGCTCTACCCGGCCATCCCGAAAGACATGACCTTTTCCAAGGCGGCAACGCCGCCGGCTTTCCTGGCCTGCGGCTACAACGACCGGACCAACATTTCCGAGGGCCTGCCTCAATTATATCTTGCCCTCAAACAGGCCGGGGTACCGGCGGAATTGCACGTTTACTCGGATACCGGGCACGGTTTCGGGCTGCGTCCGAAAAACCACGGGCCGGCCGATTGCTGGCCGGACCGGTTTGCGGAATGGCTGGACCACAGCGGCTTTTTGAAAAAGCCTTGAGTTCAGGCACCCGGCCACGGGAATTTGCATTCGACGAATTGCGTGTATATTGCGGCCATGCTGGCGACACCGGAACTGATCCGCGAGGCGGGACAACTACCGCTGCTGGCCGAATTGCTGCCCCGCTGGCGGGCGGTGCCGCTCTATCGCAATTTGCTGGCTCCGCCGGCGGATCATCCGGTCGCACCCGATGCCCTCGCCCGTTTCCGGCAGTTGCCGTTGTTGACCAAGCCGGAGATGCGCCACGGTTTTCCCCGCAATTTTCTTCCCACCGGACAGACGCTCGAATCCTTGCTGGAGAACCGGCAGGTGGAGCTGGAGCATACCTCCGGCACGTCCGAGGAACGATTGCCGGTAATATTCGGCCAGGGGTGGTGGAATGCGCAGGAGCAACGCGCGTTGCGGTTGAATCCCCAGGTCGCAAAGGTCCTGGACGAATATCCCGACATTCGCCGGGCGACGTTGGTGCCGCCCGCCTGCAACGGCCTGACGTGCCCCACGGTCTGGATGTCGCGCGAACAACGGACGGTGGACAAAACCCTGTTCGTGAACCTGGCGCGGATCCCGTTTCTTTTGGAGGAACGGGAACTGGCGCGAATGGCGGAAGAAATTGCTGCCTGGTCGCCGCAGTTTCTCGACCTGGACCCGGTCCATGGCGCGCGCCTGGCGCTTTATTGCGAGCAACGCGGCCTGCGGTTTCCGTCGCTGCGGTTTGTGCTGTGCAGCTATGAATTTGTCAGCGTGGTGCATCGCCGGATGATCGAGCGCGTCTTCGGCGTGCCGGTCTTCAACCTGTACGGGTCGACGGAGACCGGCCATCTGCTCATGGAAAACGAGCGCGGCGAGATGAAGCCCGGCTATGACATGGCGTTCCTCGAGATCGTGGGGGCCGGCCCCGACGGTGTGGGTGAACTGGTCGTCACGACCCTGACCAACGATTACATGCCCCTGCTCCGCTATCGCATAGGCGACCTGGCGCAACGGCACACGCAACCTTACGGAACCAGTTTCGTGGTTCATGGCCGCACCCGCGACGCCCTGCGCAGCAATGACGGCCGGCGCGTGACCACCTGGCAGGTGGACCAATGCTTTGCCGGATTATCCGGCCTCCTCCACTACGAACTCCGCCAGAATGAAAACGGCGGTTGGATTTTGCGTTTTGTGCCCGAGGGAGCCGGACCCACGGAAGCGGAATTGCGCGACGTGACTTCACGGCTCGAAACCTTGCTGGCTTCCCGGGCGAAAATCACCGCGGAAACCATGCCGGTCCTGTTGCCGCAACCCTCGGGAAAATTCCGCCTGACCTGTCCGGCCAAAGGAACCGGTTCTCCCGTCCCATCCTGATTTTCAGGCCGCCGTCTTCCGGCGTCTAAAGAGCGGCAACCCCATAACGCCCAGGGCAGCGAGGGCAAAACCAGACGGCTCGGGAACCGGTGTGATTTGGAAGGAAAACGTTGCGTTCATATCCGAAGTAAACTGGGGCAGGAGCTGGTTTACGTTGGAATCATCAAATATCTGAAATGCATAGTTTTGGTTGGGATTGATGGCAAAGGAAACGGTTCCACTTGAAGGCGGTTTATCAAATTCGACCTGGGTTACAAGACTGCCGCCAATCGTTTGATTGATAAACAGGATGGTTAAATAGGGATCGTACCCGGCATAGGTGATTGCATAATTCAAGGTCAGGGTGGCCGGCAGGTCTGAACTGAATGAATAAAGCCATCCGGGGCTGCCGGTGGCAACCCTTGAATCGTAGTAAAGACCAAGATCATCAGTGGTAAACCGGTCATGAAGCGAGAATTGTCCGGCACTCGCTGAGATCCAGGTGGCGGCCGCATCAGATTCTGTGGCCGCGCCTAGATTTCCATTGAATGCCTGGGCGAAAACGGATGTTGATAATGGATTCAGGCTGGACGTCTGCGCCACCGATTGGCTGTCCTCAATCAGCCCGATGCCGGCATTTGCTTCAGCGTGCAGGCTTAGGAAGGAGCTTATGGGTGTAATAGCCGCCACGGCATCCTGAAGCGGGAGGGTGGCAAAGACGAAAACAACGAGTACGGCGAATAATGGAGTTTTCATGGTACAGGGTTTTCATTCTGATGTCTGATTGCTGACGACTATCTGATTAAGTCGAACATTAACCCGGCTGGCTTTGAGCCGTCAAACGAAAACAAACCTTGAGCATGGCAAAATTTGAATTTCCCATTTTCTTGTCCGGGGAAGCTGGTGGGCAGGTCTCAACGGCCCGCTCGCCGTCTCGGGAAGGGGGCGACGATGAATGCCCTGCTGCAATAGTTGCGGAAAATCGTCGAGGCTTCAGCTTTCGCCGACCCATTGGGGCCGGAGAAATTTCTTGCGCGGGGCGACCGGCTTATTTCATCAACTGGGTCTTGAATTCGGCCAGCTGGTCGCTAAAGAAGTCCACCGATTTGGGCGTGGTGGTCAGGGTGGAATCGAAATTCACCAGCGTGACCAGGGTGCTGTAGGTGGCGGTGTCGTGATGTGGCAGCACGGCGCGGATGCCGCCGGCCGGGCCCAGGCGCGAATAGCAGTCCTGCTCGTGGATTTGCGGCACGAGAATGACGCGATAGCCCAGCTTGCCCAGGAAGTTCGGGTAGGAATTCGTGGTGACAATCGCGCCGCGCATCACGGCCTGGTCCCGGTGCAATTCGTTGAGGATGGCCTTCAGCGGCTTGAACCGGCCTTCGGACAGGATGCGGTCGAACTGCTGCTGCTCGGTTTCAATGGACGGGGGTTGATCGGGCATCGGCCTGATGGTAGCTGGCTTGTTGGTCATAAAATTTTGGTCGGAAACTGCGCCTTGGTCCGGCTTGCCTAAGCGGGGCACAGCCATTGTCGTCGATGCCGGGGAGGAAGTCCATGATTCGTTTGCGAATGTTATGGCCGGGATTTTGACCGCCGAAGTGGAGGATTCGGGATTCCTGACCGCCGCCAGCATTGAATTTTTTTCCGCGACCGCTTCCCGTCGGGAAACCGGGTTGATTTGGTCGGGTCAAGGAAACTGTTGCCACATTCCCGGGCTGATGTTACACACGAGTTGTGATCCAGCCGACCCGGAAACCGTCGCCGCGATTCTCCACCGCGGGAGTCACGATCCTGGAAGTGTTCCTGGTAATGGTGATCATTTTCGTCGTGTTCACGCTTTTCCTCAGTGCCGGCTCAAAGAGCGCCCAGGAAAAAAGGCTGGCGGCCTGCCAGAACAACCTGCAAAGCATCTACGCGGCGATGAAAACCTTTGCGCTGGACAACAACGGGGCGTTGCCGGCCATGGCCGGCGCACAAACCTCCGAGGTCCCGCTGAGCCTCCTGGTTCCCAAGGATACAACCGGCACGGAATTTTTCATCTGCCCGGGCGGCCAGGACAAGCCATTGCCGGATGCCCAGCCCTTTGCCGACAAAAAAATCAGTTACGCCTATTATATGGGCCGGACAATCTCCGACGGTGCGGGGGCGGCACTGATATCCGATGCGCAAGTGGACACGGCGCCGAAAACGCCGGGGCAGGTGGTCTTTTCCCTCGATGGCAGGAAACCGGGCAACAACCACAACAAATTCGGCGGGAATTTCCTGTTTTGCGACGGCAACGTCCAGTATACACCGTCCCGACTGGCATTTCTCTTGTTACCGGCCACCAATGTGGTTTTGCTGAATCCGAGACCTTAGCCATGGAAGTCAAAATCCAATGCGGGTGCGGAACGCGCTTTGCGTTCGACGTCGAGCCGTTCAATGGCCGGATGCCGGTAAGAGTCAAATGTCCCGATTGCAATGCGGACGGGACCGAATCAGCGAACGAAGCCATTCGCCAGAAACTTTCCGCCGCTGCGCCGCTTCCCGTTCCGGCGGAATCTCCCGCACCCGCCCGGCAACCGATGCGGGTGGCCGTGCCCCAACCGCAGACCGTGGCCGCTCCGGTCGCCGCCGCCGCTGCCGTCACCTTTTGTCCCCGGCACCTGAAGCATCCGGCGGTGGAAACCTGCCGTGTCTGCGGCAAGCCCATTTGCGAGGAGTGCATGCAGCAACATGGTTATACCTGTTCGACTTATTGCCGGAAGCGTGCCGAGGAGACCGGGATGGAACTGCCGGTATACGCCCGGCAGCGGGCGGTGGTTGCGGCCCGGGTGGTCTGGATGGGCATGCTGGTCTCGCGGGTGGCCATTTTCCTGGGGGTCATCCTGCTGGGTGCCTGGATCTGGTACGCCTTTTTTGCTTCGCATCCGCGGGTCATCTATTCGCAGGAATTGCATCACGGCGACCGCGCGCGGTTCTACCAGTTCCTGGCCCCCGGCCAGGTGCTGTTGATCAAGGCCAACCAGATGAGCCTGTTCGATGTGCCGCAGCAAAAGCAGCTTTGGTCCGTCCCCTTGAATGTGGGGTTCTCCCCGCCGCCTCCGCCGGATCCGTCCCTGCCCAACATCGAGGAAGAAACCTCGCTGTACCCCGAGCCACACGTCATTGCCACGACGAATGACCTCTGGATTTTATTTCCCGGCCGGCTCATCCAGTACGACCGGCGCAGCGGCAACAGCAAACGGGAAATTCCGTTGAACCCGCCCTTCTTCGGCCTGGTGCAAAATGACCGCGGCATTACGTTCATCTCCGCCGACGAAGCGGGGCGCCAGGCCATCACCCGGATCGCCTTTGCCGATGGGACGGTTCAAACCGAACCGATTCAACCGGCCGGCGTGCCGGTTGTGCCGGCCAAAACGCCGGCCACGCTGCCGGCCTCCACCAACAATCAGCTCAGCCGAATCCTGTCAGCGGTGAAGAGTGCGCTTCCGGCCAACACCCGGCCCGCGGTGCGGGAAAGCATGGGGGACCAGTTTGTAGCCGACGGCGCCAATGTAGTGCAGATGAAGGTGGATTTGATCGAACGCAAGGTCATTGGTCATCAGGCCATGCGGGCCCCCAAAAAATCCGTGGTGGACAACAATCTGACCGCCGGCCAAAGCCTGGATGCGGCCGAACAGATGATGAATGAGGCGCGCCGGGAACAAACCGGCGGAGTGGAAGAGGAGGACGTCAGCCGGTATCAGGTCACCTTGCGCCGCTGGCCGGCGGGCACCGCTCCGGACTGGACAGGCGAGGTCATCGGGAAGCCTTCCTTTTTCGCGCTGAAAACCCTGGGGGTGCTGGTGGGGAGCACATCGGTCCAGGTTTTCGACCAGAACAACAAAAAAATCTGGTCGGCCAACCTCACTTATTCCATCCCGCCTCATTACTCGGGCGATTTTGCGACGGAAGCCGACCCGCCGTGTGTGGAAGTGGGCCATAATTTGTATGTGTTTGACCGGGGCATGCTGACGAGTTTCGATGCGGCCACCGGCGAGGTGCACTGGCGGGTCACCAGCGTCGGCATTTCCCAGGTGCAGCCGGACGGGAAGGGAGACCTTTACGTGACCAGCACCACGGCCAGTCCCGACACCATCCAATTTTCCCAGCAGGTGGATTTTTCCTCCAAGGCCGGCCCCGTGATCCTGAAGGTGGCCGGTTCCAGCGGCAAGGTGTTGTGGCGCACCGAGGGCATTGGCGACCAATGTTTTGTCTCCGGCAAATATGTTTACATCGCCAAGGCAGGGGAAAATCCCCTGATCACCCCGGGCGAAGACCCGGTCATCTATTTTGACCTGTACCGGCTGAATCCGTCGGATGGGCATCCGATGTGGGATTACTCTCAGAGCCGCCACCCGGTGCAAATCCAGATGCAGGGGAATGAAATCCTGATCCATTTCCGGGGCGAACTGCAGGTCCTGAAATTCCTCAGCCTCTGATCCACCGGCCGCGGCTACTTCAGAGCCGCATAGACGCGATGGACGTCGTCGTGGTCGTCGAGCGCGTTCAGAAAGGCTTCGACGTCCTTGCGACCGGCGGGGCTGACATCGACGAAATTCTTCGCCAGGTAACGGATTTCGGCGGCGCTGACGTTCCAGCCGGCGGCCTTCAATGCCTTGGAGACGTGGTCGAGGTCCTTGATTTCCGTGAGAAACCGCGCGCCCTTCTGGCCAGCAGGGATTTCATCGGCCTCGAGCGGCTCGATTTCCTGCGCCCCGGCTTCGATGGCGTCGGCTTCGGCGTCGCGTTGCGCGTCGGGATGCGTGGCTTCGACCACGCCGAGGTGATTGAAAAAAAATGCCACGCTGCCGGGCTGGCCGAGCGAACCGGCCTTGAACAAATTGCGGATTTCCGGCGCGGTGCGGTTGCGATTGTCGGTGAGACATTCGACGACAACGGGAACCTTGTGCGGCGCGAAACCTTCGTAAACGATGGTTTCGTAGTTGACCTTTTCGCTGTCGAGACCGGCGCCCTTCCGGATGGCGCGCTCGATGGTGTCCCGGTAAACAGAGGCCTTTTTGGCTTTTTCAACGGCGACGAAAAGGCGGGGATTCAGGTCGGCGTCCGGCCCGCCGAGCTTGGCCGCGACCATGATTTCGCGGACCAGTTTGGCGGTCATCTGCCCCTTTTTCTGCGCGTTGATTTCGCGTCCGGCCTGTTTCCATTGTGCGCCCATAGAGCGGTCCAGTGTGGGAGGACTGGTGCGCGAGTTCAACGCAAATTGCGCCGGCACCCGGCTGGGAGGATGGCACTTTTTTCATGGAATTTGGCAGAAACCAGTCTTGTTCGGCAGATTCAGCGGGTTTATAATCAGCAACTTGCATTTATGAACCATTTCGTGCGTTGTTCCGCCTTTGTTTCGGGGGTTTTTCTGGCTTTTTCTCTCCGTGCCGATCCCGGGCCCATGCAGATCTGGTTCACCGGCCCCGGGGCGCCGGGCAACGGCACTTCCTGGCAGCAGGAAGCGTTGCCGGTCGGAAACGGAAAACTCGCGGCGATGGTTTACGGCGGAGTAGGCAGCGAGCAGATCCAATTCAATGAAGACACCATCTGGACCGGCCAGCCGCATTACTACGAAAACACCAATGCCACGCCAGCCCATCTGGCCAGCATCCGCAACAATTGTTTCAACCATGTGGATATCCTGGCCGAGGCCACGACTTATTTGATGAGCCTTCCGACCCGGGAAGCCTCGTATCAGGATGCCGGCTCCCTGGTGTTGACGTTTCCGCACAGCGGCACATTGAATTACCGGCGCTCGCTGGACCTGAACACGGCCACGGTCAACGTGCATTATGACTTCAGCGGGGTGACGTATAATCGCGACATCTTTGCCAGCGCCCCCAGCAACAAGGTCATCGTGGTCCACTTCACCGCCAGCTCGGCGGGCAAGGTAACGTTCACCTGCGGTTTCAGCACCCAGCAGACGGCGACGTTCAGCACCGTCGGCAACGATCTGGTGATGCACGCTACCGTGACGGGTCCGGCGGACTCCCGTTACACGGCGTATGGGCTGACGAATGCCGTTCTTTATGATGCACGGGTGCGCCTCATCGCCAACGGCGGCACCGTGACGGTGGGCGCCAGCACCCTCTCGGTGGCCAACGCGGATGATGTGACGTTGCTGCTCAGCGTGGTCTCCAACGTCAAGAGTTACAGTGATCTGAGCGCCGATTACGTGAACCTCTGCTCGAATAACGTCGCGGCGGCGGCGGCTATGACGTATGCGAACCTGCGCCAGGCCCAACAGAATGATTACACAAACCTGTTCAACCGGGTCGTGCTGGACCTGGGCGGCAACGCGAAAACCAACCAGGGCACCGGCTACCGGAAGAAACAGATTGCCATCGACGGCGACGATCCCCAGCTCATCGCACTGGATTTCCAGCTGGGGCGTTATTTGATGATTGCCGGTTCGCGCCCCGGCTCGCAGGCGCTGAACCTGCAGGGAAAATGGAATTACAAGATTGATTTGAGCCTGGACTGGGACAGCAAGATGACACTCAACATTAACGAGGAGATGAATTATTGGGGCGCCGAGGTGGCCAACCTCTCCGAATGCACGCTGCCGTTGTTTGACATGATCCAGGACCTGTCCGTTACCGGCCATCGCGTGGCCGGGACGAATTACTTTTGCGATGGCTGGGTGGTGCATCACAACACGGACCTCTGGCGCGACGCGGCCGCCGTCAATGGCAACGACGGAATCTGGCCCACCGGCGGCGCCTGGCTTTGCCAGCATCTCTGGTGGCACTACCTCTTCACCGGTGACACCAACTGGCTGGCCACCACGGGTTATCCGCTCATGAAGAGTGCCGCCCAGTTTTTCCAGGGCTTCCTCGTCCCGCACCCGGTTTATGGGTGGGCGGTAACCTGTCCGTCCTATTCACCGGAACATAGTGAAGGAGGCTTCAACATTCCCAATGTGCCCGGGCCGACGATGGATAACGATCTCTGCCGTGACCTGTTCAGCCACGTGGTTCAGGCCAGCCAGGTCCTGGCAGTGGACGTCGCGTTCCGGAATAGCATTACCAACCTCGAGAGTCATCTGCCGCCGGATCAAATCGGCAGCGGCGGCCAGCTCCAGGAATGGCTGGAGGATGTTGACGGTGGTGGTTATGATGCGGGTCATCGGCACTGTTCGCACCTGGTGGGATTTTTCCCGGGCGACGAAATTTCCCCGTTCTATACTCCTGCCACTGCGGCTGCCGCCAAGGTATCGATCGATTGGCGGGGTTACGGTAATACCAGTCTCACCCCGTGGAGTTGTTCCTGGAGATTAAACCTTCGCGACCGGCTGCAGGATGGTGATGGTGCCTACACCAATCTGCTGTTCCTGTACGGCTACAACAAAGTCTCGACCAATCTCATCTACGCCGACGGGCACCAGCAATTGGACTGTATTTTCGGCCGGCTTTCGGGCATCGCCGAAATGTTCCTGCAAAGCCATTCTGGCGAAGTAACCCTGCTGCCGGCGCTGCCGTCGAGATTGACCAACGGCATGGTGAGCGGACTCTGCGCCCGCGGCGGATTCGAGGTGGACAACCTGACCTGGACGAATGGCAAACTGGCGGGGGCAACGATTCTTTCCAAAGTCGGCAACATCTGCAACCTCCGATCCAAATGGCCGATCGACGTGAAATTGGGTTCGAACTACGTGGCCGCGCCCATGGTCCTGCCGGGGCTGTACCAGTTCTCGACCCTGGCTGGGAGCAATTACACCATCATTCCCGCCAATGTGGCGGAAACCGAAAACCTTTCCGTTACCCTCAGCGCTGGCGACACGCATCAGATCGTGACCAACGCGGTCTTCAGCAACGCGCGCGGCACGGTGCTCAACGCCAACGCCGCCAATGATTTTGTCAGCTATGTCGTCTCCAACCTGACGGCGGGGACCTATCACCTTTATGTCGGTGCCAATGCGGGCACCAACCGCGGCCAGTTCCAACTCTCCTGCGGGCCAAACGGCGGCGCTCTGGCCAATGTTGGATCGGTGCAGGACACTTATTCCCCGACCAACCTGGCTTATCTTTTGCCTATTCACCTGTCCACCCCCACGAATCTCATCGTGCTCTGGACCAACCTGCTCCAGGAACGGGATTGTGGAACCTGGCAAGTGCCCTCGAATGGCAATTATCAATTCAAGTTCACGGTCACCGGCAAAAATGCCGCCAGCAGCGGCTACAACCTGGCCCTGGATTATATCAAACTGACGCCGGATACATCGCCAGGCACGGTTCCGATCCTGGCTGTGACCGGACAGGGCGGGAATGTGTTGCTTTCCTGGCCGGTGAATCCCGCCGGGTTCTCCCTGGAGTATACGACCGATCTTTCGCTCGTCAGCTGGCAGCCGGTCGTCGTTGCGCCGACCGTCATTGGGGGATTTAACATGGTGACGAACGCCATGACCGAGGGCATCCAGTTTTACCGGCTGCGCAAGTGATGCCGGCGGTTGGTGGTGGCACGTTTTACAGTTTTCGGTGGGGCGAGCGTCCTCGTCCCGCATTGCGGGATCAGTAGCCTCGCCCCACCAATAAATATTACCCGGCGGTTTGATTTTTCCCATTCCCGGGCTTGAGCTTTTCCCCGCTTTCGCCTATTCGTCGCCCATGCTCGTAGTACACATTCAGGTCCACGTAAAGCCGGAGTGCGTGGAAGCTTTCAAAGCGGCGACGCTCGCAAACGCGCGGGCGAGTTTGCAGGAACCGGGCATCGCCCGGTTCGACGTCGTCCAGCAGCAGGATGACCCGACACGGTTTGTGTTCGTGGAGGTCTATCGCGATGCGAACGCCGCCGCCGCGCACAAGGAAACGAAGCACTACCCGATCTGGCGGGACACCGTCGCGCCCATGATGGCCGAGCCGCGACAAAGCGTGAAGTTCGCCAACTTTTTTCCCGCTGATGAAAAATGGTAAACGGTGGGGCGAGGCTCCTGACGAGCCGTGCTTTTTCCGCGTGAACATGGCTCGCGAGGACGCTCGCCCCACCATTGACTGCTATGAATTTTGAATTCACCACCGCCACCCGCATCGTTTTCGGTGCGGGCACGGCGAACACCGTCGGTGCTGTCGCCAAAGAATTTGGCCGACGAGCGCTGGTCGTGACCGGACGTGATGCGAAACGCGCGGACCGGTTGCTGGCCAATCTGCAATCCGCCGGCGTGAGCGCGGTGACCTTTTCGATCGCCGGCGAACCGGAACTGGCGACCGTGGAACAAGGGGTGAAGCTGGCCAAAGCCGAAAGTTGCGAGTTGTTAATTGGTTTCGGCGGCGGCAGCGCCATCGACGCCGCCAAGGCCATGGCCGCGATGCTGGCCAACGGCGGCGAGTTGCTGGACTACATCGAAATCATCGGGCGCGGCAAGCCGTTGATCAGGCCATCCGTGCCGTTCATCGCGATTCCCACCACGGCCGGCACTGGGGCGGAAGTGACGCGCAACGCCGTGCTCGCATCGCCGGAACACCAGGTGAAAGTCAGCCTGCGCAGTCCGCTGATGCTCGCCCGGGTGGCGGTGGTGGACCCGGAGCTGACCTATGATCTGCCGCCGGCGCTCACGGCCAGCACCGGCATGGATGCGCTGACGCAACTCATCGAGCCATTCGTCTGCAACCGCTCCAACCCGATGACTGACGGTTTGTGCATCGAGGGGCTCCGCCGTGCGGCGCGCTCGATGCGCATCGCATTCAGCAATGGGAAGGACAAGGACGCGCGCGAGGACATGGCGGTGGCGAGCCTGTTCGGCGGGCTGGCGTTGAGCAATGCCGGGCTCGGTGCGGTGCACGGATTTGCCGGGCCGATCGGCGGCAGCTTTCCCGCGCCACACGGCGCGATCTGCGCGGCCTTGCTGCCGCACGTGATGGCGATAAACCTCCGCGCCCTGCGCCAGCGCGATCCCAACGACCCGGCGCTTTACCGTTACGAGGAGGCGGCGCGATGGCTGGCCGGCGACATGAAAGCCAAGGCTGATGACGGTTTGAAATGGGTCCGCGCCCTGGTGCTCGATTTGAAAGTCCCGCGGCTCGGCAGCTTTGGCATCCAACGCGAACATTTCCCCGACCTGGTCGTCAAAGCGGCAAAGGCGAGCAGCATGAAGGCGAATCCCATCGTGCTCACCCCGGAAGAACTGACCGAAATTCTCGAATCGGCGCTGTAACCGCAGGTCCGGCTCAAATTTCCGTCAAAAACTCGTCCCTGAAGCTGAAGCCCCAGCCGGGGCCGGGGTTCGGATACGCAAAGCCGTTTTCCATCCGGATGGGCTGCGTGACCAGCGGGTCCATCCAGTCGAAGGATTCCGCGCCGAATGCATTCGGCACCGTCATCAACAGCGGCACGTCGTATTCTTTGTAATAGTGCGGCAGGACCGGAAGTTTGTGCGCGTGGGCCAGGGCCGCGGACGCGCGCCAGGCTTCGACGCCGCCGAGCCGCAGGATGTCCGGCTGCCAGAGGTCCAGCGCATCGCGCCGGACCAATTCGCGCAAGGCCACCGTGTCGAACTCACGCTCACCCATCGCCAGCGAAACCCCGGCCTCACGCCGGAGCTGGGCGTAGCCGTCGAAATCAGTATGGTCGACCGGTTCCTCAAACCAGGTGATGCGCAAATGGCGCACGGCGGTGACGAGTTTCAGCGCGGACGCGACATTCATGCCCTGGTTGGCATCCATCATCACGTTGATATCCGGACCGACGGCTTCCCGGACTTTTTTCAACCGCTCGATGTCGCGTTCCAGTTCGGGTGAGCCGACCTTGACCTTTACGGCGCGGAATCCGCGTTTCACGTAGCGGCTGACCTCGGCGAGCAATTCCTCGGTTGAGTAGGACAGCCAGCCGCCGCTGCCGTAGAGCGGCACCCGGTCGAAACACACATCAAACATCCGCCAGACCGGCTTATCGAGCGTCTTCGCCCACGCGTCCCACATGGCGATGTTGATCGAGCCCAGCGCCCAACGATGAATGCCGGCGTGGCCGAAATACTCCGACTCCCGGTCATATTCCCGGATGAACCGGGCGGTCTCGGAAACTTCGAACCCGAGGGCCAGCGGGCGGATGTCCTTCAACGCGCCTGCGATGGCCTGGGGCGAGTAGTGAAATGAAAGCAGGTTCGCATCGCCGGTCACGCCGTTGTCGAGTTCGATGCGGGTGACGATGAAGGCGATTTCGCTGATGGTATGCGTGCTATCGGCGATCGGTTGCGACGCGGGCGAGACGGCCCGGAAATAGTGGACGGCTTTAATCTTCGGCATAGTTCAGAACGCCATTTTCTGACAAGGCGGTTATAAAATCCAGTGCGGCTTCGAGATTTTCCGTCCCGCCCGGGCTTGTGATTTGGCGCGTGCTTTAACTTGACCGCGCCATTCCGCGCCGACTGCATCTTCGGCATGACTCGAGGTTCCATGCTCCTCCCAAACGGCCTTCAATCGAGCTTCCATTAACCCCGGTCCGCCGGGCTCGCGCCGTTGACCCGGGACAAATTCGCTTGTGACTCATCAGTTGATTTGTTCAATTACCGCCCATGGCGCAATCCTCCATCATCCCTCCAACCGGTTCCGGTCGCGCCTGTCTTCATCCGTTGTGAAAAGGCGTGGATCAAAACCATGACCCCGTCAGCGCCAAAGGTTTTCTGGCGGCAACCCGGATGGCTGGCGGCCATTTTGATCACGCTGGCCGCCGTTTGGTTGCATTTTTATTTTCTGGTTCACGCGGGCGGCTTCTGGCGTGACGAGGTCAATGTCATCAATCTGGCCAGCCATCATTCTATCAACGACATGGCCAGGGATTCGTTTCCGGTGCTGATGCCGTTGCTGGTTAAGACCTGGCTGGCGGTCGGGCTGGGCCGGGATGACGTGAATTTGCGGGTGTTGGGAACGTTGATTGGTTTGGGCGCGCTGGCCGGCCTGTGGCTGGCGGCGTGGACGGTGCGCCGCTCGCCGCCGTTGCTCAGCCTCATCCTGTTCGGATTGAACAGTACCATCATTGTGTTTGGCGATTCCATCCGCGCGTATGGTCTGGGCAGTCTGTTGATGGTGTTGACCCTCGCCGCGGCGGGGATGTTCTTGAAGCGAACTTCGTGGGCACGGGCAGGTGTGGTGGCCGCGCTGGCAGTGTTGAGTGTGCAAGCCTTGTATCATAATGCCGTCCTGGTCGGGGCCGTTTGCCTCGGTGCGGCGGCGGTTTGCGTCCGGCGCAAAGACTGGTGGGCGGCCATGCAAATGCTGGCGGCCGGTCTCCTGGCGGCCATTTCGCTTTTACCCTACGTTCCCGGCATCGTTTCCGGGCGGGAATCCTCAATTGTTTTGCGGACCGGCATCGCGTGGCCACATTTCTTTGACAATCTGGTCAGTGTCCTGGGCTTTCCCTGGCGGCAATATGTCTTCGTGTGGGGTCTGCTGGCGCTGGCGGTCGTGGCCAGTGCCGGGCTGGCTTTGCGCCGGAGGGCACCGGCAGCGGAAAAATCCGCCGGGGCGATCATGACGGATGATGCGTGTTTGTTTGCCGGGACAACTTTGCTTGCCGCGGTGGCGGGATTTCTAGGTTTTCTCTGGATGACGGCGTTACCGGGACAACCGTGGTATTTCCTTCCGCTCATGGTTTTGGCAGCGGCATGTTTCGACACGGGCTATTCGGCTTTGCCGCGCCCGGTCCGCGCGGTTTTTTTTGGGTTGGTGCTGGTCACCGCCGTGATTTCCTTTCCGGTGGCCCGGCGTGACCTGGATTATCGGTTCACGAACATTGATGCGTGGGCGCGGGGATTGGTGGCCGAGGCATCGCCGGAAGATTTTGTGGTGGTCGCGCCCTGGTTCTGCGGCATCAGTTTCGACCATTACTTCAGAACGGCAACGCCCTGGACCACCCTCCCGCCACTCTCGGATCATTCCGCCCACCGCTACGATCTGGTCCGGATTCAAATGCAGAAAACCAATGCCATTCAGCCGGTCCTGGATAAAATCGCCGTGACCCTCCATTCCGGCCACCGCGTCTGGGTCCTGGCCCTGGCCGGCCTGGTGAAAATTCCCGATCCGGGAACGCCGTCGCCCGTTGATCTGCCGCCGCCGCCCTTGCCCAACTCCGGCTGGACGGACGATCCTTACGAATGGGTATGGGCATCACAGGCCGCTCATTTTCTCAGCCACCACAGCCGCCAGTTCCAGCAGGTCAGGAATCCCAGTGCCGGCACGCGCATTGCTGAAGACATGGATCTGTTTCTGGCCGAAGGCTGGAAGGATTCCGACGCGGCGTCCCCGGCGGCAGGTTCAAGCACAAAATAGTCGCCCGTTCGTTTGCGGATTAACATCCGGCAATCCGTTGGTTCCGGCCGCAGGGAACAGGTTGACGAAGGCGGCCAGCCTTGCGGGCCGGCGGCAATGTTTGGCCGCGGGAATATCTTTACGGCGCGGGCTTGTGATTTGCCGTGTGTGCTTTAATTTGACCGCGCAATAACCATGGTGTGAACGCCGCCGATTCCAATCCGCCCGCCACTTTTTCCGAATCGCAGGAACGGAACGTCATCGAACTGTTGTGCCTGCTCGCTGCGATTCATGTTTTTGTTTTTTCCGCCGCCAGCCCGTTTTTCAATAACGTGGACGAACAAATCCATTTCGATCTGGTGGTCAAGTATGCGCAAGGTTACCTCCCGCGCTCGTTGGAACCGGTATCAGCCGAGGCGGTGCCTTACGCCGCACTATACGGCTCGCCGGAGTATGTGGGCATTCCGACCAGTTTTCCCGATGGACAATTTCCGCCGCCACCGTGGACGCAACCCATGGAAAAAGTCCGCCCGGCCCTGGTCGCAAGAACAGCGGCGTGGCGGGCAGTGATTAATTATGAGGCGTCGCAGCCGCCGTTGTATTACACGCTGGCGGCCGGGTGGTGGCAGACGGGCAAGGCGCTCGGTTTCGAGGGTGGTCACCTGCTCTATTGGCTCCGGTTCCTGAACATCGTTTTCATCGCCCTGCTGGTCTGGCTGGGTTACCTCGCCGCGCGCCTGGTTTTTCCGGAACGCCCCTTTTTGCGGCTCGGCGTTCCCGCCTTGCTGGCCTTCATCCCCCAAAGCGCCTTTTATTCGATACAAAACGACGTGCTGTCGCCGCTGACCTTTGGCTTGGCCTTCATCTGCCTGGTGAAATGGCTGCGCGCGGAGGTGCCGGGCATCCGGCTGGGAATCCTGACCGGGCTGGCGCTGGCGTTGACGTTCCTGACCAAAATCAGCAACCTGCCGTTGCTGGCTGTGTCCGGCCTCGCGGTGCTGTACAAAATCGTGTGCCTGGTGAGGGCGGGAAAATCGCGTGCCGCCTGTCCGGCGCTGGTGCTGCTGGCCGTCTGCGCCGGCCTGCCCATGATTGCCTGGCTGGTTTGGTGCAAGGTCGTTTTCGGCGATTTCAGCGGCACGGCGGAGAAAATCCGGTTCCTCGGCTGGACCCACCAACCGTTCGGCGAATGGTGGCATCATCCCATCTTCACGCCGCACGGATTCTGGATATTTTTCTCGGGCAAACCCGGCGAGTTTGGTCTCCTGCCGACGTTCTGGCAGGGCGAATTTCTCTGGCATCGCGACCCGCTGGCGTTGCCCGCCTTGGACGCGGTTTATACCGTTTCATCCCTCGGTTTCATCGGCCTGGCCGTCATCGGCCTGTTGTCCCGTTCTCCCGCCGTGAGCGATCCCCAACGGCAGGCGCTCTGGCTCGGATTCGGGAGCGTGATCGCCGCGGTGGTATTCCTGGGATTTGTGTCCATCCTCTACGATTTCCACGACTGCTATAATCCATCGCGCGAGCATCCCTATTTCACCTGCGGCCGGCTGATGCTAGGCGCGCTGATCCCGTTTTTGTTGCTCTACCTGTACGGCCTCGACTGCCTTTTGGGACGGGTTAGAAATCCCTGGGTCCGTCCTCTGGTCCTGGTGGCCATCATCCTGTTCATGGTGAGTTCAGAAATCGTCATCGACTGGCGGCTGTTCCCGAATGGGTACAACTGGTTCCACATGTGAAACAACCGGGGTAACCTGCTTGGACGGCAAAGATTTGGACTGCGGTGGCAGAGCGTAGCGGCGGCACCGCTTTCGGTACCACAAGTTGCCTGCAAAAGCGGCGTGGCGCTTCGCTTCCCGCCGCAGTCCAAAATCGATGGTTTCGGTGAGTGGGACTTGGAACATGTCAGCGGACATAACCACACCTTTTGCGTGCGTTCGGGCGGTTTTTGTGGTTCACTGGGCGCATTCTGAAACGACTGCCGTATGGACGACACGAATTCACTGATCGAACAGCGCAAAGCCAAGCTCGCCGCTTTGCGGGCCAGGGGCATTGACCCGTTCAAAAACAAGTTCACGCCCTCGGAATCCTGCGCGTACGCCCGCGAACATTACGCCGAGGGCCGCGAAGTGGCGCTCGCCGGCCGCATCACCGCGCACCGCGACATGGGCAAATCCATGTTCCTCGATATTCGCGACCAGAGCGGACGGATGCAGGTTTACGCGCAGAAAAACGTCCTCGGCGACGACCAATTCGCCATTTTCCAGCATCTCGACCTTGCGGATTTCATCGGTGTGAAGGGCATGCAATTTATCACCAAGACCAACGAGATTTCCGTCAAGATCACCGGCTTCACCATCCTGGCCAAGGCATTGCGCCCGCCGCCGGCCAAGTGGCACGGGCTCGAGGACACCGAAATCCGCTACCGCCAGCGTTATCTCGATCTCATGGCGAACCCGGACGTGAAGGAATTGTTCCTGATGCGCAGCGAAATCCTCCGCGAGATCCGGAATTTCCTGCATGCGCGCGGTTACGTGGAGGTGGAGACGCCGATGATGCAGGCGATTCCCGGCGGCGCGGCGGCGCAACCGTTCATCACCAAGCACAACGCGCTCGGCTGCAATTTTTACCTGCGCATCGCGCTGGAGCTGTATCTCAAACGCCTGCTGGTCGGCGGCATCGACAAGGTGTTCGAGATCGGCCGCAACTTCCGCAACGAGGGCCTCTCGCGGAAGCATAATCCCGAATTCACCATGCTCGAGGCGTATGAAGCCTACGGCGATTACGAGAGCATGATGGAGCTGGTGCAGGGCCTGGTCTGTCACGTGGCGGAAAATGTGATCGACACGTTGTTCATCGAGCACAAGGACGCCGAAGGCAAAGTGGTCAAGACCATCAACCTTACTCCGCCTTGGCAGCGGGTGAAATACAAGGACCTCGTGCGCGCAAAGGCCGGCGCGGACTGGTTCGAGATTTCGGCCAAGGAACGCCGCCAGCGCGCGCACGATCTCGGCGCGGAAATCGGCAAGGAATACGAGGATTTTGAAGTCACCGGCGCCGTGTTCGAAAAATTGATCGAGCCGACGCTCATCCAGCCCACGTTCGTCACGCACCTGCCGAAGGAACTGGTGCCGCTGGCCAAATTGTCGCCCGAAGACCCGACGACCGTCGAGGTTTTCGAGTGTTGCATCAACGGGCAGGAAATCGCGCCGGCCTACAGCGAGCAGAATGATCCGATCGAGCAGCGCGAACGGCTGGCGCATCAGGCGGGCGGCGAGCAGCAGAAACTGGACGAGGATTTCCTGGTCGCGCTTGAGCACGGCATGCCGCCGGCGGGCGGCATGGGCATGGGCATTGACCGGTTGTGCATGATGCTGCTCGGCCAGGAAAGCATCCGCGACGTGATTCTTTTCCCCCAATTAAAACCAAAATGAAAAGCCCGATTCAATTCGTTCTGCTGGCGGTGCTGCCGGCGATGGTTCTGCTGACGCTGGCCGGCTGCAGCAAGCAGCCGGTGGACGGACATCTGTACACCCCGGCCGGTTGGGAAAAGCTGATGAAGGACCCGGCCCTCAGCAAAGCGGACTTTACGCAGATTTATGCGCTGGCCACCTCCGCCCAATTCCGGGGCTGCCAGGTCTTTATCACTGGCAAGCTCCAAATCACATTGAAACTGGACGACGGCGGGGAAGTGAAGGTTCCACTGGACACCTTGTGGGCCGAAACGGTGAAGGATCCGGCAAGCCGGGCCGCGACCTGCCGCCGTCACATTAACGAGGTCGTGGCTTTGAAAGCGGGCAGTGGAGCGCTGGCGGCCCGGGTGGACAGGAGCACCATTCGTCCAGTCATTTGGAGCGGCTTGCCGCCCGAAAGCGGCGGCGGCAAAATTGTTCAAACGATCACTGCAAATGGCCTGGAGTCCAAATACGTACGCCAAACGAATCAACTCGTAACCGAACCGCTCGCTGCCGACATCTGCATTCTTTATCTTGGCGACCGTGATGGCGATAGCGTTTACCTCGTCGAGGCTGACCGCCAATTGCTTCACCTGGATCTGCCGGCGTTGCACAAACTGGCCGTCGAGAACCTGGCTGTTCTCATGCCCAAGCTCACCCATCGGGAGCTGCAGCCGCCTTTCAGCATCATCGCCGCCGGGAAATACTCAGCCAGCCTGTTGCTGGTCGATAAGCTCTGGGACGAGCAGGCGTCGGCCGTTCGCGGGGAACTGATCGCTGCCGTGCCGTCGGGTAGTGAATTGATTTTTACCGGCTCCACCGAGCCCGGAGGCGTCGAGCCGTTACGCAGACAGGTGCAGCAGGTTTATGGCAGCAGCCGTGACGGAGCTATTTCGACAACGCTGCTGGTGCGCCGGAACGGCAAATGGGAACCGTTCAAAAACTGACGCTCCGCCACCGGCAAATCATCACATGCACGATTTTTTCTTCTGTTGAAGCCGAAATGATTTCTGAACCGCTAATCCGCGCTGATTTTCGCTGATAACAATCAGCGGGGATGAGCGAAAGTTAGCAGTCTTATTTTAAAACCATGCTCACCGTAGCCGGATTAAGCAAGGCCTTTGGCGGTCGTCAATTGTTTGACGACGTGTCGCTCACGCTCCTGTCCGGCGAACGCGTCGGCCTGGTCGGGCCGAACGGCGCGGGCAAATCCACCCTGCTCAAGATCATCCTGGGCCAGGAATCATCGGACGCCGGCGAGGTCACCTTCATCCGCGGCACGCGGTTCGGCTATCTGCCCCAGGAAAGCGAAGCCGTGGGCAACGAGACCGTCCTCGACATCGCCGTGCCGCACGACCACGAGCACGATGGCCAGTTCGTCGCCAAGGCGAAACAGATTCTCGCCAACCTCGGTTTCCAGCAGTCGGATTTCCTGCGTCCGGCGCGCGAGCTGTCCGGCGGCTGGGGGATGCGGGCGCATCTGGCGCGGCTGCTGGTGCAGGAACCGGACGTGTTGATGCTCGACGAGCCGACGAACCATCTCGACCTCGAAACGCTCCTGTGGTTCCAGGAATACCTGCGGCATTATCCCGGCGCCATCCTGCTCATCTCGCACGACCGCGAATTTCTCAACCGCCTTTGCACACACGTTGCCGAGCTCCGTTCGTCGCGCGTGCTGCGTTACACCGGCAATTACGATGAATACCTCGAACAACGCGCGGCCGCGGAAACGACGTTGATTGCCACGGCCAAGGCGCAGCAGCGCGAGATTGACCGGATGCAACTGTTTGTGGACCGGTTCCGCGCCAAGAACACCAAGGCGGCACAGGCGCAGAGCAAGTTGAAGCAAATCGAACGGCTCAAGGAGGACATGGTGGTAACGCCCGACGGCGTGGGCCCGACGGTGGGCTTCCGTTTCCCGCAACCGCAGCGCAGCGGCCATCGCGTCATCACCTTGAAGCATGTGAAGTTTGGTTATCCCGAAAGCCGGAGCGCGGCGGTCCCGGCTGCAGCAGCTCCGAACGGGGCGGAGGCAGACACAGCCGTGCTGCACCCCAGCGCCAAACCCATCTACGAAAATCTGAATTTCGAGGCCGAGCGCGGGCAGCGCATCGTGCTGGTGGGACCGAATGGCGCGGGCAAATCCACATTGTTGAAACTGCTGGCCGGGGTCCTGAAGCCACAGGCGGGTGAACATCGGCTCGGTCACAATGCCAAGTCCGGCTACTTCGCGCAGCATCGGGCGCAGATGCTTAATCCCGCAAATACCGTGTTGCAGGAGGCGCTGGATACGCCGCAGCGCATCACCGAGCAAGCCGTTCGTACCGTGCTCGGCAGCTTTTTGTTCCGGGGCGACGATGTGTTCAAGCCGGTGAGCGTGCTGAGCGGCGGCGAAAAAAGCCGGCTGGCGCTCGTGAAATTGCTGCTCGATCCGCCGAACCTGCTGTTGATGGACGAGCCGACAACGCACCTCGACCTGGCGAGCGTGGACGCGCTCATCGAGGCGCTGCAGCCGTTCGAAGGCACGCTGATTTTCATCAGCCACGACGTGCATTTCATCCGCGTGCTGGCGAACCACGTCGTACGCGTGGAAAACGGCCGGCTCCGCCATTTCACCGGCGGCTACCAGTATTACCTCGACAAGACGTCGCAATCCGCCCGCGCCGCGCTGACCAGTTCCAATTCTGGAGGGGCGAGCCCTGCGAGTCCCAATCATTCAGGGCGTCGTGGAACTCCGCCTTCCGATGCTGCACCCGCGATTGACCGCAAGGAACAGAAGCGGATGGAAGCCGAACAACGGCAGGCGCGTTCGCGGAAGAAGCAGGAAATCCAGAAACGCATCGCCCGGCTGGAGACGGAAATCGCGGGACTGGAAACGCGCGAGAAGGAATTGACGGCGGAGCTGGAGAAGCCGGAGACGTACGCAACGGGCGGGCGGGCGACGCAGATCAACCGCGAGCTGATGGAAGTGCACGACCGCCTGGCCGAGGCGAACGCGTCCTGGGAAAAGGCGGGGACGGAACTGGCGGAATTCGAGGCCGAAGCAACGTAGGACAGGCATCCCGGCTGTTTTCAGCTTCAGATCCGGAAAGTCAGAGACAGGCAGGATGCCTGTCCTACGAAGACGTTACGGCGAATTTCTTCCGTTCGGCGAAATGACCGCGCAGGTCGAGTGCAATTTTGAGCGCCACCAGCAGGAGCAATCCCACCAACGGCGAATGCAACGCCATGACCAGAAAGCCACCGCCCAGGATGGCCAGATGCAGCACCACGATGCGTCCGTAGGGTTGCTGCATGAGCACGGCCAGGCTGGCGCGTTTGTATTCACCAGTGCCGATGTAGTTGGTCGCAAATGAAATTCCGCGACTGACGGCCAGCCCGAGGACCGCCCAGCCCAGGTGATATTCCAGCATGGTATGCCAGAAGGTTTCCGGGGCGGGAAAGCCCGCGCCGGGTTTGAATCCGCCGCCAAAGAGGCCAATCACAAAAATGCCGTGAATGAAGGTGAACATCCCGTAATGCACGCAGAAGAAAGGGATGATGAATAGTTTGCCCGCCCAACTCAGCGGTGAGCCCGGGTTGGCGGTGAGCATTTTCAAAACGTTGAACACGCCAACGATGACGTTCTCGGACCAGAACAAAAACATCAGCGGAAAGACCTCCCAATGGAGGCAGAGCACGCCGAACACCGGCACCAGGTTCGCCAGCAGGAGGGCGATGACAGATGGTCGGAGCCAATCGGCGGCGGAGGTTTCGCCCGGGAATTTCACGCGGGAGAACTACCCGGCGAACATCCGAATGGCAAGCCGGACGAAGATCGGTGGGACAGATCTGCTGACTGGAAACTGCGGACCCACACGAATAAGAACGGCGGGTCTATCAACCCGCCGTCATGAAATGATTTCTACCGTTCAGGCTTGCACGTCGAGCGCGCTTCCGGTGCCGGCGGACCCGGTGGTTGAATCTGAGGTGCTCGTTGAGGAGGCTGGGGTGGAGCCATCATTGTCACCGTCGCTATCCACGCGATGGTGATGCCGGGGCCCGTGCGGCGCCTGCGTTTTCATCGCGCCCTGCATGTCCTTGACCAGGGTTTTGAAGGCGTCTTGAGCACTGGCGGGATCGTTCGATTTCAACGCGGTTTGGAGCGAGGTGAGATCATCGCTGAGCTTGCTGTTGTTGTTGAAAAGCCGGCTCAACGGGTTTTGCCCGCTGTTGCTTTGTAAATCGCTTTGAAGGGCTGTCAGGGCGTCCTGGGCCGAGGTCAGATTCCCTGATTGAATGGAATTGCCAATGCTTTTGAACTCGCTGAAAGACTGGTTGAAATTATTCGCGGCGGAGGTCTGATACGAGTTAGCTGTCGAACTGATGCTGGATATGGTCATAATTTAAGCAGGTATGGCCCGGCTTTTTGCCGGTTGTTACTTGTATCGGAAGGAATCGGAACAACTTGAGGGATTTATCTGCATGCAGGGATGGTGCGGGCTGGAGCCTGTTTCATCCCGATCACAGCCAGGACTCCAAACGTTCGCGCAAAATCTGCCGTGCCCGGTACAAGCGCGATTCCACGGCCTTCGGAGTCGTTTCCAAAATCGCCGCGGCTTCGGCCGTGCTGAGTTCCTCCCATTCGCACAGCACAATCGCTTCACGCAAATCCTCCGGTAATTTGCGGACCGCGGCCCGCACCGCCTGGGCCCGTTCGGCAGCGAGGGCGTGTTCGTTAGGCGCCCGATCAGTTGCGGGCAGCGTGCTGCCGAGGGTTTGTTCCGCTTCGCCGGTTTCCGCCTCCAGCGAAACGTTCGGATGGCGCGACCGCCAGCGGAAATGGTTTCGCGCCAGGTTGGCGGCGATGGTGAAGAGCCAGGTGGAAAATTTTTCGCCGGTCCGGAAGGTGGCCCGAGCGCGAAAAACGCGGACAAATGTTTCCTGGGCGAGGTCGCTGGCATCGTCCTCGTTGCCGACCATGCGGCAGAGAAAATGGAACACCGGCGTCGCATGGCGTTCCATTAAATCGTCGAGTGCCGCATCGTGGCCGGCGGCCAATCGTTCCATGTCGGCCCGGTCGCGGGCGTTGGCATCAATGGTGTCCATGCATGTCGCCGGTGGATGGGGGCATGGATGATTCGGTTTGTTCGTGCAGACCGAGGGTGAGACGCTGCATCTCGGCCAGGTAACGCCGGCCCTGCTCCGGCGGCATGGTCTGGCTGACTTCGGTGAAATGCTGGAGCATCTGTGCCTGGCATTGGGCGCGGAGCGCGGCCAGTTCGTCCAGCTTTTGCCGGGCTGCCAGATTGACGTTGGTGGAGCCGTTCAACGCCGTCTCCAGTTCCGCCTTTTTGGCGGCGATCTGGGCGCACATTTCCGCGCACTTCGGCAGGTAGCCTTCATGCAGCTTTTGAATGCGCGCCATCTCCGTGTCGCTCAAGTGAAATTCCTGTTGCAGCCAGTCCAGGTCGCTGACGGATTTGGCCATGCAGCGTTCGCAGACATGCCGGCTGACGGTGTAAGCACCGCCGAACAGTGCGGCGCACAGAACCAGTGCGCCCAGCAGAATGGCCAGCGAGCGGTTCATGGCATCAACGTAGCGAATGCGGGGCAACCGCTGCGAGATAACGCGCCTGAGCATCCTGGTGCGCGATCTGACCGCCTTCGCGTACGCCCAGCAGCGAGCCGGCAACAACCAGCACGGCGGCGGTGACCACCGCAAAACGCGGACGCAACACCAGGGCCACCAACGCTTCAAGCCAGGTAATGCCGCCGGCCGCCGATGCCGGCGCGTCGGCTTCTTCAATGCGCCGCCAGACACCTTCACGAAAACGCGGGGGCAACGCGGGCGAGACCCGCGATTCGCGCAAAAGTGCGCCGAGTTGGGGATCACTCGCCTCGGCGCGGCCTTTGGCGGAGCCCGGGTCAGGATTGATATCTTCTTGTTTCATCGGATCTGGGGCGGCGGAGATTTTGTCCGCCGCCCATAGTTTACAGTTTTGTCAGGCCGGGACAACCCGGTTGATGATTAATGAGCCATGGCGGACTGGCAGCAACCGGACATGCCGGCAGGGTTTGCGGCGCAGGCCTGGATGGCTTTGGGACTGGCAACCATCTTGTGGCATTCCATGACGGGATTCACGTCATTGGCCACGCTGGCCACGGTGATGGTCTGGTTGCCGAGCGCGCGGGGCGAGATGGATTGGGCCGCTGGCGCCGGCTGGGCCGCCGTAATGCCTTGGGCAACCTTGGTCTGGTTGCCGGAGGCCCGCGGCGAGAGCAGCGTGTCGCTGGCGCTGACGTTAAGGGTGGTCACAGCCAGGGCGGCGGCAGCGATGGTGGCAAGGAGGATTCGAGTTTTCATGTTAATTTTCTTTTAGTTGGGTGGGGCTTCATTGCACCACCGAATGTTGTGTAGGTATTACCCCGGCATGCCCAAAACCCCTCAAAATTCCGAAAGGCTCTCAAGAGTCAATGAATTCACGGTAGGGTTACACCCCATGGCACCGGGAAGGTCTCCCAGCTATGGTCAGTTCTCGTGCCATGAACGATAACAACCGCTCGCAAGTTGGAGTGCCAGGCAGTCGCAACGTTCGGTCCGGGATCTTGTCTCCGCCGGTGCAACCAAAGGGAGCGGCTCTGGCCGCGTTTAAAACCAACATCAAATAAACAAAGGAAAGAGAACCATGAAAAACAAAAACCGATTCTACAAATGCCTCGCGGGTTTTGCCGCCGCATTGGCTGTCATCGTACTGGTGTGTCTGCCCAGCCAGGCGCGGGCGCAGGAGAAGGGAGCCACGCAGCTCATGAAAGTGCATACCTATGAGGATCTCCAACAGGTCAATGTGGGAGACACCATCGTAATGACCTGTCCCAAATGCAAGACCACTTACGCGCAAGTCGTGGAAAAGGACTTCAAGACCGGCTCGCCCGACGAGCTGAAAAACGTGACGATGCACCTTTGCTCGAGCTGTGATACCAAGCTGGTGACCAAGGGCACCGGGAAGCAGGCCCAAAACATATTGGTTCACACCTGCAAAATCTGCGGCAGCCAGGATGCCATGTGCTGCGTGCTGAAGAAGGGTGCCGGTCCCACGCCGGGCATGTAGGCAGAGAAGTAATAAGCAAAATCACTCAGTCAACGATCAGGGCGGACAAATCCAGGTTTTGTTCGCCTTTTTGTTTGCGTACCAGCGATGAGGGTGATGAAATCCGCCGCCGGCGGTTATGGTGTATCTATTCCTGTGAAAAAATTGAGGGAATTTCCCGGGTCTGGTGTATAATAGGTGTCGTTATGCTGACATTAACCATGAAAACATTGAAAAAACTCACGGCCCTCGCGCTGACCGTTCCTTTTCTTGCCCTGCCGCTGGCCGGCCTGGCGGCTGACACGAACTCACCGACGGCCACCCTGCCCAAGCCGGACAAACTGACCACCTGCCCCGTCTCTGGCGACAAACTCGGCGAGATGGGCAAACCCTACGTCTTTGTCTACCAGGGCCAGGAGGTCAAGCTGTGCTGCTCCGGCTGCAAAAAAGATTTCGACAAGGATCCGGCCCCCTACCTGAAGAAGATCCAGGATGCCGCCGCCGCCCAGAGATGATTTAAACCGCCGCCCCAGGGCGCGGATGAATTTGTGAAAAGCTTGTCCGCCATTTTGTCCAGCCTCCTGCTGGTGTGGACGCAGTTGTCAGCCGCACCAATGCCGGTGACACTTGCGTCGCCGATTCCTGCCTGCTGTCATTGCGGCGGCCGGATGAGTTGCTGCCCGGCACCGTCGTCGGGTTCGCAGCCAACGCCGGTGGTCCCGTCCAGCATCGGCCTGCAAAAACAGCTTTTGATTTCCGCTCCGGCCGTCCTGGCCGGGATCCTGCCTGAAAACCGGACGGGTTTGATGGGTTCCGCCTCCCGGTGGTCCTTGACGTCCGCGGGCGCACCGCTCTACGCGCGGGATTGCGCCCGGCTGATCTGACTTTTTTCCTTCCCCTCCCGCGGTGTGTCCTGGGCGGACACTGCGGCCTTCGTTCGCTCCACGGAATTTTGTGCCCGTGAACTATCTGAAATGACCTGCCTGCGCACAAACAGCGGCAATGGAAAAATGAAAACAACTGAAATTATGAAAACGAAAACACTCTGGATCATCGCTCTGGCCGCCGTTCTTGGTGGAAGCGCGATGTGGCTCGCCCCCCGCACCTCGTTGGCGGCCGATGCGGCGACCAGCGGCCCGAAAATTCTTTATTACACCTGCCCGATGCATCCGTCGGTCAAGGCGGAGAAGCCGGGTGATTGTCCGATTTGCGGCATGGCGTTACGACCGGTGTATGGAGATAATGGCGGCACCAATACGCCACCGGCAGTGGCGGGCACCAATAAGCCGGTGGCGATGATGCCGGGTTGCTGTTCGCCCGGCGATTGCCGTTAATGCAAAGTAAACCAATGAGTTTGGGACGAACAATGAACCGGCGATTCTGTTTCAACGGCGCGTTGCTGCTGGCGCTGGCGCTGACCGGTTGCAAGGGCTTCACCACCCACGGCGAGCGCGAGGCCCGCCGGCAGATCGGGACGGTGAAAACGGCGTACCGGCCCGACGACCGGCCTCCGGCGCTGCCTGACCTCACGACCAATTCGTCCCTCGGCGATTTCCTCACCTACGCCCTGCTCAACCAGCCGCAGGTCGAAGCGGCGTATTACGACTGGGCGGCTTCGATTGAAAACATCACCGTGGCCCGCTCGCTGCCCGATCTGCAACTCACGTTCCAGATGTATATCCAGAGCGTCATCACCTCGGTGATGCCCGGGCTGATGGCGCAGATTCCCTGGCCGGGCAAGTTGCGGGTACAGGCCGAGGCGGCCACGGCGGAAAGCCGGGCCAAATATTTCGCCTTCGAGGGCGCAGCACTCCAGACCGCCTACGACGTCAAACAGTCCTATTACCAGCTCTGGTTCCTCGACAAGAAAATCGCGGTTGATCGGGAAATGCTCAGTTTATTGTCCGAGCTGGAGCGGATCGCCAGTGCCCGGAACGAAACCGGCCAGGCCACGTTGCAGGACGTGTATCGCGCCCAGATCGAGGCCGACCGGTTAAAAACGGAGATTGTCAACCTTGAGGATTCACGCCATTCGCTCGAAGCACAATTCAAGGCGGCATTGGGACTCACGCGCGACCGGCCCGACCCACCCCTGCCCGCGCGCTTTGAAGCTACGACACTGGATTTGTCGCCGGAACAGATCCTCGACACCGCATTTGCGCGCAATCCGCAGCTCAAGGCGATGGAGGCCGAGGTGCGCCAGACGCAGGCGTCGTTGGACTTGGCCCGCAAGTCGAGGCTGCCCGACGTCACCATCGGTTCGTCGGTGGACGTCAAGGCCACGCCCTGGTTGTATTGGCCGCAGGCGACGGTCACCCTGCCCATCTGGC
>CAYPSF010000026.1:0-35439 GCA_964413165.1 uncultured Bifidobacteriaceae bacterium
ACGTTGAAACCAACATCGACGGCAACCAACCGGCCATCAGCCAAAATGACAGCGCCCGCTTCGATTTATGAAGGAAGCAGGAAAACCAACCACCCCATCGCAATATAGCCCGTCTGGAAACAGCCGCTCTGAATCTCATATCGGGCCTGAAATGAGCATTTTTTGTACCGATTCAGCTCCCCAAACAGAGATACAAACACCGCTTCCACAACAGGTTACCCCATGTGCGGCCGCCGGAGTCTGGACACCGTTTATTTCGGCAGCAGATCGGCTACCAGCGCGCGTTCCTCCTTCAACTCGTTCACCGTCGCGTCAATTTTCGTACGGCTGAATTCGTTGACGGGCACGCCCGGCACAATCTGCAATCCCTTGCCATCGCTGCGCACGGGGAACGAACAAATCAAACCTTTCTCGATGCCGTAACTGCCGTCGGAACAGAGACAGACACTGTGCCAGTTGCCGGCCGGCGTTGGCTCGATGATGGAGCGGACGCTGTCTACGACGGCGTTCGCCGCGCTGGCGGCGCTGGAGGAACCACGCGCCTTGATGATGGCCGCACCGCGTTGCTGGACGGTGGAGATGAATTCGCTCTTGAGCCACACCTCGTCCGGGACCGCCGCCGGGGCGGGCTGGCCATTGATTTTGGCGTTGGAGAAATCGGGGTACTGCGTCGCAGAATGATTGCCCCAGATGGCCATGTTGCTGACGGCGGTCACGTCCACGCCGGCCTTTTTCGCGAGTTGCGCCTTGGCGCGGTTTTCGTCCAGCCGGGTCATGGCAAAGAAACGGTCGCGCGGCACGTCCGGGGCGTTGTTCATGGCAATGAGACAATTGGTGTTGCACGGGTTGCCGACGACGTGGATGCGGACATCGCGCGCGGCATTTTTCTGGATGGCCTGGCCCTGGCCGATGAAGATCTTGCCATTGATACCGAGCAGGTCCTTGCGTTCCATGCCGGCTTTGCGCGGCACACTGCCGACGAGCAACGCCCAGTTCACACCCTTGAAACCCTCGTCGAGGTTCGCGGTGGGCACGACGCCCTTGAGCAGCGGGAAGGCGCAATCGTCGAGTTCCATCACCACGCCGCCCAGCGCGGGCAACGCGGGTTCGATTTCAATTAAATGCAGGATGACGGGCTGGCTGGGCCCGAACATCGCGCCGGAGGCGATGCGAAAGAGGAGGGAATAACCGATTTGGCCGGCAGCACCGGTGACCGCAACGCGAATGGGTGTTTGGCTCATAATCAAAGTGAAGTGTGATTATAGTTATCACCGGCGGCATTACGCAAGCGCGGAACGGTTGGTCCGCCTTTCAATTCGCGGGCTCCTCTGCGACATCAAACCGCTCGAACAATCGGCCGAGCAACATCACCCCGAGACCGGCTTCCACGGCCAGAATAACGGCGGCCGCCAGGGCCGCAAAGGGCACGGCAGCGGCATAACCAAAAACGAGCTGCAGCAGGAACAAAACACCGACAAAGCCGCCGACGGCTGGCACCAGCGCCACCGTCAGGACCAGCAGTTGTCCCAAGGCAAAAATCAGCCGCTGGCCGGTGGCCTCGATCCCTCGCACGCTGTCCTTGCCGGTCTGGATCCACGATGGAAAGAGCAGCACAGCGGCGTTCGGTATCAGCAGCAGGAGCACGTCGAGCAACGGCAGCACGACCACCGCGCTGAAGGCGATGGCCAGCAGGAGGGCGGCGTACTTGCCGGGCAGATAAAAAACCAGCGCGGCACCCATCAGCAACAGCAGCCATTGGACTGCCGCGAGCACGACCACCGGCGCGAGGATTTCACCCAGGGCAATCTGCCAGCCGCGCAGCGGGTAGGTCTTCAGGATGTCCGCCACCGGCAGGTCGTGCCGAAAATCCAGCCGCAGCAATTGCGGTCCCAGCAACAGTGAATACCCCAGGGCAATGGCAATCAGAATGTCCATCAGGTAAAGCAAGTTCTGGCCGACCCGGGCATTCGCCAGGCTGACACCGACCACCACCATGATGACGAGGAGGGTAATCCAAAGTCGCGGGGAAAAAATCTGGCCAACGCCAATGAGATTTTTCCAGAGCAACGCCGTGGCGGAAGGTCCGGTGGCATTCAGCTTGAACCAGGGGCGCCGAGGTTTCCGGTTTTTCTTCAGGCCCTGCCAGTTGCCGGAGCGCACGGCGGCCAGGCGCACGGCCAGTTTTTGCGAAGCTTCCACCGAGGCTTCTTCAAAGGCCACATCGGAATAAATAACCCACAGGTAGTGGAGCCCAAAGAGCAGCAGCGCCGGGATCAGAGCCCAAAAAAATGCCGCCGCATCGGACGCGAGAAATGGCCGTACGACCAGCCGGAACGGATAGAGCAGATACGCCGCGGGACCGGTGGAGAGGATCCGTTGCACATAATCCAGGACCGAATCTAGATTGGCGGGGGCGGCCGGGTCCAATTCCGGCAGGGTCTTTTTCGCCCAGACCCAGACGCCAACTGCCATTGCCACGGCCAGGCCGAAGACCAGGAGGCGCCGGAACCGGTTGGAAATTCCGTGGTCCAACAGCATCGTCCGCGCGAACGAGCAGCCGAGCATATGGAGGTTCAACGTCGAGAGGATCAGCCACCAGCCCAGGGCGTGAATCCAGACATTGCCGCCAAACCGCCGGGAAATCAGCGTCAAAAACAGGGAACTGAAAAAGATCCCCAATTGGGATCGCATCAGCTTGTAATGAACCAGGTTGCGCCGGGTGATCGGCGCCGGGAAGAGAAACGCCACCTCGGCCTCGGTGAACGTGAGGGCGGCGCGCTCGTGGGGAACGAGCCAGGCCAAGAGCACAATGATGAAAAGAGCCAGCGCGCCCAACAATTCAAACAGTTTCTGGTGCTCCGGCGAAACCGCCAGGTTCATCCCCGGGCGCCCGACGATCCCGTGAAAGAGGTAACGCACGAAGTAAAAGTAAAAATAAAGCCCGCCCGCAATGGCACCGATGAGATATTTCGGCTGCTTGAGCCGCTTGAACCGGGAAACCAGCCGGTTGCGGAACACGTGGTACTGCAGGTAGAGCAGCGCAGCGATCATGGCTCGTTTCCGCGCGGCAACGGCGGCGGGACGGCAGGCGCGGGCGCGCCGGTTTCACTGGTGGCGCGAAAGAAAATCTCCTCGAGACTGGCATCGCCGGGTTGCTCGGAAAACTTCCGTGTGATTTCCGCCAGCGTGCCGTCAATGATCTTGCGCCCATTCTTCAAAATCAGGAGACGCGAGCAGATTTCCTCGACCAGGTGCAGAAGATGCGAACTGAGAATGATGGCCGCACCGTCGCGGGCCCGCTTCAAAATGGAATCCTTCATCCGCCGGATGCCGAGGGGGTCCAGCCCGGTCAACGGCTCGTCGAAGTAGATCACCCGGGGCGAGTGCAGCAGGCCGCAGGCGATGGCCAGTTTTTGCTTCATGCCGCGGGACAATTCGCCGGGCAGGGCGTCCCTTTTATTCGCGATTTCCAGTTCCTCCAGCAACGCGGCGCCCAGGCGCTCATAATCGGGCACCTGATAAATCCGCGCCACGAAATTCAGGTGCTGCCCGACCGTGAGGTAATCGAACAGGCGCGGCTCGTCGGTAAAAAAAGCGAGCTGCTTTTTGGCGGCAATCGCGTCACGGACAATATCGTGGCCGCCGACCGACACGGTGCCGCGGGACGGGGGGATGATGCCGGCGAGACACCGCAACGTGGTGGTCTTGCCCGCGCCGTTCGGGCCGACCAGGCCCACCACTTCGCCGGGCTGGATGGAAAACGAAAGCTCGTTTACGGCCACGAATTCGCCGTAAAGTTTGGTGAGGCCTTCGACCTGGACCATGGGTTGAGCCGGTGGTTGATGATTGCTTCTGCGCCCCCAACGTATCAGCCAGCCGGCCAAAGCGTAAAGCTCGCAGATTCGCCGGTTCCCCGGCCAGAAAATTTTTGAAATTATTCCTTGGCAGTTTTTTGTTTTAAGCGTAGAAACGAACTGTTCTTTGAAAGGAATGGGCGTTGGCCCATTCACCATCGCAGTCAAACGTCGGGGAACCCGGTGAAAATCCGGGACGGTTGCGCCACTGTAACGGCTACAACTCCCAAAGCCACTGATGCAAATCGGGAAGGCGGGAAGAGGCTTGAAGCCGAAGTCAGGATACCGGTCTGGCTGTGCTCGTCTGGGAAGTTGATAGTTGCGGATTGAGAGTTGGTCGCAGGAGACCGCAGCGGTTTTCCCATCAACCATCAATCAAAGACCATCAACCCACCCAACTTCTCCGTCAAAGAGAAGGATGAGGCCAGCCTGGCGAACTGTTTTCGCCAGGATCCGTTGGATGCCTTCATTCTCCGTTTTGCCGGGGTCTGGAGGTTTTTTCATTTTCCATCGCCTCCATGCTCCGCGCTGGTCTCTCAACCGTAAAACCGTTCCGCCTTTTTCCGCGGACCAAAATTGAAAGATCAGTTCATGAAAAATCTGTTCGCTTCGCTGGCCCTGGCCGGCGCCCTGTTCGTTCCCACCGTCACCCGCGCGCAATTTGCCGGCAGCGTGGCTTCCTACACTGAAGGCAGCGGGGTGATTACCAGCTACAATGACCCGACGGCGGCGCTCGGCGCGCCGTCGCAATTCACCCCTGGCGACTTTGGCGGACCGGTTGACCCGTTTGATGCGCCGTATCTGTCCAGCCAGATCGTCGGCGTGGGCACCGGTGGTTCCATCACGCTGCAGTTCAACTCGCCAGTCCAGAACAATGCCGCGAATCCCTACGGCCTGGATTTCATCATCTTCGGCCATGCCGGGTTCACCGAGGATTTCGGCACCGGCACAGCCCAGGACGGGTCGCTTTACACTGGCGGCACCAGCGACGCGCGCGTGTCCGTGAGCGTTGACGGCCTGACGTTCTACACCTTGAACCCATTGCAAGCGCCTCTGGTGGACGGCTTGTTCCCCACCGATGGCAGCGGCAATCCATTCCTGCCGGTAAACCCCAACCTGACCGCGGCTGATTTCGCGGGCCAGGACCTGGCGGGGATCAGGGCCTTGTACAACGGATCTGCCGGCGGCGCGGGCTTTGACCTCGCCTGGGGGGTGGATGGAAACAATCAGAGTGTTTTTTTGCCCTCGGTCAATTATGTGCGGTTGGAGGTGCTCAATGACGGAACACCGGCGTATATTGATGCCATCTCCGTCGTGCCCGAACCGGCGACGGACGCATTGACTGTCGCGGGAGCGGGTCTCCTCTGGTTGCTCCGCCGGAAAAACCAGGTGGCGCGAACGGCATTTGTCCCGTGAAACTTCGCCTCTTTTTCCTGTCCGGTCTGGCCGCCGCCTCGCTCAGCGGGGCGGCGACCATTACCGAAGATTTCTCCGCCGACCCGCGGCAAGATGGTTGGCAAATTATCGGGGACACGAACCTGTTCCAATGGGATGCCACCAACCAGGACCTGGCCGTCACCTGGGATTCGTCGCAGACCAACAGTTATTTTTGCCGGCCACTGGGCACGATCCTGGCCCGTTCGGATGACTTCGGAATTTCATTCGACCTGCAACTGGCCGATATCGCCATTGCGGTCAACCCGGCCAAGACAAACAGCTTTGAACTGGCCATGGGTTTCGTCAATTCCATCAGCGCGACCAGCCCCGATCTGCAACGCGGCACCGGCGTCTCCACCAACGGCGCGCGCAACACCTTCGAGTTTGATTATTTCCCCGATTCCGGCAAAGGCGCCACGATTTCTCCCACCCTCATTTCCAGCAACAACCAGTTTGCCACCAAGTTCGCCTTTCCCATCACCCTCGACCCCGGCGCGCTGTTTCACGTGGCGATGGATTATACCGCGAGCAACAAAACGTTGCGCACCACGATGACGCGCAACGGCGCGGCCTTCGCCTCGATCCCCAACGTGGTGCTCGGCTCAACCTTCAAAGATTTCCGGCTCGACCGGATGGCGATCATCAACTGGAGCGATGCCGGCGCGGATGGATCGTTGCTCGCGCACGGCACCGTGGATAATTTTGTTGTCACCGTGCCGCCGCCGCCGGTTCAAAACCTGACCGGCGCGTTCAGCAACCATGTCTGGCAGGCGCAATTTATCAGCCAAAGCAACTGGTGGTACACCCTCAGACGCTCTCCGGACCTGGTTGCGTGGAGTGATGTTTCCACCGCTACGAACGGCAACGGAACCAATTTATTCTTGCCGGACATCGCCCCGCCACCGGACCGGGCGTTTTACCGCATCAGCGCCCAGCGACCATGAAAGCACGCGACCAGTGGCGAGCGACGGGTGACCTGGCAAAAACGGCGGTGGGAAGGAATCCGCCTTCCCGTCACCCATCACCCGATACAAATCCCTCCTGCGCGTTCACGCTGGTGGAACTGCTCATCGTAATCGCCATCATCGCGATACTTTCGGCGATGCTGTTGCCGGTTTTGCACAAAAGCAAATTATCGGCGCAACGGGCCGAATGCATGAACAATTTGCACCAGCTGGGAATCGCAACCCAGTTATATTGGGACGAGAACGGCGGCGGCTGTTTCCAGTGGATCTATGATTCGACCAACAGCAACGGACATCAATACTGGTTCGGGTGGCTGCAAAACGACGACACGGCGGAAGGCCAGCGCGCCTTCGATTTGTCCGCGGGCGTCTTGTTCCGGTATCTCCAAAGCAGCGATGTGCGGCTGTGTCCGGCACTCTATGCAACGCCGACGCAATTCAAATTGAAAGGCGATGACATGATATTCAGTTACGGCTACAACCTGTCCCTCTCGCCCGCCGGAAACAATTCGCCGGCGATAAGTGTGAACAAAATCAAACGGCCGACGGAAGCCGCTCTTTTCGCCGACGCCGCCCAGGTGAATGACTTCCAAGACCCCGCTTCGGCGGACAATCCCATGCTCGAAGAATGGTATTACCTGGACGTGAACACCAATTACTCCAGCTCCAGTTATTACCCCAACGGCCATTTCCGCCATTCGCAAAAGGCCAATGTGGTGTTCTGCGACGGTCACGTGAACATGGAAACGATGCAATCCGGCTCGCTGGATCAACGATTACCGAACCAATCGGTCGGCCAGTTGCGGCCGGATATTTTGGCCCTGCCCTGATCAGGCTGGGATTCCGGTTACGCGCCGATCTGTTTTTGAATCGCGGCGCAAATTTTTACCGACCACTTTTCCAAAACCTTCGCGTCCCGGCCCTCGAGGAGCAAGCGCGCCTTCGGTTCCGTGCCGGAGTAGCGCAACAATACCCGCCCACCGGCGGATTTCAGTTCCGTTTCAGCCTGTTTGACGAGTTTTGCCACCCCGTCCAGTTGATCGAACGGTTTCTTCTCGCGCACTTTGACGTTGGTAACGAGCTGCGGAAAGCGCGTCCAGCACCGGGCCAGGCGGGAGAGCGGGGACTGTTTGGCTTTCACAATGCGCAGCATCTGCAGCGCGGCGACCAGACCGTCGCCGGTCGTGCTGAAATCCCGGAAAATCAGGTGGCCGCTTTGTTCGCCGCCAAAATTGAAGCCGCCCCGCAACATTTCATCAATCACGTTCCGGTCGCCGACGGCAGTGCGGACGACCCGGCCACCGGCGGATTTGATGGCGGCCTCCAGGCCGGCGTTGCTCATCACGGTGGTCACCAGGGTCTTTTCGGACAGGGTCTTCTGCGCCAGCATGTCGAGCGCAGCGACCGCCATGATGTCGTCCCCGTCAATCAACCGGCCCTTTTCATCGCACAACAACACACGGTCGGCGTCACCATCGTGCGCAATGCCCAGGTGCGCTTTGTGTTCAACGACTTTGCGGCACATCGCCTCGGGATACATTGAGCCGCAATCACAATTGATGTTCATGCCATCGGGCTGGTTGCCGTAAACGATGATTTCGGCGCCGAGTTCGCGCAGCACACAGGGGGTGGATTTGTAGGCCGCCCCGTGGGCACAATCCACGACAATGCGCATGCCTTCGAGCGTCAGGCCGCGCGGGAAAGAAGCCTTGGCGAATTCAATGTAACGCCCGAGCGCGTCGTCGATGCGGACCGCCTTGCCGACCGCTTCGGCGGTGGGACGGATGTTTTCGATCGCACCGCTGAAAACGAGGTTTTCAATTTTGTCCTCGATCTTGTCATCGAGCTTATAGCCGTCGGCGCGGAAGAATTTGATGCCGTTGTCGGCATAGGGATTGTGCGAGGCAGTAATGACGATACCGGCGTCGGCGCGCAGGCTGCGGGTGGCATAAGCCACCCCCGGGGTCGGCAGCGGACCGATGAACAGCACGTCCACGCCCATCGAAAGGACGCCGGAGGAGATGGCGTTTTCGAGCATGTAACCGGAAAGCCGTGTGTCCTTGCCGATGACGATTTTGTATTTACCGCGGCCGCGCGACTGGTGTTCGAGGTTTTTGAAGACGTACGCGGCGGCGCGTCCCAGTTTGAGGGCGGTCTCGGCGGTAACGGGTTCCACGTTGGCCGTGCCGCGGACGCCGTCCGTGCCGAAGATTTTTTGGGGTGCACTCATGGCTTTTGGTCAGGTGAAGACGGAAGAATCACCTCTACCTGAGGCGGGTCAATATTTCCGAGCGCCACGCCCGGCGGAGCAGAAACCTCCACCGGCACATGCAAATTATGTTCCATCCGGATATCCGTCAGATTAACGACCGCATGAACCCTGTCGGCCTGAAGTTTGTTCATGACCTCCGCCGATCCGCTGACCGTGACCTTGACCGTGGTGGGTGCGACCCGGAAATTATGCACGTCCGCCGCAGTGGAAACGACCAGCACCGGCAAGTTGTCAAAGGTCACCGTGCTCCCCACCACCACCCCGGAGGCCACTCCCGGCTCTTCGTAAATTTTGTGGAGGGTGAGCCAGATGCCGACCGCCAGAAAGAGCGAGAATAATTTCCAGCCCAAATCTTTTGTGACCCAATCGCGCATGGTTTTAAAAAATCAGTTGACCGGCTGTTTGAGGGGCGGGCGGGCCTCGCTTTTGGTGATCACGGCGGTGCCGGACTTGTGCCGTTCGCCGAGGCGCGTGCGCAGCCATTCGACGGCGCTGCGTGATTTCACCGGATGCACCAGCACCGAGGTCAGGAATGCGCGCAACTCCTCCAGCGTGACGCCCCGCACCAGCTGGCCCTTGTAAGCGTGCGAAATCATGCCGGTTTCTTCGGACACCACGACGATGACGGCATCGGTTTCCTCGCTCAATCCAATGGCGGCGCGATGGCGGGTGCCGAGCGACTTGTTCAAATCCTGCCGCTGGGTCAGCGGGAAAATGCACGCGGCGTAGGCGATGCGGTCGCCCTTAATGATGACACCGCCGTCGTGAATGGCGTTGTTCGGGAAGAAAATGGTTTCGAGCATCTCCGACGTCGCGTCACAATCCACCCGGATGCCGGATTCAACGGCTTCCTGGAGCTGGATGGATTGCTCGATGGCGATGAGCGCGCCAATTTTCACGTCGGCGAGCCGCTCAACGGTCTGGATGATGACCTCGATGCTTTCGCGCTGGTCACTGGCGCTGGCAAAGAGCGGCAGATTGCCCAGTTCGGCCAGCATCCGGCGCAATTCCGGTTGAAAAATCACCAGAACCGCCACGGCGAGAAAGGCCGAGAACGTGCCGAGCAGCCAGCGCAACACTTTCAAGTCGAGGACCGTCGTGACCAACGCCAGCGCCAGCAGCAGCACGACGAAGCCGATGACGACGGGCCATCCTCGCGTGCCGCGCAAAAAGCGGAAGGCATAATAAATGACCACCGCGAGGATTAATATTTCCAACGCGTTGCGCCAGTTTTCGGCTGCAAATTTCCAAATCATTCTTTTTTACCAGCTCCAATCGCCTCGGCCATCCGCACGGCCTGGACGGTTTCCGCCACGTCATGGGCCCGGATGATTTGCACACCCGATTCAACTGCGAGAATCGCACACGCCAGCGACGCTGGCAACCGTGCGTTCACATCCGCGCCCAGCAATTTTCCGATGAACGACTTTCGGGAAACGCCCAGCAACAACGGACGACGCCACGTTGTAAAACTCCGCAGACCTGCGAGCAACTGTAAATTATCTTCCGGGGTCTTGCCGAAGCCGATGCCGACGTCCAACACGACCTGGTCGGCGGCCACCCCGCTGGCGGCCAATGTTTCCAGCCGCTGGCGGAAAAAATCGCGGACTTCCTGCACCACGTCCGCATCAGCCGGGGGGGAGGGCATCCGGGGCGGCGTGCCACGTGCGTGCATGCAAATATAACCCGCGCGAAATTCCGCCACCATCCTCCCCATCACGTCATCGGCGCGGTTCGCCGCCACATCGTTGACGATGCAGGCACCCGCCTGCAATGCGGCGCGCGCGACGGCCGGTTTCATCGTGTCAATCGAGAGCGGGACGTTTACCTGCGACACGAGTTGTTCGATTACGGGCAAAACGCGACGCCGCTCCTCGGCTTCGCCGACCGGCTCCGCCCCGGGCCGGGTGGATTCACCGCCCAGATCGAGAATTTCCGCACCCTGCGCCACCAGTTCGAGCGCGTGGGCGACGGCCCGGGCCGGGTCGAAAAATTTCCCGCCGTCGGAAAACGAATCGGGCGTGACGTTGACGACCCCCATGACGAGCGCCGGCCGTGGAAAAGCGAATTCAAACCGGCGCGCGCGAAAAATAATCTGGCTGGCAACGGACACGCAGGGATTGTGTGTTTTCTCGATGAAAATTCAAAGCACAACAACACGGTCGGAAGGCCGGGAGCAGCGGGCCGACTCAGGCAATTTTCAGGAAGGTGGATATCTTGTGCGAAAGCGGTGTGCGCCGGAGACAGGAAATGGTGCATAGCCGGCGGCAGGAGCGGGTTTGCTCCCGGATCTGCCGCGTCGTTCCACCTTTCCACATCTTCTTGAGGGTGGGTCGCGGTTGCGCGAGAAAATTGCCAATGGGTGGTTGATATGGGCAGAGTTTCACCAATCCGTGTTCGATCCACAGGCTGTCCGTGCCGATGTTGCACGTTGGCTCGGAGGGATCCATCTCCAGCCGCTTGTTGTGCATGGTACAATTGTGGTGTTGATCTGCGGCATTTTGTTTGACCATTTCGGTCAAAGCCTGATCCGTAACGTGGAGGGTGTAGCCCTCTCGTTTCAATGCGCGGATCTGGTCCGTCACGCCCTGCAGCCGGTTGTTGTCCTTGATGAAAAGCATTTCCTTGGTCGCCTCCGGCATCCCGTCCAATGATTCGAACACCTGCGGCGTGCACATGACGCCATCCATCTTCCCGAAGCGCCTGACCATGTCGGGGTAGGACTCCAGATTGACATCAGTCAAAACCGTCTTGATGTTGATGCTGATGTGCTTTTTCTGCCGTTCGCGTTCCTGCAAGAGCAGTTCAATGCAGCGGAGCGTCTTGGCTGTGCCCTCGGGATGAGGCCGCATGAGTTCGTTGACCGCCGGGACAAGGGATTCGAACGAAACCCCGATGTTAAACAGGCCGGCGGCGACGATCCGCTGCGCCATCTGCTCGGACATGAGGTAACCGTTGGTGGTGAACCGGAAATCGAGGTGTAATTGCCCGGCCAACTCGATCCATTCGATCAGATGCCGGCTGGTTGTCGGTTCGCCACCCATGTACGAGACCAGGGTGCCACGTCCACAAAGTTCATGAATCTCTTTCAACGCCTGCGGCATCATTTCGTCCTTGAACGGCGAGCCGACCAGGCTGCGGTAGGCATCGCCTTTGAGCCAACTGTAATTGCACATGATGCATTTGGCATTGCACGGCGCGTTACGCCAGATGTGAACGGTGCGGGGCACGGCAATGAAACATGGCGTGCGGTCCGAAACCATGGCGCGGACTTCCTTACTCAAATACGGCAGTCCCCGCACTATTTTCCGCGGCAAAGATGAAATTTTCACAAAGACGAACGCTTTCCCGCTTATCTTCCGAGAACCCTGGAAGCCACTTTTAAAGGTGTGAAGGTCCTAGCATTAAATCCAAATTTAGAGCAAAAATCAAGTAAAATACTCTAATTGGATATCAAACTTTCTTACGGAAATACTTTATGGTTTTGGTCAGACCGTCCGCCAGCCGGACTTTCGGCTCCCAGCCGAGTATTTTCCGGGCGCGGGTGATGTCGGGCCGGCGTTGTTTCGGGTCGTCCTGCGGCAGCGGCTTGAAGACAATTTTGCTGCGCGAACGGGTGGCGCGGATGATTTGCTCCGCGAATTGCAGCATGGTCATTTCGGCCGGGTTGCCGATGTTCACCGGCAAGTCGCAGCTGCTCATCATCAGGCGGTAAATGCCTTCGATCAGGTCGGACACATAACAGAAGCTGCGCGTCTGCCGGCCCAGGCCAAAAACGGTAACGGGTTTGTTTTTGAGCGCCTGGCTGATGAATGCGGGCACGACGCGGCCGTCGTTGAGCCGCATGCGCGGACCGTAGGTGTTGAAGATGCGGACGATCCGGGTTTCGACTCCGTGTTCGCGATGATAAGCCATGGTCAGCGCCTCGGCGAAGCGTTTGGCTTCATCGTAGCAGCCGCGCGGGCCGATGGTGTTGACATTGCCCCAATAATCCTCCGTTTGCGGATGCACCAGCGGGTCGCCGTAAATTTCCGAGGTTGAAGCGATGAGAAAACGTGCGCTCTTTTCCTTGGCGAGACCGAGCGCCTTGTGGGTGCCGAGGGAGCCGACCTTGAGCGTTTGAATCGGCAGTTCCAGATAATCAATGGGGCTGGCGGGCGACGCAAAATGCCAGACATAATCCACCGTCCCGTTGAGAAAAAGGAATTCGGTGACATCCTGCTGGATGAATTTGAAGTCCGGGTGGCCGGCGAGGTGTGAAATATTGTCCACCGAGCCGGTGACAAAATTGTCGATGCCGATGACCCTATGGCCGCGCGCCAGGAGCAAATCGGTCAGATGCGAGCCAAGAAATCCGGCGGCGCCGGTGACGACGGACGTGGGGTGATTTTTTTTCATGAGGAAAACGGGCGCTTCACTTTGCTCCCGTGCCGATCAATACGGCGGGGATGGTGCGAATCAGGATCTTCAAATCGAGCCACAGCGACCAATTGTCGATGTATTCCAGGTCCAGCCGCACCCAGTCCTTGAAATCAGAGATTTGATTGCGGCCGCTGATTTGCCAGAGACAGGTGAGTCCGGGTTTGACGCTGAGGCGGCGGCGGTGGGCCAGGTTGTCAAAACGCTTCACTTCATCCACCGGCAACGGGCGCGGGCCGACCAGGCTCATCTCGGTGCGAAGCACGTTGTATAACTGCGGCAGCTCATCCAGACTGTATTTGCGGAGAAATTTTCCGAACGATGTAATTCGCGGATCGTTGGTGACTTTGAAAACCGGGCCGCTCATTTCATTCATGGCCTCCAGCTCGTGCTTGAATTGCTCGGCATTGGTCACCATGGTGCGGAATTTGTACAGCGTGAACGGGGCGCCGTTGAGACCGGAGCGCTGTTGCCGGAAGAAAACCGGGCCGGGCGAGGTCAGCTTGATCGCCAGCGCAATGAGGGGAATCACGGGGACCACGATGGTCAACAATATCAGCAGCAACAATGCCCCGGCAAAATCCATGAGGTGTTTGGCGACGCCCTGCCAGGATGTTTCCGGCGTGGAGCGAAAGACCAGCAAGGGATAGCCGAGCAACTCGTCGAACCGCGCCCGCGAAATCTGCGTGCCAAAAAAATCGGCGACCAGCCAGGCTTCAATGCCTTCCAGCTCACAGGTTTTGATGGCGGCTTCAACCTGCTCGAAATAGGTATGCCGCGCACTGATGATCACGCCATTGGCCGAATGCTCATGCAGCAGGTCCTCAAGTTTTTGAACCGGGGTCTCGCCGAGGCTCAATTCACCCACCACCTCGACCCCGTCTGCCAATTTTACTTTCAGCTCTCGCCGGAGCCGCACAATTTCGGTGCCCGTGCCAAGGAGGATGAAGCGGCGCTGATATTGAAGTTGGCCCAATTTGCTGCGCAAAGCCCACCGGATCATTTCCTCTTTCAGGTAAACCAGGGTGAAGCTGATGGCGCCAAAAAAGACCATCACCACGCGAGGCGAAACAAAGTGGAGGGTGTACATGACCAGTACCAGGCCGATGGTCGTGATAAGACATCCCTTGAAAAGCGGCCAGATTACGTCCCATCGGGAGCAAAGCGTGGAATGACTGTAAAAACCCTGGGATTCAAGAATCAGCGGCGCGGCCGGGATCAATGCAAAATAAAGCCAGACAACGCTGTTAAACGTGTCGGACGGGATAGGATCGAGATTCAACCACGCGATGATTTGCGGATTGGAGCGCAACGCATAGGCAATCCAGAAGCTCACCGCGAACAAACAGGCGTCCGCCAACTGGTGGATTTGCGTTCGAATCTGGCGATCACGTCGCAACATGGCTTTTAAACTTCAATCGTCAGGTGCTTCGGAGGATAGACCAACGGCAGGCAAATTCAAATGTTTTAGCCATTCAACGTTTGCCCGGAGGCCATTGATATTCCGGCGCCGAGGCGGCAATCAATCCTTTCATGCGCTCAAACGTGGCGTCCTCCTGACCCGGCAGACAGTAGGCAAAATACGAGATGTAGGCCCAGCGCTGCAAAATACCGGTGAACAACAGATCCCGGACCAGATCGCATTGAAGCTGGACATTTCCGGTGGTCATTTCGTTGTCCGCGACAAACCAAAACACATAAAGCCCCCGCACTTCCTGTTTTTGACCATCGGGGGTTGGGACGGTTTTGCTGGCCACCCATTTCATCACCGGCAGTTCATAAGGGGAAAGGCCGGCGAGAGGAATTTTGACCTCGGTTTTTTTCTGAACGTCCCAGCCTTGCCCCATCAGGCAGTATTCCGGCCGGTGAATGCTCGTCCGATCCGCACCCATCAAAATGATGGTGGTGCTGACCATAAAGCCATCGGACGCCTGATAGAGACGCCGGGCATAAGAGGTGTCCTTGGGAAAATAACCCAGTTCCACTTCCGATTCCGGCACATTGCTGGAAGTAAAGCCCGGCACCTGCTCCGGCAGAGTAATTTGCATCATCACGCTTCCGGGAAGCGGCGTCGCTTTGATGCCCGGTTTGCCGAGCTTCTGATTGGCCTTGAGCCGGATCAATGCGCCGGCGGTGGCAGCCATCAACGCCAGGGTGATAAAAATGATCAACCATTTTGGGTTTTTCATGTTGTTGTTTTCACTTCCGGTTGCCCTCGTCGTTCCATCCAGTTCCCGACCCAAAACACGCCAATAAATGCCGGCAAGTAGGGGACGAGGCTGAAAATCGAACTTTCGTGAATGTAATTACCCCAGGCCTGCCCTCCCATTTCCGCCGCAATGATGATGAACATCAGTCTCAAAAAATTCCCCAAAACCGCAAAGGGAACCGCCAACACAACCATCAAAGCGCGTTTCTTCGCCGTGCGAAACACAACGAACCCGTAACAGGTCGTCAGCAGGAAAATCGCGATCAAGCTGCGCATGCCGCTGCAAGCCGCTGCAACCTCATACTGGTAGGTGCCTGATGGATCGATCAACTGCACCCCATCCTGCACCACCCCAATCCCTAAAACATGCGCCGCCACTCCCACCAGTTTGCTCACCAGGAGCTGCAACGGAACCGTGATAAACTGGGCTTGCGCGCCCAAAGGAATCAAAAAAACAAAAAGGAAGAACGGGAAGAAACTTTTCCGCAGCCATTCGCGCCCCCAGGCCAGACCCATCAAACCATAAATTCCAAAGAGCAACGCGATGATTGAGAGGCGCGGTTGTTGCAATAAATAACCCAGAATGTGCAGCAGCATCCCCACCACCATAAACAACAGGCCCGGCCACCAAATGCTGAATGACGATGCCAGTAGTTCCTTCCGTTTCCACCAAAACAGCCCGATTACCAGAAAGGGAATGATTCTGCCGTGCGCATCATCGTTGGCTGAATTGTTATTGCTCCGATACGCTTCCCACATCCAGCTAAACAAGGAGGGGGTGTGGATATAACCCAGAATGGAACTACCCAGAAACTGAAACAGTGCCAGCCACGCCGCCAGCAAAACAAAGAAAAACGCCTTGTTTGGTAATCGCCGCCAGCAATCCAGTGAATCCTGCCAGAAGCTCAAAGGTGGGTTGTCGTCTTGATTTCCGTTCATTCGCGGCGTAATGCCAGTCTTGAGATAACCAAATACGTGCTTTTACTCAAACAAAATCGTGATGTTGGGGGGGCACCAGCTTATACTGGGCACAAATTCAAGGTGCAGAATGGCTTGTTGGCATATCCGGTCGTCGGAAAGACCGCATCGATGGCTCCATCGCCAATAGACTCGAGGGACCGCCAGGATTCTGGGCCGGACAGTCATTCATCGCAGGGATTCCACCAGATCTGGCGGAAACGCACTGACCTCGAAGGCGGTCTGAAGCCGACGGGTTCATTCCAGCGAGTATTTTTTTAGCCTGGTGAGTTGGGCGATAATTTTAAGCGCGAATAACGGGTTGTTTCGGCAATAGCGCCGGGCCAGTCGCCGGGGTTCCTGACACAAACGATAAAACCACTCCAGCCCGCTCCGCTGCATCCAGGCTGGCGCCTGCTTGACGCGTCCACTGTGAAAATCAAACGCCGCACCAACGCCAATCATCAAGGTCACATCCAGCCGGGGCAGGAATTCCGCCATGAATATTTCCTGCTTCGGCGTGCTGAGTCCCACCCACAAAATGTCCGGTCGCGCCGCGCGAATCATCTCCTGCAATTGCCGCTCCTCCTCGGCGTTGAGCGCCCGAAACGGCGGGGTGTAACAACCCACCACCTGCAGGTTCGGAAACCGCTTGGTCAAATCATCGCGCAATTTGTCCGCGACCCCCGGCACACCGCCGAAAAAAAAATGCCGGCAGGGATGCTTCTCGCTCCACGCACACACATCCAGCATCAGATCCGGGCCATAAACCCGGCTCATTTCGCGATGACCGCGCAACCGGCCCGTCCAGACCATCGGCATGCCATCCGGCGTGCAGAGCAGCGCCTGATTCAGAATGCGTCGGAACACGGCGTCCTTCTGCGCCTCCATCACTCCGTGCACTCCCGTCACACAGATGTAACCCTTGCGCCGGACCTGCAACGCATCGCTGATGGCCGCCAGGGCCGCCGGTAAATTGATGACGCTGATGCCTACGCCGAGGACGTTGACTCGTTCAATGACCATGGAAACTCATGTTGAGCAGCCGGCAGGATACAGCATGGAGGTCAAAACGCCATGATATCAGCACGTTCTCGAATTCTATTTCAAAGCTGCCACGGCGTGAAAATCTTTGTGTTCGTTCCCAGGGCCAGCCCCTGATACTGCGGCCAGGGACAGCAGATCACGGCGAGTTTCACCTCACTGCGCTTTTTCAACTCCGCCAGGTCGGACAGACATTCAAACTCGTGAAGGGCCGGCGCGTTGGCAGGATTGGCGGCAAAATCATGGACCAGGACACGATAACCATTCCGCTTGAGTTGTTGCGCCAGGAAAAGTCCCGCCGCTTCCTCGGTAATGTACGTGTCCGGCTTGTAGGTCACGCCCAGGACCGCAACCGCCTCGTCCTTCTTTACCAGGCCCCGTACTTTTTCAAAAAGATCCTCGTTCGTCCGTTGGTTCACCCGGTCCGACGCCTCGGCCAAGGGCGCTTCCAAACCCGCCTGGCGCGCGGTGTAAGCCAGCAAACGGTTGTCCCGGGGAAAACACGGCCCGCCGTAGCTCAAACCCGCGCGCAGGTATTTTTTGCCGATGCGGCTGTCGCTCCCGATGGCGTCCAGCATGGTGTGAATGTCCGCTTTGGGATGACGTCCAGCGATCATGCGCAGTTGATTGGTAAAACTAATCTTCATGGTGATGTAACTGTTCACCGATATTTTGGTCAATTCCGCGCTGACAATGGACATCCGCGCAATGCGGGGTAAATTGCGATTGTATTTTTTGTAAAGCTGTTCCAAGGCGGCGCCGGCGGAGGGATCCGATTCGCCGATCAAGACCATGTCCGGTTCCAGCAAGCCATTGACGACATTCCCCAGCGCAATGAATTCCGGATTGTAACACACGCTGAAATCCCGTCCGCAAACCCCGCCCAGCTCACGTTCCAGCATGGGAATCAAAACCGCATCCACCGCACCGGGCGTCGTGGTGGAGCTGCAGACAAACAAATGGCCCTTTTTACCGGCGTCTTTCATGGCCTTGGCGACCGGCTGCATGGCTTTCAACAGGAATTCGTTAGAAAAACTCCCGTCGGGCAGACTGGGCGAAGGCGGAATGAAAAAGGTGACATCGGTGGGCACGGTTTCGCGCGGGTCGGACGTTGCCCGAAGCCGGCCGCGTCCCGCCTTGATGGTTTCAGCCAGCAGCGGCTCCTCCACCGGCGGGAGGCCCTCGTTTATTTTCCGGACCTTCTCCGGGTCGATGTCCACGCCCAACACTTCAAACCCACGCGCGGCAAAAGTGGCCGCGATACAGGCGCCCAGTTTTCCCAGGCCGCAAACCGAAACTGTTTTAATTTGCATCATTTGAATTTCAAGGTTAAAAGCCGACACTGGGGTCGCCCTGCCTCAAAGAGGAGATTCTGCCGTTGCGTCGCGTGGTGGCTGGTCAGATTACATTTTTTCTTCTGATCCTGGTTGATTCACCGGTTCCCGGGAAAAGAGGGTCTCATACCACGTAAGAATAATGAAACGCGTCGCTCTCGTCAAAAACAAAAAATGGCAGATCCCTCAACTGCCGTCCTTTTGCCGGCCATTTTCTTATGTCACGGGCCGCCCCCCAGCGCGGTGCGCCCGCCCGGTTGACGGTGGAGTTTGTCCCCATCTGGAAATTCCTCCCGATCGTCCGGCAGGTGCTGCCTCTTTCCATTGGCCAGCCAAATTCATTGCGAATTTGCCGGTTACAGTTACCCTTGGTGCAGTGAAAATCGGACTACTGCAACTTAACTCAACAATCGGCGACTTTGCGGCAAACCGGCAAAAGCTCGTGGCCAGCTACGAAAAAGCCTGCGCGTTCGGAGCGGAATTTGTGCTCGCACCGGAATTGTTTCTGTGCGGCTACCCGCCGCGCGATCTGCTTCTGCGCGCCGATTTTGCGGACACGAACCTCGCCGCGCTCGCGGAAACCGCCAAAAACATCGGTTCCGTTCCGTTGTGCGTGGGCTACGTTGACGAAAACTCCGAGCGTCCCGGCCGCGCGCTTCGCAATTCCGCCGCCGTTCTGCAAAACGGTAAAATCGCCTGGCGCACGCACAAATGTCTGCTGCCAACCTATGATGTCTTCGACGAGGACCGCTATTTTGAACCGGCCAAGACCACCGCGCCTTTTGAGTTCAATGGCCGCAAACTCGGAATCACCATTTGCGAGGACATCTGGAACGACGAGGATTTCTGGCCGGAACGGCTCTATCGCCGCGATCCGATCAAAGAACTCATTGGACAGGGCGCGGAAATCATCCTCAACATTTCCGCATCGCCGTGGCACGACGGCAAGGAGAAGACCCGGCTGGCCATGCTTCAGCGGGTGGCGCGCGACGAGCGCGTACCCCTGGCCCAGGTCAATCTGGTGGGCGCAAATGACGAATTGATCTTTGACGGTCACAGCGTCGCCCTCAATCGCCACGGTGAGCCGCTGGCATTGGGCCGGGGATTTGCCGAAGATGTACTGGTGGCGGACCTGGATGCCGGTTCGCCGCCCATCAAAATCGAATGGCCGGCGCGCGAGGAAAAAGTTTTTTCCGCGCTGTCGCTGGGCGTTCGTGATTATGTCCGCAAGTGCGGGTTCAAGTCGGCGCTGGTCGGCTTGTCCGGCGGCATTGATTCGGCGCTGGTGGCCGTGCTCGCGGCGGATGCGCTGGGCGCGGACCAGGTGCTCGGCGTTTCCATGCCCGCGCGCTATTCGAGCGAAGGCAGCTTGAGCGACGCCGAGGTGCTCGCGAAAAATCTCGGCATCCGGTATGAAGTGCTGCCGATTGAACCCGTTTTTCAGTCGGTGGAAAAACAACTGGCGAAGGTTTTTGCCGGCACCAAGCCGAACGAAGCCGAGGAGAACGTGCAATCACGCCTGCGCGGCGTAACGCTGATGGCGCTGTCGAACAAATTCGGCGCCCTGGTGCTGACGACCGGCAACAAATCGGAGATGGCCGTCGGTTATTGCACCCTTTATGGCGACATGTGCGGGGCGCTGGCGGTGATTGCCGACGTCTTCAAGACGGACGTTTATAAAATTGCGCGCTGGATCAACCGCGAAAAAATCATCATTCCTGAAGCTTCCATCACCAAGCCGCCAAGCGCGGAGTTGCGGCCGGACCAGAAGGACCAGGATTCGCTGCCCGAATACGAAACCCTGGATGCGATCCTCCAGGCGTACGTCGTCGAAAATTCCAGCCGCGAGGAAATCATCAAACGCGGTTTCAACGCCAACGTCGTCAACGACGTCATCAACAAGATCAATTTCAGCGAATACAAGCGCCGCCAGGCCGCGCCGGGATTGAAAGTGTCGCCGCGCGCCTTCGGCATGGGCCGGCGCATTCCCATCGCCCAACGGTTCCGGCTTTGAAATTGACAACGGCAGTTTGTAACCTAGCCTTTGTAACCATCGTCTGCTGAATTAGATGCGGATGTAGTTTTATGTTCCTTGCTTATATCGATCCAGGTTTAGGTGCGCTGCTTTGGCAGGCCATCGTGGCAGGAGTAGTCGGCTTCTTGTTCTACCTGAAAAAAACCCGACAGTGGATCGTAAGCCTGTTTCTAAGAATGTTCGGGCGGAGGCGGAAAACCGGAACCGGCACCACAGAAACTATTGTCGTCACGGAAGAGCTTGTCCCCAAGGTTGAATCAAAAACCGAAGTGCGGTAATGCTCCAACCGTCACCATCGTTTCGCGATCCAGCTGGTGGTTGTTGTTCCTTTAAGGGCCGAGTGTTGCGTCGGGTTGCCGCAGACGCCGTTCCCGAATTCGAAAAATTCCTGCAAACCAACAGCGCACGCCAGTTCCTTGAGCGGAAACAATTCGTTTCCAGCCGGCGGCTGGACGAAAACGAAACTGCCGTCCTCCGCGAAGCTCCGGAGCTGGAAAGTTTCATCGCGACGCCGGCCACCGGGGCCCTGTATGAGCACGAACGCATTGGGTTCCCGAGTTATCCTCACGAATGGCCGCCCGAAATGCTTTGGGACGCCGGCCGTCTGACGCTGGAACTCGCCCGGGCCGCGCGGGCCGATGGGTTCGGGTTGAAGGACGCCACGCCGCACAACATTTTGTTCCGGGGCAGTGAACCGGTATTCATTGACGCGTTGTCGTTTGAACATCGCAACCCCGGCGATCCGATCTGGCTGCCGGAGGCGCAATTTGTCCGCACCTTCCTGCTACCCCTGCTGGCCAATCGGCGGTGGGGCCTGTCCCTGGCGGATATTTTCACGACTCATCGAGACGGGCTGGAACCGGAGGACGTATACCGGTGGTGCGGTCCGCTGGAAAAATTCAAGCCGCGCACGCTTTCCCTGGTGTCCATTCCGACCTGGCTGTCGCGCCGGACCAACCCGAACGACCGGAAAATCTATCAGCCGCATTTGTTGGCGAACACGGAAAAGGCGCAGTTCATCCTGGAATCGCTTTTCCAACGGCTGGAACGGACCCTGCGGTCGTTCGAGCCGGCGGTCCGGAAAGCATCAACCTGGTCGAACTACATGGCAACACACAGCTACGATGATCCGGCGTTCGCCGCCAAGGAAAAATTTGTGACCGAGGCGCTGCGCGAATTCAAACCGGCGCGCGTGCTGGACGCGGGCGCGAACACGGGCCATTTCAGCGCCCTGGCGGCGCAGGCGGGCGCCGCAGTGGTGGCGATTGACCAGGATGCAGCGTGTGTCGGCACCCTCTGGCGGCGCGCCCGCGAACAGAAACTGAACATTCTGCCGCTCGTGATGAACCTGGCGCGCCCGAGCCCGGCGCTCGGCTGGTGCAACCGCGAGTGCCCGTCGTTCCTGGACCGGGCGACCGGCTCGTTTGACGGTCTGCTGATGCTGGCGCTGGTCCATCATTTGCTGGTGACCGAGCGGATTCCGCTGGCGGAAATTTTCCGCCTTGCCGCGCGCGCAACCAGTTTGTTACTCGTGGCCGAGTTCATTGCGCCGCAAGATGCTATGTTCCGCCGGCTGACCCGCGGGCGGGAGTCGTTGCATGCAACCCTGGACGCAAAAATGTTTGAACAGGCCTGCACGCCGTATTTTGAAATTGTCCGGTCCCTCGCATTGCCCGGCACGCAACGCCGGATGTACTGCCTGAAGCGAAGGGACGGCGCCGTTTGAATCCCATGGCCGACCCCGCGCCCGACGTGAACCAACCTGGCGGCTCCGTACCTCTGCCCGATTCGATCAAACGAAAAATCAAGAAGAGCATTGTCGCAGTGTCGGTGGCAAATTTCTGCTTCTTGAATTCCGGCTTCGACCTGCTGTTCGACGAAGACCGTTTTTTTGACAAAGTACCCGTCACTCCGACCCTGCTCCTGGCCTTGCTGGTGAACATATTCTGGCTGGCGGCGGTCATCTGGCTGGGCATACGCTGCCGGCAACGATCCTCAAATCGCGCACTGCACCTGGTTCTAGATTTGGGGTTTCTTTTCTTAATGCTGGTGCCGCTGGACTTTGTTCGCTTCAAAATCCTGAACATCACAGACCATCAACTGTTCGTGTTTCTGAAGCGACCGGCAGTCATGCTTTGTGCCGTGGTGGTCATTGCCACGGTGGTGTGGCAGCATGGGCGAATCGCCCGGGCGGCGGCGGTAGCGGCTGCCATCGCCTTTCCGCTGGCGTTTTCCATGCTGGCGAAAAATGTCCTGATCTGCCTGGGTTTAATGCATCAGAACAATTGTGCCGGCGAAATCGCGTTGCCGCCGCCCGGACCGGTACCCGCGGGCCGGCCGCGCGTGCTCTGGATTATTTTTGATGAAACGGACTACCGGATCGCATTTGAGCAGCGCCCCCCCGGCGTGTCTTTGCCCGCGTTTGATCACCTGCGAACCGAATCCTTGTTCGCAACCGACGCTTATGCGCCCGCCGACGCCACCCTTTACTCCATGCCTTCGTTGATCATCGGACGGCGGCTCTCATTGGTTGATGCGAAAGGCACCTCAGACTTGAACCTCATGTTTGCCGATACCGGGGCAACCGCACGGTGGAGCACATTGCCTTCGGTTTTTTCTGAAGCCCGTGGCCTGGGAATCAACACCGCGCTGGTGGGTTGGTACCTGCCGTATGACCGCATGTTGCCCAATGCGCTGAATTACTGTGCGTGGTGGTCGTACCCGTCGTTTGAACCCACCCGTGCAGCCACCTTTTCGGCAGAAATGTGGCAGCAGGTTTTCTCCCTCACGGGAACCATCCACTACCGGCAGATGAGCGCCAAGATGTATCATGACAGTTTCATTGAATCCCTCTCCGTTGTTTCCAACAGCGCCTACGGGCTGGTACTGTTGCATCTGCCGCCCCCTCACCGGCCAGGCGTATATCTGCCGGACCAGAATCGTTTCACCGCCTGGCCCATGTCCAAGGTGCAGGGTTATTTCAACAACCTGATGTTGGCGGACCGTGAATTGGGAGCTTTCCGCCAGGTCCTGGAAACCTCCGGCGATTGGAACCGGACCTGGGTCATCCTGAGCGCCGATCACTCGTGGCGCCAATCCGAGCTGTACGATGGCAAACGGGACATGCGCATACCTTTTCTGGTAAAACCCCCCGCAGGCGGCGAAGCCACGGCCTACCCCCGGCAATTCAACACGGTGTTGACGCGTGATTTGATCCTGGCCATCCTCCGCGGCGAAATCACCAACGGACAAAATGTCGCGACCTGGCTCGACTTTCATCGTTCACCGGAGGGTAATATTCCAGCGCCAATGATTATCGAATGAGGGCCTGCGAAATTTTCATCACTCCGGTTTGCCAGGAGACAGCCCCCATGGCTAAAATCCCGGCATGAAATTTTCCATCATCACCCCGAGCTTTCGCAATTCGAACTGGCTCAGGCTTTGCATCGCCTCGGTGGCCGACCAGAAGGGCGTTGAATTCGAACACCTCGTGCAGGATTCATGTTCGGATGATGGTACTCAGGATTGGCTGCCGCACGAAAAACGTGTGAAGGCGTTCATCGAAAAGGACAGCGGCATGTACGACGCCGTCAACCGTGGTTACCGACGCGCCACGGGCGACATCCTCGCCTATCTCAACTGCGACGAGCAATATCTGCCCGGCGCCTTGAAAACTGTCCATGATTTTTTTGAAGCACATCCCCAAATCGAAGTAGCGCTCGCCGGCACCATCGTCACTGATGGCGAGGGAAAATACATCTGCCATCGACACGCTCTGGTTCCGCATCCACAACACATGTGGTTTAAGTTCTCGGTGCTCACGGCGGCGGTGTTTCTTCGCCGGAGTGTTGTCCACGAACGCGGGCTCTTCATCGACACCCGCTGGCGTGCCGTTGGGGATTTTCACTGGTTTCTGGCGATGCTGAAAAACAAGGTGCCGATGGCGGTCTGCGATCATTTCACGTCTGTTTTTGCCGACACGGGCAAAAACTTCGGCATGTCGCCTGAAGGAATGCGGGAAATCGAGATGACAGCAAAGATGGCGCCAAAGTGGGCGCGCCGGCTTCGGCCGGCCTGGGTAGTGCATCACCGGTTACGTCGGCTCGTGGCGGGCCATTTTTCACTCAAGCCGACGAGTTACTCTATTTACACGCTTGGCGGCCCGGCGCAGCGGGTCTGTTTTGTTGTACCCAAGCCCACCGCCGTCTGGTGGAACCGCCTTGAATGAATTGCCTCCCGATGATTGATTGAAAGTTATGCAAAAGAAGAAGGTCTTTGTCAGCGGCTGTTTTGACATGTTGCACAGTGGTCATGTCCGATTCCTCGAGGAGGCGTCGGTTTACGGGGATGTCTACGTGGGCGTTGGCTCAGACCAGACGATCAAGAAATTGAAGGGCCGATTTCCCGTCAATACCCAGGAAGAGCGGAAGTATCTGCTCGAATCGCTGAAGTTTGTAAAAGCCTGTTCCGTGAATATGGGCTCCGGCATTATGGATTTCCTGGCGGACTTGGAACGCATTTCGCCTGACTATTTTGTGGTAAATGAAGACGGGAATACGCCGGCTAAGATGCAGCTTTGTCAACGCCTGGGTATCCGATATGTCGTCCTGAAACGCAATCCACGGGCCAATCTGCCGGCACGATCAACCACCAGCCTTCGCCGGGAATGCCACATCCCTTACCGAATCGATCTTGCCGGCGGCTGGCTCGATCAGCCGTTTGTATCAAAATACGGAGCGGGACCGGTCTTGGTGATCTCGGTGGAGCCGACCATTGAGTTCAACGAACGCAGCGGCATGGCTTCCAGTTCCCGCCGCCGGGCCATCGAGCTCTGGCAAACAGATATCCCGGGCGGAGATCCCGAAAAGCTTGCCCGCGTCCTCTTTTCTTATGAGAACCCGCCGGGTACCACGGAATTCTCAGGTTCTCAGGATGCTCTGGGCATTGTGCTGCCCGGTTTGAACCGGCTGGACTACCAGGGCAATTACTGGCCGAATAAAATCACATCGCTGCATCAGGAGGAGACTCTGCGTTGGCTGGAGAAGCGCCTCTGCTTGATCCCACTCGGTCCGCGCCGTGGCGGCTTTCAAGTGCTCAAAGATAAGAGAATCACACCGGCAAGAGTCCGGGCGCTGGCCGCTGCCGGGGATCAATGTTGGCAAGCCATTCAGCAAAGGAACGCAGAAGAATTGGGCCGCCAGATGCGTGCCTCGTTTGAGGCGCAGGTCAGCATGTTTCCACGTATGGCAAACCGGGATGTAACGTCCGCCATCCGCCAATACGCTCCTGAAGCCTTGGGGTGGAAACTGTCTGGCGCCGGTGGGGGTGGTTATCTCATTTTGGTCAGTCGACAAGACGTTCGCGGGGCAATCAAAATCAAGATCCGTCGAAAGGAACATTGATCGGGAAAAGTCTGCCTTCGTGGTGGCCTCTGGTCTGCCGTGAAACCGGGTGTCCGCCCGGCGGAAGTAAAGCAATTTGCCAACCACACCTCTGAGTGTTAAAAAATCTCGCGTGAGTTTTTCCATCATTACCCCGAGTTTCCGCAATTCAAGCTGGCTCAAGCTTTGCATCGCCTCGGTGGCCGACCAGCCGGGCGTCGAATTTGAGCATATTGTGCAGGATTCCTGTTCTGACGACGGCACCCAGGACTGGCTGCCGCACGACAAACGTGTGAAGGCGTTCATCGAAAAGGACAGCGGCATGTACGACGCCGTCAACCGTGGTTACCGACGCGCCACGGGCGACATCCTCGCCTATCTCAACTGCGACGAGCAATATTTGCCCGGCGCACTCAAGGCAGTTCACGACTTTTTTGAAAAAAATCCGCAGGCTGATGTTGTGCTGGCAGGCGCCGTCATTACTGATGGCGCGGGCAAATACATCTGCCACCGGCATTCACTGACACCGCACCCGCAACACCTCTGGTTTCGTTTTTCCGCTTTGACCTGCGCGTTGTTTCTGCGCCGCCGGGTGGTTCATGAACGTGGCATTTTCTTCGACCCCCGCTGGCGCGACCTCGGAGATTTTCACTGGGTACTGGCTCTGATGAAAAACAAGGTGCCGATGGCGGTATGCGATTCCTTCACCTCGGTTTTTGCCGACACCGGGGAGAACATGAATTTAAAGCCAAATGCCATCCGGGAAAAGGCTGAAACCGATGCCATGATCCCGGGCTGGGTGCGGGCGTTGAAGCCGGTCTGGATTGTGCAGCACCGGCTGAACCGGCTGGCCGCCGGACATTTTTCTTTGAAACCAACCAGCTACTCCATCTATACGATGCAAAGTTCCGAACAGCGCGTGCGATTTGACGTACCCAAGCCCACGGCGGTCTGGTGGAACCGGTTGTAACCGGCCCGATTTACCGGCACTGATTCGGAACGACCCGCCCCCGGTAAATGCGTCACTGCATCAGACGTCTGGCCTCGCGGCTGGCCGAAAATGGGGGCTGGCGGAACCACACCCGGCCTCAAATGGCATTGATTCCAGGATGGGTGCGTTTTCCACCAAGAGCGGCGGCGGGGTGACGGTCATTTCACGAATCAATTCGAGATGGGTGTTCACCCACCGATGAAGTTTTTGGATGCCCTGCTTGACGGAACAGGAAGGCCGCCAGGCAAAATCGGCCAGCGCTTTCCTGACGTCGGCAACAAACACTCTTTGATCACCCTGCCGGGGCGCGGCAAAATTGATTTCAACCGGCGCGCCGCATTCCATCTTGAGCCAGTGGATGAGCTGGTTTATGGAGAATTGATTCTGCGGGCCACCGCCGATGTTGTAAACTTGGCCGGCGGTTTTATCGCGTTTCTGCCACGCCTTCCAATAGGCGTTAATCAGGTCATCAATAAAGAGCAGGTCCCGGGTCTGTTTCCCGTCACCAAAAATGGTGATGGGCCGGCGCAAGGCCTGGGCAATCAGAAACCAAGCCACCCATCCTTGATCCTCCAGACCGAATTGCCGATAGCCATAAATGCAGGATTGCCGGAAACAGACGGTGGCCAATCCGTAAATCCTGGAATAATCCCGCACGTACTGGTCAGCCGCCCCTTTGGAACAGGCATACGGGGAATAAAAATCGAGCGGCTGTTCTTCCGATATCCCCCCAGAACGATCGGCCCATTCGTAGCGGCCGTTGCGTTCAACGGTGGCGAGGCTTTCCAGGTTGCCATAAACCTTGTTGGTGGAGGCGAAGATAAAGAAGGTCTCCGGACAAAATTGGCGGACCGCTTCCAAAAGATTGAAGGTCCCCAGGACATTATTTTCCAGGTCATGCCGGGGATGGACCAGGGATGTCGATACGGCAACCTGCCCCGCGCAATGAATCACCAGATCATACCGTTCGCGCTGGAAGCCTTCATTCACCGCCTTTTCCTGGCGGACATCGATCCGGGAGAAATGAACCGGCCCGAAGCTTTGCAGCCACCGGAGATTGCTTTCGGCCCCCTGGCGGGAGAGATTGTCCCACACACACACCTGCCAGCCCTCCTGCAGAAAACGGCAGGCCGCGTTGATCCCAATGAATCCCGCTCCCCCGGTGATGAGCACTTTTGGCACACGGCGCTTTCCCATTTTTTCTAGATTAGCATGTCTTCGAATGAAAATAAACAAAGAAGTTCGATGGCCGGTCAAATTTCACATTGGGGAAAGTGCCTGCAGGATTTTTTCGGCCACGGCCGGCCAGGAATGACGCTGCAGCAGTCGTTCCGACCAGACATGGATGGTTTCTGGAGGTGTGGTGAGAGCCTGGTTCATCGCCCGGAGGAAGGACTCCTCCGAGTCGTTTGAAAACGCGCAGCCGGTTTCACCCATGGCTTCATGTAAAGGCGGAATATCAGAGAAAACCGGGCAACTGCCTTCCAAAACCGCCTCCACCGGGGGCATGCCAAAACCCTCATACTCGGAAACATAGATGACCGCCCGCGCCCGGCGCATCATGTCGCGCGCGCGGGCCGGAGGCACTCTGCCAATCCACCGCCAGGCTGGTCCTTCGGGTCGGGCCATTTGAGGCGAGTGAATGCCAATGCAATCAATGACCCCATCATATTGCGTCTCCCGAAGCCAGCGGGTCAGAAACCGGATGGCGATATCCGTCCGTTTGTGCGGCATTCCGCTGGCAAAAAATAAAACCCGGTTTTCTTTTTCCGGCCGCCCCGGTTCAGGTACGGCAAAGCCGTAACCGGTCACAATCACCCGGGGGACGGGCAATCCGGAGCGCTGAGCCCAGCTGGTCAACTCGCGTTTCGAAAATTCGGTGTTGGTGAAAATCACCGCGCTTTGCCGAAGTGTCGCGGCCAGACTGCGGGAAAAGTAGAACGACTCCAGTCTCGACTGAGACCCGGGATAATGCCGGCGATAGAAATCTTCCATGATATCATGGACAAAGGCCGCGACCTGCAGGTGTGGACGCGTCATAAACGAGCCGAAGCCTTTTGGCAGGAAAAGCCAGTGATGGCCGGTAGCCCGCGCCGATCGGTAAAGGCCCCATTGGTCCCACCACATCCGGGCCAGCTTGTTCCGGTGGACAGCATCAAAGTCCTGGACCCGCGCCTTTGCCGCCAGACGCAAACAGGGTGAAACCGTCCCGTTGCTGAAGACCGTGAATTTCCCGATTTGAGGGTGCTCCGACAGGTGCTGCGCCAGCTGCAACGAAAAATTGTAAATTCCAATGGATTTGGTCGTCGCGACATTCTGGTCGGCAATCGAATAGACCAGATCGATCATGATGGATTTTCAGGATGTGTCAGGCTGATGGCAAAGCTTAAACCAGGTTGGATCTGCCAAGCCTCCTGGTTCATTGACACCCCCCGGTCAGCGTTGCATTTAATTCCTATCTTTATCACGCGATATTCTTAAATGGAATCAATTCAATGTCACTGGCAAATGCCAAAATTTGAATCCCAACCGCTACTGGTATGAACGCTCAAAACGAGCTGGATGGCGCGCGGCAAAGGCGGACCTTACCTGGGCTGGCTGGACAGGTGGGTGGCGGCAAATTTTTCAACGCGTTGCCAGACTTCATCCTCGCTGACATTCCATAAGCAATGCGGTGTGGGGAACCGGCAATAGTCCAGGCACGGTTTGTAGGGACACGCCTTGCCTTCAATCCATTCCGCCGCCGGATGGAGCGGCGTCCATTCAGGTAACGTTGGACCAAGGATGGTGAAGGTCGGCACACCGCAAATCGCCGCGAGATGTCCCGGACCGGAATCGTTGCCGATGAATAGCCCTGCCTGATCAACGAGGTGAAACAACTCGGTAACAGTGTGGGGACAGGCGACTGAAGCTTCGCCGGTTTTTTGCCACCAGCTTTGCTGGCCCGGGTCGCAGACCACCTGCACGATGCGGCCGCTCTCGCGCAGATGCCGGACGAGCGCGTGATAATTTTCCAACTGCCACATCCGTGGCGGCAACCGGGCGCCGCTATGCACCAGCACGGGTCTGTTACCTTGCGGCTTGGGCAGGGGGATTTTTGTGCGCTCCGGCAATTCAATGCCGAGGGCCTTTCCGATTATCCGCCAGAAATCGTACCGATGTTCCAGGAACTCAGGCTGGGCCAGCCGTCGGGTCAAAAAAATCCCGCTGCCCAGACGCGGGAACCCGATCCGGTTTTTCACGCCGACGAGTTGGAGCAACAGATGGTCGCGCGGATCCAGGCGCGCGGACAAGCCGTACTCAAACTGTTCCGCCGCCAATTGCCGTCGCAGACGGAACATTTCCCGCCATGGCCAGTGCCACAGGCGATACTTGCCCTTGAATGGGGTCCAAGGTGCGCTAAAGGTGATAACCCGGACCCCGGGCCACAAGCGGGGTTGCAATTCCAGCGCATGAGGCTTGGCCAGCAACGTGACGTCAAACCGTTCGCTGGCCGCGCGCAAAAATGGCGTCGCGAGGACCAGATCGCCCAGTCCCCACAATTCCACAATGAGTAATTTGGGTTTCAAGCAGTCGCGGCGCAAGTCATTCACAGACCGGTCCGATACCGCTGAAACGCCGGGCGGGGTCGCGGGAAAGGCCTCACCAGATTGCGCGCCTGTTTTGCCTGGTCTGATTCACGAGGCGCTGGCTTGCACACACCGTTGTTCAACGCCACGCTCAGCCCGACGTGGCCAGCCCAATAGCCGCAGCCATAGCTGAAAAAAAGACCGGCCATGCACGACGCGAATAACACAAATTCCAGCAGACAGGTCGCAAGCAGCAGTGTATTCACTGTCCGTAATGCTGGATCACCATGTTTCCAATTGTTATACAACACCCATAGGCCTGCCAACATGAGCCAGACATAGGCCGCCAAGCCCCAGATACCAAACGGGATGAGCACTGAAAGCACGCCATTATGATAATCACTCGCCAGCGCCAGCCCTTGCTGGCTGGGGTCAACGGCGTGAAAGGACGAGTCATAACCCATCATTTGAAAATCTTCCGCCGTGATGGCGTAACCCTTGCCCACCAGCAAATGTTGCGACACTTGGGGCATCAATGCCTTCCACATTTCCATACGCCAGTTGGTGCTGTCCTCCGCCGAGGTTCTTGCCTCCTGGCTGATGTTCAAGGGCAGGAAAGCAAGTGCCCGTTGAAACGTGAAGGGCAGGTGCGGGGCCAGGGGAATGATGGCAGTAATGGTCACTATACCCGACAAGATGGCAACCAGCAGCAATTTGGTGCGGTGCATGCCTTCCATAAAGAACATCACGAGGAAAGTTGCTCCTACCGCAAAAATTCCGGACCGGAAGCCGCCCAGAAAAACCAGCAAAAAACTGACGATCCACAGGCACCAACGCCACCATTTGCCACCCAAGAAAATTCCCTGGATGCCATATCGCGCCATCATCCACAGGCAAAACGCAATTCCGGCCGCACCGACCCCCCCCAATCGTGTCACCCCTAATTCGATGCTATTGTTGCCTTCGTACGACAGGCCACTGGGTGGAATTATCCAAAAGACGAAATGAAGGAACGAAGGAGTGATGGGATACAAATCCCCCACCAGCATTGTCGTTCCCCCCAGAAAAAACAGTGCTATATACCATTTTGCCTTTCCCGGCGGGATGGGTCGCGCCGTGACGGCAAAATAGCTCAAAATGCCGATGATCAGGAAAACATACTTCTTTCCGCCGTACACCTCCGAGCCAAACGCTCGCAAACCAAACCCGCCTGTCATCTTGGCGGTAAACAGCACCACGGCGATCAAGAACAGCAACGGCCATGTGATTTGTGGCACCCGGATGAATTGTTTTTCCTGGCTTAACATCCGTTCAGCCACCGATATACCCAGGCTCAAGGTAATCATGACCAACGAAAAAGCGGGCGCTCCCTTCACAAAAAACGCGACGGCAGACGTGTTCCAGCAGAACAACATCAAGGGATAGTGCCATTTCATCAACAGTGGGAATATTAACGCGAGGGCCAGTACGCCAAAAATCGCCAAGGTTGAGTATTGCAGCGGGTTCGTCAGCATGTAACCGACGACCACCGCAAGCGGAATAATCAAGGCAAACGTGATGAGCGAACGCAGTATGGCGGGGGCATTATTCATTTACATCATGAAAAACATTCGTTCGTAGCTTCGACTAATCTAGCTCAGTCGCAGACAAATCCGCAAGGATTGTTCTGACCGACAAACGGATAGGCACAGCCAAACACTGCCTCCGTTCGGAGTTCCGGGTTTACGCGGCGCGAGCCATGCTCCGCCCGGACCGCCTGAAGGTGAAACCCCAAACATTCAGCCATTCGCCCATTGGCGGCCTCTGCGAAACCGGAGGAACGGTCTGATTCCTGGCTTCGAGGGTGGTCAATGAAAGAACTGTCACGCAGAAGAAATGTTGCGATATAAAGTCGTCAAGTCGCGCCAGATTCTGCCCCGGTCAAAGTGCGGGCGGATGTGCGCTTCAATTTTCGTGCGATTCACCATCTGCTTCCAAGGTTGGGTGGCCAGCACTTGTCTAAGCACCGCGGTCAAATCCGCAATCTTCAGGTCTTCAGCCAGATTGCCGTATTGAAACCGCCTGATGTAATAGGCCGGTCCGCTGTTGTCATAGCATACCGGCCAAAGCCCCATCGCCAGGGCTTCCTTTAATGCCGTCGGGCCGGTGTCAATCCGCGTTGGCAGAAGAAAAACACTCGAAACCTGCATCAGCGAAACAATCTCCGCAGTACTCAATTGGGGATGATGCCGCACCCGGGAATGTAGATCGTTTTCCGAAATCGACCGGCGCAATCTTGCAACCGTCCCAGCTTCTCCATTTCCCACGATCATCAGTTTCCAATCCGCTGGCGCACCGCCACGGAATGCTTCCAGTGCATCCCAGATCCCCTTGCGTTCCTCAATGGCACCCAAATAAAGAATCTGCCTGCCCTCCCCATCCGCCGGCGGCGCGGTGCAAAAGCCGGCGCGAATCGGGTGTTCAACTATATGGACGGATTTCGTCCGAATCATCGGCCACGCGGACTCGAGTGAATACTCATTTTCGGCGACGACATGACGGGCGCGGGCCAACGCCATGCGCTCGCTCCAGGCCGCCAAAATGGCCTGCCACGGCATTGGCACGCGTTTCCGGTAGGTATTGATATTTCCCTGAATCTGGACCAGATGCCGTTCCGGAGACAACCGGATAGCAATGAGAGCGTAGGCATCCTCCGTTCCCCACCCGTGGATGACATCCGGGTTTATCTGCTTTGCCAGTTCGCGAAAGAAAAGCCAGTCGAATTGAAACAGACAAAACACCCGTGCTCGTGCCTTCACCGGAATCAGGTGGAAGCGAGCGCCCCGGTAGGTGAATTCCTGAGGGGAAGTGTGGCGTGCCGTCCGGCAGGCGATGTGCAACTCGATTCCATCCGGTGGGGGAAGATGCCCCATAATCCACGACCAGGCCGCATAAGCGCCATGATCCTGGTTGCGCAAAACTTCACGCTGCACTTCCTGGGGAAGTCCGCAAATCCAGAGGATTTTCATTGGTACAATTCGACTTCGGCTTTCCGGTGGCGGTTTCTTAACCGGGTTTTATGCTGGAAGCAAACATATTGGCTTCACCGATGACAAGCTCTTACCTGGGGAAAAATTCCTTCGGCTTGAAATGCTCCCTCTTTGCGGCTAAAACTCTTGGGCGCTGGCTGCCAGCCGACCACAAAATATCCGATGCGCCTGTTATTGCTCAAATTACTGACCCAACTTGGCCGCCTCTGGCTTACCAGTCGCGGGGTGAAAATCGGCGGCGGCGGCTGGGTGCATGGTCTGCCGGAGGTGCGGCTCAAGAAAGGTTCGGTGGTGCAAATTGGCGATGACGTCTCGCTCAACTCGATGTCCCGGTTCAATCCGCTGGCGCCCAGCCGGCGATTGAGCTTTATTACCAGCACCTCCGGCGCCCGCATCATCATCAAGGACGGCGCCGGCATCAGCAACTCGGTTCTCTCCTGTGCTCAAGGCATCACCATTGGCGCGAACACACTCATCGGCGCGGAATGCATGATCGTGGATTCCGATTTCCACGGCTATCCCATCGGCGAAAACCAACCGGCCAAATCCGCGCCGGTCGAAATTGGTGACCGGGTGTTCATCGGAGCCAGAAGCATCATTCTTAAGGGCGTGAAAATCGGCAACCGGTCGGTGATCGGCGCGGGCAGTGTGGTCACATCGGACATTCCGGAGAATTCTCTGGCCGCCGGGAATCCCGCGCGCGTCATCCGGTCCTTGGCGGCAAAATAGTTGTGCTGGCGCACTCACCCCATCATGGCTGACCGAACGCTGATTGCAATCGCCCTCGACTATCCTCTGACTTTGCGGGGCGGCGTGAGTGTTATTGTCGAGTCGTTACTGAAACACCTTTCGACCGGCTACGAAGTGCTGCTAATTTCTCCCGATGACCCGCAGGAACTGCAAAAGCATCCGTGTTGGTCGAGGCTCCGCGGGCATGTCCATTTTGATTCAACCAGACTCACACCCGCTGCAGCAGGTGAGTTTGCGGAAAATATCGGCAGACGCGGCGTTCGCCTCGTCCATTTTCATTCCGGTGGAAATCTGGGATGGGGGAATCGAAATGTGCGAAAAAGTCCGCTCCCATTGTTGGCCCGGGCGGGAATCTTCTCCCTCTTTTCCGCGCACCAGGTCACCCCGCTGCTCGAGGATTACTGCGCCAAAGACCGTCCGCTGTGGTACAAACTGGCATTGTTGCCTCCAGTTTGGGCAAGTTGCAGTTATACGTTGGCCCACACCTCACGGGTCCTGACTGACTCCCGGCACGATGCCAACCAACTCAAACGGCATTTTCCGCTGCTCGCACGGAAAATTGATTTTGTTTATCACTCACAACTGGATGCTGCCGCAGCCGAAACCCCGGTACGGAGCGACCGCGAGAAAATCATTCTAGCCGTGGGGCACGTGGCCCGGCGAAAAGGCCAGCATCTCCTGGCCGGGGCCTTTGCCCAGGTTGCCGGGCAACATCCCGACTGGAAACTGCTGATAGCTGGACCGGTGCTGGAAGATGCCTGCGCCGGGATGATTGAACAAATCCGCACAACCTCCGGCCTGGGGGACCGCATTCAACTATTGGGTAGCCATTCCGCACCCCAGGAACTCATGCAACGAGCGGCGATTTTTGTTCAACCTTCCCTCATGGAAGCGCTGGGTCTGGCTTTGCAGGAAGCAATGTTTTTTGGCTGCGCGTGCATCGGCAGCGATGTGGGCGGCATCCCGGAATTGATCACTCATAACCGGACCGGGCTGCTGTTTCCAGCCGGCCGGACCAACGCCCTGGCTGGAGCGCTGGTGGAATTGATCCAGCAGCCGGATCAACGGCGGCGATTGGCGGAACAGGCCCGGATCAACATCCTCAACAAAGGCATGACCGGCCAGGCGATGGCCGCCAATTACGAAAAAATCTACGAGAACAGCCTGCAGCCTCATGAATAAATTTTCCGTCG
>CAYPSF010000027.1:0-34575 GCA_964413165.1 uncultured Bifidobacteriaceae bacterium
AACTGGAAATGGTCATTGACCAGGTCTGGGAAATCGCCGTGCTGCGCGTGAAATCTCTGCACTTCGAAACCAACAGGGTTGGCTTCACTTTCCAGCAGCCGGAAGGCAAAATTGAATTCGAGCATCCCTGGCCGCCGGTGACCGTGACGACCAATTACCAGGCGCCGTTCTTTCTGGCGAACGCGGTTGAATTTCTCGACTCACCCGGCGAATGGTTTGCCGATCCGGCCGCCGGCAAAATTTATTACTGGCCGCGACCCGGCGAAGACCTGACGCAGGCCAGGGTTGCCGCCCCCGCGCTCGAAACGCTCGTGCGGGTGGAGGGCACCCCGGATCGGCCGGTCGAACATCTTGCCTTCCGGGACATCCGTTTCGCGCACGCGACTTGGCGGCGACCGTCCGAGGCTGGACATGTTCCACTTCAGGCGAGCATGTTCATGCTGGAGGCCTATCGTTTGAAACCACACGGGACCGCCGAACGGCCCAAATTGGAAAACCAGGCCTGGCTGGGCCGCGCGCCGGGCGGGGTTTCCGTCATCAACGCAAACCACCTTTCCTTCGAGCGCTGCCGCTTCGAGCACATGGCCGCGGCTGGGCTGGACGTTCAGTCCGGCACGCATGACGATATGATCGAGGGCTGCGTGTTCCGCGACCTCGGCGGCAACGGGATTCAACTCGGCAAATACTCCGATGCCGCCGTGGAAACACACATCGCCTATAACCCGAAGGACGAACGGGAAATCTGCACGCATGAAACCATCGCCAATAATCTCCTGACTGATTGCGGCGCCGAAGACTGGGGTTCCGTGGGCATCGCCGCCGGTTACGTGCGGCAAACTGCCATCCAGCATAATGAAGTCAGCGACCTGCCCTATACCGGCATCAGCCTGGGCTGGGGCTGGACCAAACTGACCAATTGCATGCGTGACAATGTCATTTACGCCAACCGCATCCATCACATCGCCACGCGCACGGGGGATACCGCGGGCATTTATACACTTTCGGCTCAGCCCGGCACCGTCGTCAGCGAAAATGCCGTCTCCGACATCGTAATGAGCCCGTATGTTCCCGACCCGGACCACTGGTTCTATCTTTATCTCGACGAAGGCTCGTCGTTCATCACCGTGCGCGATAACTGGTGTCCGGCGGAGAAATTTCTGAAGAACGCAAACGGCCCCGGCAACGTCTGGACAAACAACGGCCCGATGGTTTCCGAAAAAATCAAAAACGCCGCCGGGCTGGAACCGGCCTTCCGCGATTTATTGTCACCATGAAAAAAATAATGTTGGCCGCATGGGCCTTTTGGGCCACATCGACAGCGCATGCTGCCGGACTGACCGCTGCGGAACTGCGCTGCGATTATGCCGTCAATCCGCTGGGCGTGGACTCGCCCAATCCGCGCCTGTTCTGGACGGTGGCCAGCCCGGAGCGCGGCCAGAAGCAAACCGCCTTCCAGATCCTCGTCGCGTCATCACCGGCTCTGCTCAAAAACGACCAGGGCGATTTATGGGACAGCCGCAAAGTTGACGCGGACGAAACTGCCCAGGTTCCTTATGCCGGCCAGCCGTTGAAATCATCGCAGGAAGTCTTCTGGAAGGTCCGGGTCTGGGACATGAATGAAAGAGTTTCGGCGTGGAGCAAACCGGCTGCCTGGACGATGGGTTTGCTCAACCCCAACGATTGGCAGGCCAAGTGGATCACTGCGCTATCCACCAATTTTGAAACATTGCTGTTGCGCCGTGATTTCACCGTCAAACCCGGGCTCAAATCCGCGCTGATCCATGTCTGCGGCCTCGGCCAGTACGAATTGACCCTCAACGGCAAAAAAGCCGGCGACGACTACCTCTCACCCGGCTGGACCAAATACGACCAGACCTGCCTCTACGACACCCGCGACATCACGTCCCTGCTGAGCAAAGGCAAAAACGCCGCCGGACTCTTTCTCGGCAACGGCATGTATCGCGTCCACGGCGGCCCGCGCTTCACCAAATTCAAGGGCTCGTTCGGCCCGCTCATGGCCATCGCCCAAATCCGGCTCGAATACTCCGACGGCTCGGTGGAAACCATCGGCACCGACGATCAATGGCGTACCGCGCCCGGCCCGATCACTTTCTCTCACATTTACGGCGGCGAAGACTTTGACGCGCGGCTCGTGCAGCCGGGCTGGGATAAACCTTATTTCGATGATGCCAAATGGGAACCCGCGCTGGTCGTGAACGGTCCCGGCGGTGAGCTCAGGGGACTTTCCTGCGCTGCGCCTCCGATCCGTGAATTTCAGATCCACCAGCCGGTCGCCCGGCAAACGCTGAGCAACGGCGACGTGGTCTTCGATCTCGGCCAGAACGCCGCGCACATCCCGCAAATCCGGGTGAGCGGGCCGGCCGGCAGCAGCGTGCGGCTCCTGCCGGCGGAATTGACCAACGAAGACGGTTCGATCACCCAGAGTTCGATGGGCGTGGGACGACGCGGCCCCGTGTGGTGCGAATTCACCAAGGCCACCGCCGGCACGGAAACGTGGTCGCCAAAGTTTTTTTACATCGGTTGCCGCTACGTGCAGGTGCACCATGAGCCTGCAGGTAGGGCGGGCAGTCCCCTGCCCGCCGATGCCGGGACGACTCAAGACGGCGCGCACGGAGTGACGCGCCCTACCGACCAACCATCGACGAAGGCTGCTTTGCCAAAAATCAAATCATTGGTTGGGATTGTGATCCATGCCGATTCGGCGCCAGTCGGTGAATTCGAATGTTCCAACCCGCTGTTCAACCGCATCCGCATGCTTGTCCGCTGGGCGCAACAAAACAACATGGTGAGCATCATGACCGACTGCCCGCACCGCGAACGGCTCGGCTGGCTGGAGCAAGACCATTTGAACGGCCCGGCGTTGCGTTATGAGTGGGACCTGGCACAACTGTTTACCAAAACGCTCAATGACATCGCCGGTTCGCAGCTCGACGACGGCCTCATCCCCACCACCGCGCCGGAATATACCAGGTTCAAGGGCGACTTCCGCGATTCGCTCGAATGGGGCGCCGCCGGCATCATCATCCCGTGGCAACAATATGAATTTGACGGCGACCTCGACCTGCTGCGCAAACACTACAACGTGATGAAAAAATACGTCGCCTACCTCGGCACTACCGCGAGCAACAACATCGTCGATCATGGCCTGGGCGACTGGTACGACCTGGGCCCTAAAGCTCCCGGGGAGGCGCAACTCACGCCCGTGACGCCGGTCGCCACGGCCTTTTATTTCTACGATAACTGGATCCTTTCGCAAATCGCCGGATTGCTCGGTGAAACCAATGACGTGGCCCGATTTGAAAGTCAGGCCGAACAAATTTATGCCGCGTTCAACCGGGAATTCTTCAATCCGACCAACTGCAGTTACGCCACCGGGTCGCAATGCGCCAATGCCATCCCGCTCGTGATGGGGCTCGTGGATACCACCAATCGATCTGGTGTTTTGAATGCCATCGTCCGCGACGTACGCGCCCACACCAATTCGCTCACCGCCGGTGACGTCGGTTACCGCTATCTGCTCCGCGCCCTGGCCGACGGCGGACGTTCGGACGTGATTTTTGACATGAACAACCAGTCGGACAAACCCGGCTATGGCATGCAGTTGAAGAAAGGCAAAACCAGCCTCACCGAGGCGTGGAACGGCGGCTCTTCCCAGGACCATTTCATGCTCGGCCAAATCCAGGAATGGTTTTATCATGACCTCGCCGGCATCGGCTGCGATCCCGCCGGACCGGGCTTCGAAAAAATCATCATCAACCCGCAACCCGTCGGCGACCTGACTTGGGTGAAGGCCAGCTACGATTCCATCCGTGGGAATATTATCAGCGACTGGAAACGTACCGGCGACAAATTCACATTGGAGGTGGCAATCCCCGCTAACACAACCGCAATGGTCTTTATGCCGGCCAAAACGGCGGAATCCGTGACCGAAGGCGGGAAACCGGCGGCCCAGGCCAATGGCGTGACCTTCTTACGGATGGAAAACGGCCGGGCCGTCTTTGCCGTTGCCTCGGGCCAATACAAGTTCATCTCCAACCGCTAATCTCCGCTCATTAGCGCTAATGAGCATAAATCAGCGGTTCCATTCGACAGGTAGGGCGCGTCACTCCGTGCGCGCCGTCTTTGGCATTTACCGCCGCCTGAACGGAATTTCTTAACCGCGAAATACACAAAATACACGAAATATCAGAGGGGCGAGTTCCACGAGTCCCCAACTTCCATGCCGTTTAATTTTTCGCGTATTCCGCGTATTTCGCGGTTTAAAGTCTTCAATAAACCAAAACCAAAACAGCTGCATCCTGTGCGGATTTAACCACATCCTCAAACTTCCGATCCGCCGTGGCGGGTTCTTTCAGCTTGGCTGAAACCGCCGGCACGGATTCGAGGAAGCTCAACAGAAAACTGCTTTTGACCGCATAATTCACATTCTCCGGCAACGCCCCGCTCGCGGCCAGCGCCACCGACGCATCCAGCTTGGCCGACACCACACCCACCACGTTCCCATGCTCATCCACCAGTGCGCCGCCCGAATTGCCCGGCTGCACCGGCACGCTGATCTGGAAATACCGCGCATCATCCGCCGCGCCGGACAGCGACACGATTTCCCCTTTGGCCAGCTTGGGCGCAAACCCCTGCAAACCGATGTTGGGAAAACCCACCGTCGCCACCGTGCCGCCCAACTTCACGCCCCGGCTCGCCGCCACCGGCAACGGCGCAAACCGTCCTTGCGCTTTCAGCAAAGCCAAATCATTAGCTGCATCCACGCGCACCATCTTGGCGTCAATCAATCCCGTGCTCGTGACAAACGAATTTTCGTTGCGTCTCTGACCACATGATAATTGGAAATTAAATAACCACCTTCCGTGATGAAAAAGCCAGTGCCGGTAGCCGTGAGGTCGTCAGGCGAAACGGAACTGCTTGAACCTTCTTTGCGCAGCCTAAAACCACGAGCCAACTGCTGTGCTTGGGCAATCTGCTCTGCTGTCATTTGCTGGGCGAGTTTTTCGCGAGCTTCTCTTGCTTTATCTGCAATCGGACGAAGAGCTTCTCTCTCCTCTGGGCTAAAATCATCCATTTTGATACCAGCTGGCGGCTTATTGGTGGAAGTTGCCGCGATGTTCAACCACTTATAAGCTTCCACATAATCCTGCATGACTCCGTCACCCTTCTCATACATATTCGCAATATCTATTTGGGACTGACTATCACCTTGCTTTGCCGCACGAAGAAACCATTTGGCTGCCTCAACATAATCTTTGAGCACTGCGCCGCGTGTGCCGTTTTCATAGAAAGTACCAAGTAAATTTTGCGCAGTCTCATCACCATTCTCCGCTGCTTTGGTTAACCACGCGACCCCTTCTGTAAAGTTCCTAGTGACACCCTCGCCAAAAAGTAATCGAAACCAAGAGAACATTGCGCTGCTACATCTCCTTTTTCTGCCCTGGCTTTTAACGCTTCGCCCGTCATGTCATTGGTATTGTAGCGGAGTCATTTCATTATTGTTCACCGCTGCCATGCGAGGGATTCAAACGCTGTTTACCCCGGTCGTCCATCCCAAACTGATTGTTGGAAGCGCGACCGTCCCATCACGGCAGTTTGCCGAAGTAGAAACTGACCGAGCCGGAATACTCACCATGCGCCTCGGCCAGCTTCCCTTGCGGGCTGACCGCGTCCGCCGTCTGGGCCGTGCTGCCGATCGGCGGAATGGCGTCCAAAAACCCGAGACCGCACTGCGGGAGTGACGGAGTCGTGTCTCTCGCCAGTTTAGCCGGGGGAAATTCCGGCGTCAGCACCTGCACGTAGGGAATGTTCTTCGGCACCACGGTGAGGGTCCCTTCCTGGGTGTTCAGTTGGAGCCAGCGTACGCCGGCGAAACAGCCCTTGAATTCCGGATAAATCCAGTCGCGCCAGCCGGTGATGGTGTTGTTGTACTTGTTTTCCCAGACGCCCAGCGTCGGGCCGCGCACCCGGTTTTTCCAGACCCGATACGGTCCATCGCCCAGCCACCGCTTCGATTTCACAAGATTTTCGGGATAATCGAACGCGACCCCGAAGTAATTGTTCGTCCCCTCGGCGGCGTAGGTGTAATCGCATTGCAACCAGCCGTCGTCGCGCAGCTGCCAGGCGACCTTTTTCAGCGTCGAATTGGTCGTTACGAGCCGCGGGCCGTTGGCCAGCGAATATTTTTCCCCGGCGCGCTCAACATCCGTTAATTCACCGGTCTGCCCGTCAATTCGCACCACGAGATCCTGACTCTTCAATTCCATCACACCATTGTTCGTACCGCCAAAGTTGTCGTCGCGAGCGGTGATGCCAACGTCCGACGGCAGGATTTCACATTGCCGCAACGGCCAGGCCCAGGTCCACAGCATGCGTCCATCCGGATCATTGGCCTGCAAGGTCAGCACATCCGCTTCGGCAGTTTTCCCCGTGTGCTGCCAGTTTTCCGGCAGGTTCAGGCGCAACCGGCCCCGCTCTCCGGGCGCGATCGCCGGCGGCTCCGCGGTGCCTTCGGCGATGACGGTTTCATCGCCTGAATTCGCGCGGCCGGGAACAATAAACCGGCGTAATTGCCAGGTGAATTTGCACCGGTTCGCATCGGTGAAGCTGAAATGATTTTCGACGGTCAAGGTGACGTCACTCCCGCTTGGCGGGACCGGCAAATTGGTTTCCAGGATCACGATGGGCGACCAGATTTCCTTGATGGTGTAAAAACTCCCTTCCCGTTGGCGGTAGGGGCCGACGATGCCGTCGGGCGCCTCATTGCCGGCAACGTCAATCTGTCCGGTGTCGGCCCGGTGAACACCCTCATCCAGGAAGGACCAGATGAAGCCGCCGCCGAGATACGGTCTGGCTTGCATCAGCGCCCACACGTCCTCGAGCCCCGCACCGGCGCCGCCGTCGTACAAGCCGTGCAGGAATTCCGTCGGCATGAAGATGTATTTGGCGGTGTCATTCGTGTCGGTGTAGTAGGCATTCTTGCGGAAATAGACCGGGTGACCCTCGCAGGCAATTTTTACGAAATCATACGTCGGATAATGGATCGTATCGACGCCATTGAACGGGATCCACGGATGCAGCACGCGTCGTTGTTGCGGATCGTACGCGACGAAGATTTTGTCGAAGTTCGTGTTGAACCCCCCTTCGTTACCGTTGTCCCAGAACAAAACGGACGGGTGGTTCACGTCGCGCGTGACCATTTCCGCGACGAGGTTCGTGCCGGGGTCCATGTCGTAGTAGTGGTGCCAGCCGCCCAGCTCATCGAGCACGTACAGGCCAAGTTCATCACATAAATCCAGGAACTCCGCGTCCGGCGGGTAATGTGACATGCGGACGGCGTTCATGTTCATGTCCTTCATCGTCTCGATGTCCAGCCGGTGAATGGCCGGGCTGAGACAGCGTCCGGAATCGGGCCAGAACGAATGCCGGCAGCAACCTTTCATCACCACCCGCCGGCCGTTGAGGTAAAGGCCGTCACCGTCCCGGACCTCAAATGTGCGAAAGCCGAAACGTTGTTCGATTTGGTGGATGACTTTGTTCTTCTCCTTGAGCCGGACTGCGACGCGATACAGGTTCGGCGTTTCGGCCGTCCATTGTTGTGGCGAGGGAATGTGAGCGGCTAATTGAATCTTCTCCCTCTCCCCGCCCAAGCGGGGAGAGGGCTGGGGTGAGGGGATTTGAGTTTGAATATCAAATGGTGGGCCAACCGGCTTGCCATCCAGCATGATGATCTGCGCTTCCACCGTTTCGGCCTTCGTCGCACCATTTACAAAAACATCCATTGTGAATTGGCCGTCAGCCCGGGCATCAATCGCCACCCGCTCGATAAATTGTTGCGGCACGGCCTCCAGGTAAACCGGCCGGTAGATGCCGCCATACATCCAGTAATCGCCCGTGCGCTCCGCCCGGTTGACGGAAGCGTCCTGCGAATGTTTGTCCACGGCGACTTCGAGCCGGTTGGTCGCGCCGAACTTCAATAGTTTGGTCACCTCATACTTGAAGCGGTAATACCCGCCCTGGTGCACCGGGCCGACGGATTGGCCGTTGAGCCGGGCATCCGTGTCCGTCATCACGCCTTCAAACACCAGAAACACGCGGTCTTTGGCCCAACCGGCAGGCACCTCGAAATCGTGCTCATACCGCCCCTGCTCCGGCGACGGATTGGTCGCATCGCGGTGATAATTGATGGTGCCGAACCCGTGCAATTCCCAGTTCGAAGGCACGATGAGATTGGTCCAATAACCGGATTGCCCGCCCGTGGTGCAGAAAAATTTCCACGGCACGGCATCGTCCTTGTCCCGGCCGGAAAGATACTGGCGCTGCGTGTCCTGCCCCGAGGCCGATAACATTGCCACGAGCAACGTTGCAGCGAAAAGACAACATCGAACATCGAACATCGAACATCGACCGAACAAACTCCGAAACGGCGAAGTGTTCGATGTTGGGCGTTCGATGTTCGATGTTCGATGTTTCCCCACTTCACCCTTTCAAGTGCTGCCGAAACTCCGTCGGCGTCATGCCGGTATGATGGCGGAAAAAATGGCTGAAATAAAATTCGCTCGAAAAGCTCAGTTGCGCCGCGACGTCCTTCACCGAGAGCCGTTTGTCGGCCAGCAACAGCCGGGACTGGTCAAGCCGGGCGCGCTGGATGTGTTCGTGCACCGTTCCCTGGCCGGATTTCTGGAACAGGGCGCGTAACCCGGAATAGCTGACCTTGCCCACCGCCGCCAGTTCCCGCGCCTTCCAGTCACGAAGGGGGTTGGCGGAGATGGCGTTGAGTACGCGCACGACCGGTTCGGGCAGTTCGGCGTGGGGCGAATCCAAAAAATGCCGCGACATGAGCAGCTTCCCAAGCATGTTCGTGATCACCACGTGAATCTGCCATTCCCACCCGGTGGGCCGGCGACGCACCAGCCGCAGCAGTTCCCCGTACGCCTGTTTGACAAACCCAAAGTCATCGAGAACGAATTCCGCGTTGCCGTCGCCCCGGATTTCCTCGTGCCAGAATTCCAGGCCCGGCCCGCCAAACCGAAACCCGATGATGGTCAGATGCCGGCTGGCCGCCGGGATATACGTCCGCGGTTTGCCCATGTCCACCAGCCAGACTTTCTTCGCGCGCCTCAGATCGAAACGCCCGATCTCATGCTCCAATTCCCCTTCGCCGGATTGGACCCAAAACAAATGCGCGCCCGGCTTTTCAAAACGCTGATGATGGTCCGGCTTGTCCAAACGGCGGGAGCCGATCGAAAACAGATGCCACAACAGCCGCCGGGCAATCGGCGACGGATCGACGAAGGTCAAATTTTCTGGAGATCCGTGGGGTTTGACCATGGGGTTTTTTATCAGGTTGTCGGACCTTCTGTCCACTCTTCCGGCCAGGCATACGTCCCGGGTTTGACCGTGAGCAACTGGGATTCGTTGCCTTCAATCGCCAGCGTCGCAACGCCCGGGGCCGTTTCGCGCAACGCACTCAGGCGCGCCCAGCCCATGCAACGGACCAGTTCCGCCGCCGTGGCGCCCCCCTCCGCATACACATGCCCGATACTCACCTCCCGGAGTACCATCCCGGCGATCTTCACCAGGTGATCCGACAGCAACCGGGCCACCGCGGTCTCCCGCACCGGCGGCAACCCCACATTCAGGATCACGCGCCAGTGCGATTGAAACATGTCAATCACCCGCTGGCTGATGACGTCGGCGGCGCCCGGCGTAAACTCGGTGCTCCAGGCCAGTTCGGAGGGCAGGGAAAAGACCGGCGTCCCCCGGACCCGTGCCGCCTTCACAAATTTGCGCGACGATTGGGAAGCGGTGCCGCAAATGAACAATTCCCGCCGGACCGCTCCTTTCGACAAAACCTCGGCCGCCGGCAACGGCCTTTTCCTCTCTTCCGCAGTCAACAACGCGCCGAAATATTCCGATCCGCCGGCCGACAACGTCCGCGAATCCCGGAGGGATGCCCAGCGCCGGACGTCTTGCGACGTCGCCGCCTCGCCGATGACGATGCCGACCTCCGGGAGAACCCCGCGCCCATTGCTCACGCAAACCGGCGTGTTGAGCGAGGGGCTCAACAGCTGCAGCACCTGGGGAGACGTGCGGGGATGCTCCGGGTCGCGGGCAAATTCCGTCTTGTGGATCGGCCGGCCCCGGACGAAATACCGTCCGCCCTGGATCTTCCTCCCCAGCGATGGGTTGGCCGGCAGCAGCAGCGCCCGCTTGAGCCGGAGCTGTCGCATGACCGATTCCACCTCGGCGGTCACCTGCCCGCGCAGAACTGAATCGACCTTCTTGTAAATCCAGCGCGCCTTGGCCGCGCGCAGTAGTTTTGCCGCCGCCGCCGCCCGCCGCCCCGCTTCCTCCGAAGCACAGGAGCGCGAATCCGTGTCCACGCATACCAGGTCCGCCTCGCCGCTGGGTTTGCCGCTCACCACGATCTCCGCACGCAATCCATGGCGCAATCCCACCGCTCCAAGTTCGGCCGCCCCGGTCAAATCATCGGCAATCACCCCAATCATAATCCACCCTCCCGGGCCTTTCTTCCGGCGGCCATTTCGGCGGCCACCCGGACCGCGGCAAAGAGGCTTCGCGGGTCGGCCACGCCCTGCCAGGCAATGTCAAAGGCCGTCCCGTGATCCACCGAGGTGCGCACGATCGGCAGCCCGAGCGTGATGTTCACCCCCGTGTCAAACGCCAGCATCTTGAACGGGATGTGTCCCTGGTCGTGGTACAGTGTCACGATCGCATCGTACTTTTTCCGCTGTCCCGGCGTGAACGCCGCGTCCGGCGGCAGCGGACCCTCGACCGCAATGCCGGACTTCCGGGCCTGCGCCACCGCCGGCTCCACAAACCATTCCTCCTCGTTCTGGCCAAATAATCCGTGCTCGCCCGCGTGCGGATTCAAACCGCAGACTCCCAGGCGCGGTCGGCGACGCAACATCCAGCCCATCGCCTCGGCAGTAAGTTCGATGACGTCCTGCACACGTCGGACCGAAAGTTTTTTGGGTACCTCGCTGTAACCAATGTGCGTCGTGACCATGCTGACGGTCAAAACCCCGGAATGCAGCATCATGCAGCTCCGCTTCGCCCCGGTCAGTGCGGTGAAAATCTCCGTATGCCCCGGATGATCGACCCCCGACAGCCGCAGCGCTTCCTTGTGAATCGGCGCGGTGACCACCCCGTCGATTTTTTTTGCCAGCGCCGACTGGATCGCCTCTTCAATGAAAACAAACCCCGCGCGGCCGCACGCCGCCGAAACCTTCCCGGGCTTGATTTTCACCGCGTCCATCATCGCGCAGTCAATTATTAATGGCTCATCGACCGCCCGGAGCTTTTCCCACTCGGCGAGTGAAATCACCCGACAACCCACGCTCTTGTCTTTCGTCCCCGATTTTTTGAAGACCGAGGCCCGGACTCGCCGGACCACGTCGGCGTCGCCGAACACCACCGGCACGCACCGGCGCAGCACGGCGGGGTCGCCCAGCGCCCGCAGGCAAAGCTCCGGGCCGATGCCGGCAGGATCGCCCAGGGTCAGGCCGAGTACGGGTCGTGCCTTCATGAGTTTCCATTGAGCAACTGCAACTGGGACATCTGGCCGCGCAGCGTGATGAGCTCGGTGTCCGAAATGGGACGCAGTGGCGGCAACACGTGCGGGGCACACAGCCCGCGACAACTCACCGCCGCCTTGAGCGCGCTGAGCGATTCGTTCAACGTGCGGCCCTTTTGGTAAAGTGCCGCCACGGTGTTCATCCGCGAAACATGGCCCTTCGCGGTCACCCAATCGCCGCGCCGGGCCGACACGCACAGATTCTGGCAAACGTCCGGAATCAGGTTCCCGACACTGGGCACAATGCCGGCCGCCCCCAGCTTCAAGCCCGTCTCCATGAGGGCACCGACGCCGATGAAGATGGAAAAACCCGGCCGGCCGCCGAAACGCCGGAGCAACTCCTCATGCCGCGCCGGATTGTTTTCCGAATCCTTGATGCCCGCCAGCCACGGATGCCCCAGCAATTTTTCCACGGCATCCAGCGGAATGGAAACCCCCGTCGTCGTCGGCATATTGTAGAGAATCAGCGGGCCTTCCAGTTGACCAAGCAGTCTCCGGTACCAGCTGGCCAGTTCCGGCGCCGGTACCGGCGAGGATATCGGCGGATGGGCCACGACGGCGTGGGCGCCGTCCCGGAAAAAATCGTTGACCGCGGCGAATTCCGACGGCTGCAAATCCCCCAGCCCGGCGTAAATCAGGCAGCGGTTTCCCGCCCGCCGGGCCGCGCGCCCCACCAGTTGCCGTCGAAATGACTTGGGCACATGCGCCCCTTCCCCGGTCGTGCCCAGGACAAAAATGCCGCTGACTCCGCCAGCCACCAGCGAGTCCACCAGCCGGTCAACCGCCGCCTCGTCCAGTGCGCCCTGCGCCGTCACCGGTGTCACCATCGGTACCACGGCCCCTTGATATTTCGTTTCATTTTTCATTTCAATAAGTCGCCTCGTAAATCTTCACCGCGTCCAGTTCCGTGACCGGACGCAAATTATTTTTCAGCAGCCGCGTGATTTGCATGGCCGCCCGGGCCATGGCCGGGAGCGCGCCCTGCGGGATGTTGAAATCCGACAATCGTTGCGGCACCCCGCACGCCCGGGAAAGTTCCGCGAGCCGTTCGACCCCATGTTCAGCCGTGCCCAGCGCGGACTGGTTGCGTTCCACACCCAACGCCACCGCTACTTCCGCGTAACGCTCCGGCGCGGCGGAGAAATTGAACCGCAGGACGTTCGGCAACAGCACGGCATTGGAAACCCCGTGCGGGATTTTGAACCAGCTCCCCAGCGGGTAGGCCAACGCATGCACCGCCGCCGTGTTCACCGGCCCCAGACACAGACCGCCGTAAAGACTGCCCAATGCCAGGTTCGCGCGCGCTTCCACGTCGGCCCCGTCCCGGACGGCCCGCAACAGATTCGCGGAAATCAGCCGCATGCCCTGCAACGCATACTGGTCCGTGATCGGGTGCGCAAATTTGTTGGCGTAGGCCTCGATGCAGTGCGTCAACGCGTCGAGCCCCGTCGCCGCCGTCACCGGCCCGGGCACCGACACCGTTAACAACGGGTCGATGAACGCCGCGTCCGGCACCAGGTGCGGGCTGATGACGCCTTTTTTCAACTGGTCGACTTCGTCCAATAAAATGGAATTGGGGGAAACTTCGCTGCCGGTGCCCGCCGTTGTCGGCAGACAGACCAGAAACAAATCGCGCCCCTGCAGCAGATTGATGCCGAAAACCTCGGACATACTCTGGCGCCCGCGCACCAGGGCGGCCACCAGCTTGGCCACGTCCAGCGGGCTGCCCCCACCGATGCCCAGCACGGCTTCGATGCCCGCCTTTTTCGCGTCCGCCAAAATTTGTTCGAACAACCCGGTCGTCGGCTCGCAGTCCACCGGCCGGCTTTGGATCACTTCACACCCGGCCTTCCCCAGGGCTTCGATCAGGAAACCGATGTGCGGCAGCACGGGCGTGCTGCTGACCAGCAGCACGCGCCGGATACCGCGCTGCGTGAACAGCTCGACACACTGCGGTGTGCAGTTGCTGCCAAAAACGATGCGCGGTGGTTGAAGTAACGTAATTGTGTTCATGGTTGTGCCCCGATCGTCGCCGGGGAAATCATTGCGCCCGGCACCAGCGTTTTCCGCTTTTTCAGCCAGCCCCAGAAGGTCCATTCCTTCATCAGATTGGTTTCCGCCGGGAAAATCCAACTGGCCAGCCAGCCGACCACCAGAACGATGATATGCGCGATGACGCCGATCATCACGTCCGGCCAGGCATAATCCCACCCGCCGAGCGACATCATTTTATATTTGCCGCCGGTCAACGTGGCCCACGCGGTGAACAGCAGCGCGGTGACGATCCCCACCCACAGCCCCTGCCGGTTCGCGCGCCGGCTGAAAAACGCCAGCAAAAACATTCCCGCCAGACCGGCGGAAACAATCGCCGTCGCCGCATAATACAGCGCCAGCGCGCCTTCGCCCTTCCCCGCGATGAAGATGCCGATGCCCACGGCGACCACGCCGCAGACGGCCACGATGATTTTGCCCATGGTCAGGCGTTCGCGATCGGTCGAATTCGGACGCAGCTTGCGGTAGTAATCCTCCACCCCGACGGCCGACAGGCAGTTCAGGTCGGACGACATGGTGGACATGGCGGCCGAGAACAATGCAGCCATGAAAACCCCCGCCAGACCGGCCGGAATCTTCGTCGTAAGAAAATACGGGAACACCTGGTCGGCGACTACCTTGCCCTTGTCAAGCATGTGGTTCGGGAACACTTCGCCGGAAAGCTGGTAGTAAGCCCAGAGCAGCGTGCCCACCAGCATGAACGCCGTCCACGCCGGCACGCACAACGCCGCGCCGAGCGCCACGCCCTTGAGCGCATCCCGGTCGGACCGGGCCACCAGGTAACGCTGCACCAGCGTCTGGTCGGCGGCGTATTTCTGCAGATACCAGAAGGTGCCGTAAAGCAGCATCACCCAAAAATTGCCGTTCGCCGTCAGGTCCAAATTAAAACTGCCAAGGCTGAACTTGTGATTGTCTGCCGCCAGGTGAAACGCCGCACCCGCCCCGCCCGGCATGATCGAAATCAACACGCCGATGACGACCACCACGCCCGTGAGCTTCACAATGCCCTGCAACACCTCCGTCCAGATCACCGCCTCCAGCCCGCCGATGAGCGTGTACAGGATGGTCACCAGCCCGGCACCGATGATGACATGGTATTTGTCCCAGCCGGTCATGCCGCAAATGGCGGTCGTGATGGTGAACAGCACAAAACCCATCTTGGAAAAGTGCCCGGCCGCGAACGCCAGCGCGCTGTACGCCCGCGCCCCGTAGCCGAAACGCTTTTCGAAATATTCGTACGCGCTCATGCCCACCGCGTGGCGGAAAAACGCAATCAGCGTCGTGCCCAGCACCAGCAAAACACCCACGGCCATGAATCCGGGCACGAGCAGGTTCCAGTCTCCCTTGAACGCCGCGCCAGGATAGGCGATGAAGGTAATGCTGCTGATGATCGTCGCAAAAATGGAAAGTCCCATCGCCCAGTGCGGGATTGAACGCCGCGCGACAAAATAAGCCTCCGTCGTGGTCTGCCGCCGCGCAAACCAGAAACCAATGAACGCCACCACCACGAAATAAATCGCAATGACGACGACGTCCAGCCAGCGAAGCGAGTTCATGCGCGTAATCCGGGCTCAGTCCGGGTTCCAGCAGCCCCAAACCGCCCCTCCCATAAATCGGACGGTATATGACTGTTCCCGTGATGACCTGTTGGACGACATTTATATCTTTCTGGTTGCAGTGTTTATTCTATATCCACTCCCCTGGATTCGTCATCTGAAATCCGCCAAATAATTTGTAAAAAATGACAACCGGGTGGATTGGACCAGAAAAAACTTGCTTCTCCCCCTGCGAAAACGGTTTCTGTTGCGAGAGCCCTTCTCGCTTTGGCCGCTCCCGACGGAGCAACCCGGGAATCGGCCAATGTTCCGAAACCACAAAATTTTATGAAACGTGCCACTGACAAAAAACCCTGCCTGGGTGTTATCTACGGAAACCGCGACTTTTTCCCCGATAAACTCGTGTCCGAAGCCCGGGCCGACATCTCCAAACTTTTTGAAACGGCCGGCATCCGCCCCATCCAGCTCGGCGTCAAGGATTCCAAACTGGGCGGCGTCGAAACCCATGCCGATGCCCGCAAATGCGCCGAACTCTTCCGCAACCACGCCGGGGAAATCGACGGCGTGCTCGTCGTGCTGCCCAACTTCGGCGACGAGAAAGGCGTCGCCGACACGCTCAAACTTTCGAAACTTAACGTGCCGGTACTCATCCAGGGTTACCCGGACGACCTCAAACAGCTCGGCCCGGAACGCCGCCGGGATGCGTATTGCGGCAAAATCTCCGCCAGCAATAATCTCGTCCAGGCCGGCATCAAGTTCACCCTGACCACGAAGCATGTTTGCCATCCCACCTCGAAGGAATTCGCCATCGACCTGCAAAATTTCCTTGGCGTCTGCCGCGTCGTGAACGGCGTTCGCGGTGTCCGCCTCGGCGCTGTCGGCGCCCGGCCCGGAGCTTTCAACACCGTGCGCTACTCGGAAAAACTCCTCGAACGCCACGGCATCAGCGTCACAACGATCGACCTTTCGGAAATCCTAGGCAAAGCCACCAGGCTCGATGCTGGCGCCGCCGCGGTCAAAAAACGATTGGCTGAAATCAAAGGCTACGCCCCTGCCCCCGGCGTGCCGCCGGAAAAGCTGGTCCAGATGGCGAAGATGGGCGTGGTGCTGACCGAATGGATGGACGCCAACGTGCTCGATGCCACCGCCATCCAGTGCTGGACTTCCGTGCAGGAAAACTACGGCTGCAACGTCTGCACGCTCATGAGCATGATGAGCGAAAAATTCCTCCCCAGCGCCTGCGAAGTGGACGTCACCGGCGTCCTCACCATGTACGCCATGCAGCTCGCCGGCAATACCCCCGCCGCGCTGGTGGACTGGAACAACAACTACGCCGACGACGACAACAAGTGCGTCCTGTTCCACTGCGGCAACTGGGCGAAATCATTCCTGCCCGACATCAAAATTTCCAATGCGCCTATCCTCGGCAGCGTGATCGGGGTCGAAAACACCTACGGCGCACTCGATGGCCGCACCCCCGCCGGACCGCTCACGTTTGGCCGCATCACTACCGCTGACGCCGACGGCTGCATCCGCACCTACGTCGGCGAAGGTGAATTGACCAATGATACCCTCAACACCTTCGGCAACCGGGCGGTCGCAAAAATCCCACAGCTCCAAAACCTCATGCGCCACGTCTGCAAGCAAGGCTTCGAACATCACGTTGTCATGACCGTCTCCCACAGCGCCGGCATCCTCGCCGAGGCCTTCGGGAATTATTTCGGGTGGGAAGTCTACCAACACGGGGAATAAGTTGATGAACATCCAACATCCAACATCCAACGCCCAACATCGAATTAAACGCCCGGACATCTTTCATTGGATGTTCGATGTTGGATGTTGGGCGTTGGATGTTTCCCCTTTTTCATTTCCATGACCGACCGCGAACTGGCCCTCAAATCCATCCGCCTGCGCAAACGGACGCTGGAAATCATTTTTCACGCCGGCGCCGGCCATACCGGCGGCGGCCTGTCGTGCCTCGACATTTTAAACGTACTCTACAACCGCGTTCTCAACGTGTCGCCCAAAACTTTTTCCGACCCGAACCGCGACCGTTACGTCCAGAGCAAGGGCCACTCGGTTGAGGCGCTTTACACCGTGCTGGCCGACCGTGGATTTTTTCCTACGCAAGACCTCGATACCCTCTGCCGCTATCGGTCGCCCTACGTCGGTCATCCGACGCGCAAGATTCCCGGCATCGAGATGAACACCGGCGCGCTCGGCCACGGCCTGCCCATATGCACCGGCATGGCCATCGCCGGTAAAATGGACGCCGCCCCCTGGCGAGTATTCACCTTGCTCGGCGACGGTGAACTGGCCGAGGGCTCGAATTGGGAGGCCGCCATGGCCGCCGCCCATTACGACCTCGACAACCTCACCGCCGTCATCGACCACAACACGCTGCAGATCACCGGACACACCCGCGACGTCTGCAGCAACGAACCGCTCGACGAAAAATGGCGCGCTTTCGGCTGGGCGGTGAAAACTGTCAACGGCCATAGCTTTGCCGAACTCACCGACGCCTTGATCAAACCGGCCGAAACCGGCAAACCCACGTGCGTCATCGCCAACACGGTCAAGGGCCGCGGCGTCAGTTTCATGGAAAACACCGCCAAATGGCACCACGGTGTCCCAAGCGAAGCGGAACTGAAACAGGCGTTGAATGAGCTCGATGCGGCAGAGGCAAAGCTGAAGGAGGCCAAATGAGCGCGCCCGCACCGGCAATGCATTCCCCCGCTGCCAAAGCGATGGCGGAAAAGCTCGGCCTCAAGATGGGCCGCGCCAATCTCGACGAATTCGCCGCCACGCTGATGGAACTGGCCAAAGCCAATCCGAACATCGTCGCCGTCACCAGTGACTCGCGCGGGTCGGGCAAGCTTGGCCCTTTTGGCCAGGCGCTGCCCAAACAACTCGTTGAAGTCGGCATCGCCGAGCAAAACCTGGTCGGCATCACCGCCGGGCTGGCCGCTGCCGGCAAAAAATCGTTCGGCGTTTCGCCGGCCTGTTTCCTCACGGCCCGCTCGCTCGAGCAGATCAAGAACGACGTTTGTTATTCCGACGTTCCGGCCACGCTCATCGGCATCAGCTCCGGCGTCAGCTACGGCGCGCTCGGCAGCACGCACCATTCGTTGCATGACCTCGCCGCGTTGCGCGCCATCCATAATCTCACCATTGTTGTCCCAGCCGATAATTTCGAGACCCGCGAGGCCATCAAGGCGGCGGCGAAGAGCGACGGCCCCATGTTCATCCGCTTCGGCAAGGCCGCCATGTACGGCCTGCACCAGCCGGATGCGAAATTTAAGGTCGGCCAGGCCATGACCCTGCGCGACGGCAAGGACGTCGCTTTCATCGCCACCGGCGAAACCGTCGTGCATTGCCTGCTCGCCGCCGGACAACTGGCCGAACGCGGACTGAATTGCCGCGTCCTCAGTCTGCACACCGTGAAGCCGCTCGACACGGAAGCCGTGTTGCAAGCCGGACGTGAATGCCGCGCCGTCATCACGGCCGAGGAGCACCTGGTCAACGGCGGCCTCGGCGAAGCCTGTGCCGCGGTGCTGATGCAAGCCGGCGTGAGCGTGCGGCTTCACATTGCCGGCATTCCCGACGAAGACACCGTCACCGGCGCCCAGGCCGACATCTTCCGGCACTACGGCTTGAGCATGGAAGGACTGGCGGAAACAGCCTTGAAACTGTTATAAGTCCCATACGACCTATGTGACCTATGAGTCCCGCTGGCTTCATACCCCCTCACGGTAATTACCGTGAATTGCTCTCCTATCAGAAGGCTGAAGTGGTGTATGACATCACCTTCCGCTTCTGCCACAAGTACCTGGCCAAAGGCGACCGCACTGTTGACCAGATGATCCAAGCGGCCCGCTCCGGAAAACAGAATATCTCGGAAGGCTCGGAAGCCTCCGGCACTTCCAAGGAAACCGAACTCAAGCTGACCAACGTTGCCCGCGCCAGCCTTGGAGAGCTGTTGAATGACTACCAGGATTTTCTCCGCGTGCGCGACTTTAAGCTCTGGGAAAAAGACTCCCGGGAAGCCAGGTTTGTTCGTCGTCTGGGCAATGCGTCTCATGTGACCTATGACTCCTTCCGCGGGTTTGTCGAGACTCGCCCACCGGAAGTCATCGCGAACATCGCCATCTGCCTGATCCACCAGGCCAACTATCTGCTCGACCAGCAAATCCGCCGCCTGGAGCAGGATTTTCTGAAAGCAGGCGGCCTGCGAGAACGCATGACCCGCGCCCGCCTCGAAAGCCGAAAACTAAATCATCATTAGTCGCATTGGTCCTATTTATCTCATCTCTATGCCCCTCATCCTCGCCTTAGACCAAAGCACTTCCGCCACCAAGGCTGTGCTCTTCAACTCCACCGGCAAGGTGATCGACCGCGCCTCGCGCGATCATAAACAGATTTATCCGCAGCCCGGTTGGGTCGAACATGACGCGGAGGAAATCTGGCAGAATGTCCTCGCTGTCATCCGCGAAGTCGCCGGGCGAAATCCCGACCAAACCAACCAGCTCGCCTGCCTGAGCATCACCAACCAGCGCGAAACCATTCTCGCGTTTGACCGCGCCACCGGCAAACCGCTGCACAACGCCATCGTCTGGCAGTGCCGCCGCGGCGACCCCATCTGCCAGAAACTCCGCGAACAGGCCCACGACAATCTCGTCCGCGGCAAGACCGGCCTGAAGATTGACACGTACTTTTCCGCGTCAAAGCTCAAGTGGCTCATCAACGAAAAACCGGACCTGGCCGCCAAACTAAAAAGCGGCGACGCCGTCATCGGCACGATTGACGCCTATCTCGTCCATCGGCTCACCGGGGGGAAGGTTTTTGCCACCGACCATACCAACGCCAGCCGCACCCTCCTGTTCGACATCGGCAAGCTGCGCTGGGATGAGGAACTCTGCGATTTATTCGACGTGCCCATGCGCGCGTTGCCCGAAGTCCGCGAGAGCGCGGCGCAATTCGGCGACACCGACGCGGGCGGCCTATTGCTGAAGCGCGTTCCGATCTATGGCGTCATGGGTGATTCGCAGGCGTCGATGTTTTCCCAGCGTTGTTACCGGCCCGGCATGGCCAAGGCGACCTTCGGCACCGGCACTTCCGTGTTGTTGAACATCGGCGACCAGTTCCGCCTGTCGAAAAAAGGCGCGGTGGTGGCACTTGCCTGGGTCTGGCAGGGTCAACCCACCTATGCCTACGAAGGCATCATCAATTTCTCCGCCGCCACCATCGAATGGTTGAAAAATCAGCTGGGCCTGATCCGGAACGCGTCCGAAGTCGAAGCGCTCGCCTTAAGCGTCGCCGACAACAGCGGGGTTTATCTCGTGCCGGCCTTTGCCGGTTTGAGCGCGCCCTACTGGTCACCGGACGCCCGCGCCGCCATCACCGGGATGACGGCACATACGCGCAAAGAGCACATCGTCCGGGCCGCGCTCGAATCCATCGCCTATCAGGTCCGCGATGTGCTGGAAATGATGCGGGCCGGTGCCAGGCTCAAACTGCAGGACCTTCACGCCGACGGCGGCCCGACGCGCAACCAGTTTCTCATGCAGTTCACGGCCGACCTGACCGGCGTGGAATTGAAGGTCGCCGAGGTCGCCGAATCCTCCGCCTGGGGCGCCGCGATGAACGGCCTGCTTGGCCTCGGTATCCATAAATCATTGGACGACCTCGCCGCCCTGCCCCGCGAGGTAAAAAGTTTCCGTCCACAGATGGATCCCGCGAAGGCCAACCAGCTCCACCAGGGCTGGCTCGCTGCCGTGAAACGCGTTCTGTAAACAGTCGCCACCTCTGGCCCGGCCCTGCGGACCCGGGAATGCCGGTGATGGATTTCCTGAGCCAGTCTGGTAATAATGTTTACATGAACCCGCAGCTGGTGCGAAACGTCCTGGTCTCTCAATTCCTGTGTTGTTTGATGATGCCGGCCCGGCCCGCGTGTGCCGCCGAGGCGCGAACGGTCGAACAATGGGGCGTGTTTGAACTCGCGCTCAAAGGATCGACGAATGGAAATCCGTTCACTGATGTTCAGCTGTCCACGCGCTTCACGCAAGGCGACACGACTGTGGTGGCGAATGGTTTCTACGATGGCGATGGCATCTACCGTGTCCGCTTCATGCCGGAAAAACCAGGCGAATGGCGTTACCTCACCGAAAGTTCCCGGCCGGAACTCAACGGCAAAACCGGCGCATTCAGCGCAACCAGACCTTCGGCGGCCAATCACGGGCCGGTGCACGTTGCCAACACTTACCATTTCGCCTACGCCGACGGCTCGCCCTACAAACCCATCGGCACGACGTGTTACGCGTGGATCCATCAGGATGAGAATTTGCAGCAGCAGACGTTGAAAACCCTCGCCGCATCGCCGTTCAACAAGCTCCGCCTGTGCGTTTTTCCCAAACGCTACGATTGGAACACCAACGAGCCGCCACTCTATCCGTTCGCAGGAATGCCAACGACGAATTGGGACTTCACCCGGTTCAATCCTGAATTCTTCCAGCATCTCGAGCACCGGATCCTCGACCTGCAGCAACTCGGCATCGAGGCGGATGTGATTCTGTTTCATCCCTACGACAAGGGGCATTGGGGGTTTGACCGCATGCCGGCGGCGGCGGATGACCGTTATCTGCGCTACATCGTCGCCCGGCTCGCGGCCTACCGCAACGTCTGGTGGTCGCTGGCGAACGAATATGATTTCATGAAGGAAAAGCAGGAGTCGGCTTGGGACCGGTTTTTCCAGATTGTGCAGGCCGGTGACCCGTATCATCACTTGCGCTCCATCCACAATGGCGCGCTGATTTACAACCAGAACCAGCCATGGGTCACCCATGCCAGCATCCAGAACGGCGCGGCGGTGGAAGAACCCGGACGCGCGGAACTTTACCGCGATGCGTACCGCAAGCCGGCGGTTTATGACGAGGTAAAATACGAAGGCGATATCCCCAAGCGTTGGGGGAATTTGTCGGCGGAGGAACTGGTATTCCGTTTTTGGAACGGTACCGTCGCGGGCACTTACGTCGGCCACGGCGAGACGTATTTGAGCCCGGACAACGTGCTGTGGTGGTCGAAGGGCGGCAGGCTGAAAGGTCAAAGCCCCGCCCGGCTGGCCTTTCTGAAAAAGGTCCTCGACGACGCACCACCTGAAGGCATCGAGCCGGTTGATAAATGGCAGGACCCCCGCATTGGCGGCAAGGCCGGCGAATACTACCTGATTTATTTCGGCAAGGAACAGCCCACCAACTGGGTGTTTAGCCTGCCGCGAAAACAATTGACCAACGATTTGAACTTCAAGGTTGAAATCCTCGATACCTGGAACATGACGGTGTCGCCCGTGGATGGCCTCTTCACCGCCAAAAACAATGGCGACTACTCATTCGGAGACGCGAACGCACGCGTAGTGACATTGCCCGGCAAACCATGGATCGCCTTGAGGATCCGGAAAACACCTTAATCGGAACACTGTGCGCACGCCGCGCTCGAATCCAGCGCTTACATCATGCATACCACACCAAAAACCATCACCCGGCGTGACCGGGTCCAAAGCCTCCTGAAACGGCGCGCCTTGAACCGGATCGTTTATGCGCCGAATTACTGGCAGTGGTTTGTGCATCACCGCAACCATGGCCTCCTGCCGGACGAAATCCGGCACGTCACCAGCCAGCTCGAATTGATCCGCTGGCTCGGCCTCGATGTGTTCAGCCGGAATATTTATTGCGACGCCACCCAACGCTGGTTCGGCGGCCTGGCCGACGAGGTCTGGGACGGTGTCGAGGTCGAAACCCGGCAGCATACGGAAGGCCGCGACCTGGTCACCGAGAAAATTTACCGCACGCGCAAGGGCGAACTGACCGAGCGGCTGCGGTTCATTTTCGACGAATCCACGCTGGTACAGGAAAAATTCCTGCTCGACGACGTGGCGCAACAGGCGGACGCCTTCGAAGAATGCGTCCGCGGGCGCAAGTGGCGTTTCAACCGGTCGCTCTACGAAAAATGGCAGCACGAGGTCGGTGACCACGGTCTGGTCAACGCGGGTGAATTGTTCAGTCCCTTGAAGCTGTTGCACCTCGCCGCCGGCGCGCAAAACGCCGTCTTTCTGCTGGAAGATCTGCCCAACCGCTGCCGCGACTGGATGAACCTGTGCGAATCCGCCCAACTGGACCTCGTCCACCAGATGCTCGACGCCGGCGTGCCGGCCATGATTGCCATGGACAACCTCGACGCCGCCTTCCACACGCCTAAATACATCGAACGTTGCTCCGCCAGTTTTTACGAACAAGCCAGCCGCCTGTGCCGCGAGGCCGGCTCAACTTTTTTCATCCACGCATGCGGACATCAACGCGCCATCCTGCCGCTGATCGCGTCGTTGGGCGTGGACGGCCTGGAAGGCGTGGCATTTCCGACGCTGGGAGACGTGGAACTGGATGACGCCATGCGCCTCACCGGCGACCGGATGATCATCACCGGCGGCATCAGCGCCATGGAAACCGAACGCTTCCAGGGTTACGACGAAGTCCGGCATTACGTGGAAAATTTATTCGGTCGCATGAAACCCTACGCGCACCGGTTCATGTTGGCAGCCAGTTGCAGCACCTCCATCCGCACCCGCTGGGAAGTCCTCAAATGGTTCCGCGACGCCTGGCGCGAGATGGGTGCGATTTGATCGAGCTCTAGCCACCGCCAAGGCAAGTAAAGATTTTAAACACTTTGCAAATCCGATTAGCCTGACAGATGTTTTCAGGTACACCGATTATGAATGCTCACCACACTAGACACCGAACCTCGGGATTCAACCTGATCGAATTACTGGTGATCATCGGTGCGATTGCATTTTTGGCGGCGATGGTGATTGGAGCGCTCCTGTCAGCCCACCACAAGATGGGGCGGATTCTATGTGTCAGAAATCTGAAAGAGATCGGCGTCGCTCTCCGAAGTGAAGGTGGCCAAGACCCTATGCAAGTCGTCCTGACGAATAACGAAACCATGAAGTTGGTAACCAATGGCAGTGCTTATCTGTTGTGGCAAAGCTTGTCTAATCACCTCAGATCGCCAAATGCTTTACATTGTTTCGACGACGACAATCGACCCCGGAAAGCGGCTCTGTCATTCTCTCAAGGTTTCAGCAACGACAACATCAGCTATTTCTTCAATCTGGATGCGCCGGCGACATATCCCCAGTTGATCCTGAGTGGTGATCGCAACGTGTGGGTGGATGGCCTTGCGGCCCAACCCGGCTTGCAGACCGTGACAACTAATTCTGTTATTGGCTGGACCCAAGATCAGCATGTACGCGTAGGAAATCTCCTCATGGCGGACGGTTCGTGCATGCAGGTCACCAGCAACGGGCTGAAGATGGCGTTTGCCGAAGCATTCACCGCTTCCACAAACATCACTTCAGCGCGTTTGGTGATTCCGTAACGTCGCGCATTTTGGATTGCGGTGGCAAAGCGTAGCGACGACACCGCTTTCCGCACAACCATTGACCTCCAAAAGCAGCGTGGCTCCCGCTCTACGGGATTCCCGCCGCAGTCCAAATCGTCAGTGCGGCTTCGCCTTCTGATTCGCCGGTAGATTCGGATCAATAAACGCGTTCGCGTCGGCGTTGCCGCTGCCGCCGCTGACATAGGTGACGCGCAATGCCATGCCAGGTTTGCCCGGAAGCGGCACGGACCGGTCTTGCGCGTCCACAAAATAATAATTGTCCTTCTTCTTTGTGACGAATTCGCCCGGAACCGGCGTGATGGTCATGTTCCAGGTGTCGATCACGTCCACCTTGAACTTCATGCCGTCCGTCACGCCGCGTTTGTAAAGCTGGAACACCCAGTTCGTCGGCGTTTCCTTGCCGAAATAGGTCAAATAATACTCCCCGGCCTGGCCGGCAGTGTCGGGATCGTTCCACTTGTCAATCGGGTCCAGGCCGTCTGCCGGGCCGGCTTCCAGGATTTTGCGGAGAAACGCCAGCCGCGGCGCGCTTTCGCCGCGCAGCTTGCCGCCGAACGAGGTCCAGGTGTCTTCCTCGACGCTCGTAAAATAGTCGCCATGACCGACATACGTGCCACCGATGGTGCCGCACCAGAAACGATGCACCATTTCCGGACCCGAAAGGTTCGCCCAGCGAACTTTGCCGTCGCCTTCGTATTTCACCTCGTCATAAACCACCGGCTTGCACCAGACGTCGCGATACATTTCCGCGCTGGCGGCCGACTGCACAGCCACGCCGTTCTGGATGCTGGCGTGGGTCACCCATGGCTTGCTCTGGTCGTAAAACAGGCTGCCGTTGTGGATCGAGCGTAGATGGTTGTAAGGGTCACATTGCTGCACGAGCGAGCCCAGCCGGTCCCAATCGGCCTCGGTCTTGACCCGGAGAAAATCCCATTCGTTGGCGAGCGACCACCAGACGTTCCGATAAGAGCTGAAACGCGCGACGACATAGCGAACGTAACGTTCGTCACCGGCGGCGTCCATTTTTTCAAAACCCCATTTGCCGTACGGGTTGAACAGGATCAAATCGGCTTCGATGCCCAAGTCACGCAGCTGTCCGAGGCGCTGTTCGTAATGGCGAAAATACTCCGGATTGAATCGCGTCAAATCCCAGTCGTGCGGCGGCGTACCCACGAACGGCCACCGCGGTGGCGGAAAATTCTTCTTGTACGCCGTCGGCTGCGGCGTGAGCAACATCCGCGCTTTGTTGAACGGCGAGGCCGCGAGCGTTTGCAGGGTTTCCTCCTGCAACTCCTCCGGCGTGTCGAGCCAGTTGTAAATCGTGGTGCCGATCTCCACATACGGCGTGCCGTCCGCATAGGCGAAATGGTACGTATTGTGAACGCGCACCGGTCCATGGTTACCCTTGTCCGGCGGCACGGCAGTGAACCCTCCCGTCTTGCCGGTCAACTCCCAGCGATTTGCCTTGGTCTCATATTGCCAATGACCCTGCGTATCCGGCATGAACCGGATGCGATAAATCCCGTCGCCGTCATAAAATCCCGGCACGTCCACATTTTTGGAACCGTTGCCGAATACAGCCGATAATTGCACGTCCAGGAACGGATTTTCATTCGTTGGCCCCTTCAACTCAATTTCATAAACGCCCCACTGCGGCACCGTGTCGGCCGGCGCGGCGTTGACGGGGAAAGCGAAGAGGGAGAAGAGAAGACTGAGGATGGCAGAACACGCTAACCCAAGCTTCGCGAAACGCTTCGTCGCGGCAAGAGCGTGGACACTGAACCTTGAAAAGGACTTTTCCATGGGAATGATTCTATTGGGTTGCGCTCAATCTTGCCAGCTACTTGCAAACGTGTAAGTCCCGGCCGGCGCTTCACAGAGGAGAAACCGTCCATCGCGGCCGGCCACCCGCAGGCCATCAACCTTTTCAATCGGCACACCACCTTCGGTCACCCCAGTCTCTGGATCGCTCGGCACGAATACGTGGGCGGTGGTGTTGGTGGGAACATGGACCGTCCACGTAAGTTGCCGACCGGCGCGCTTCCAGTCGCTCCTGATCTCGCCGTGCAAGGTGTGGTAACTCGCGCGAACAAAGTCGAGGCCCGGGCCAATGAACGGACGCAAAACGAACCGTTGGAAGCCGGACACCTCAGGGTCGAGTTCGATGCCAGCCACGTGCCGGAACAACCATTCACCCACCGAGCCGAGCGAATAATGATTGAACGAGTTCATCTGCGGATTGAAAAACCCTTCCTTCTCCGTCCAGCCGTTCCAACGCTCCCAGATCGTCGTCGCCCCGTGCATCACCGGGTAAAGCCAGGACGGATAATCGTCGCGCAACAACAACCGGTACGCGATGTCGGCATGGCCGGCGAAAGTCAGTTGCGGGTTGAGATGGCTGATGCCAATGAACCCGGTGCTCAGGTGCCAGTCCAGCGCCTTGATGTTTTCAACCAGGTGTTCCGCCACCCGGTCGCGCACGTTTTCAGGAACCAGATTGAAGGCGAGCGCCAGCAAATAGGCGGTCTGGGTCTCCACCGTCAGGCGGCCGTCTTCCCGGAGAAATTCCTTCTGAAACGCGGCGCGCACTTTGCCAAACATCGCCTGGAAACGTTTGGCCTCCGCTTCCCGGCCGAGTTCGCGCGCCATGCGGGCCATTTTCATCGCATCCCCGGCCCAGTAGGCGGTCGCCAGCAGGTTTTTCATCGGCGAATGGGTCCGGAACGTGGTATCGCTCGGGATGCACAGCCAGTCGCCATAATTGTTGCCGAGTTCGCGCGTGCGCAGGCCGTCGGGATTGTGACGCTCAATCCAGTCGAGCCACGCCGTCATCGCCTTCCAGTGGCGTTCGATAATCCGCCTGTCCCCGTAAACACGCCAGAGGGTCCACGGCACGATAATCCCGGCGTCCGCCCAGCCCGCGGCGCCGCCGAGGCCGTCGAGCCCGATGAAGTTTTTGCCTTCGCGCAGGCGCGGCGCCACGTCGGGGAAAATACCGTCGGCAGTCTGCGCATCCTCCACATCAATCATCCACTTCGTGAAAAACGCCGCGACGTCCATGTTGTAACTCGCCGTGCGCAGGAAAACCTGCGCGTCGCCCATCCAGCCCAGGCGTTCGTCACGCTGCGGGCAATCGGTGGGCACGGTCAGGAAATTGCCGCGCTGCGACCAGAGCCCATTCAGCCAGAGGCGGTTCACCCCGGCGTGCGAACATTCAAAATGCCCGGCCAGCGACGTGGCGGAACGGACCACGCAACCCGTGACGACGTTCCGGCCTGGTGCGGACGGCAGACCGGTGAGCTCGATGTATTGAAAGCCGTGAAAGGTAAAACGCGGTTCCCAGACTTCCTCGCCGCCGCCTTTGCAGATGTAAACATCCGTCGCCTTCGCCCGGCGCAGGTTCTCCGTGTAGAGCGTGCCGTCGGGGTTGAGGCGTTCCCCGTGACGCAACTGGACGCGCGTGCCGGCCGGCATGGTGCTGAACCGCAGACGCACCCAGCCGGAGATGTTCTGGCCAAGGTCGTAGATGAAAACGCCGGGCCGGACCTCGTTCGGGGAGACCGGCAGGATGGTTTCCACGACCCGCACCGGCTCGGAACGCTGGGCGACCAGAGGCACGGCCGGCGAAGCGGCCTCGCGGACAGGCAGCCAGTCCTTGCCGGCGAAATCCGTGCGGTCCCATCCGGCGCGTTCGCGCCGGGCATCGTAGATTTCGCCCATCATGAAATCCGAACTGAGGATCGGGCCGGTGTTGCACGTCCAGGTGCCATCGGTGCCGAGCGTGAGACGTTCACCGTCGACCAGTTCCACTTCCAGCTGGACCAGCAAGCTGTTCTCCAGGCTGCCGTACCGGGCGCGTGTTTCCTGCCAGCCGACATAACCGCTCCACCAACCGTCACCCAGCATGGCGGCGATGACGTTGCGACCCCGGCCGACCAGGCCAGTGACATCGTAAGTGCGGTAGTGGATGCGCTTGTCGTAATCGGTCCACTCCGGTGTGAAAACGTCCTCGCCCACGCGGCGACCGCGGAGCCGCAGGCGGAACAGGCCGCGGGCGCTGGCGTAAAGCGTGGCGCGTTTGACCGGGCCGGGAACGGCGAATTCCTTGCGAAACAACGCCGGCGTGCCGGGCTCGGTCAGCGTCGGCGTGATGGCCTCGGGATCGCGCTCGATGATTTTGGGATCGGCGGTAATCCAAAAGGCCGACCAGTCCGTTTTCTCCAGCAAGCCCATGGTCCAGACTGATGGCGCGGAACGCGCGGTGAGGCCGGCCTCGTCCCAGACCTCGACGCACCAGTGGCACATGTCGCGCGATTGCAACGGCCGGCCCTCATAAACAACGTGCGTCGTCTGGTTGCTTTCCACCCGGCCGCTGTCCCATAAGTCTCCCTCGTCCTGGGCCAGTTTTTCAGCCGCGCTGGCCACGCGCACCCGGTAAGCCTCCTGCCGGGCACCCCGACGATCCGACGCGATCGTCCAGCTCAAACGCGGTGCGCGTTCATCGATGCCCAGCGGAGCGACGAGATATTCGCAACGCAGGTGGGAAATGCGAAGGGCGGGTGCAGACATCGCTGGTGATTTATTCCGAGTGATGCAGCCGGCGTTTCATCCAGAAGGGCACCGTGGCAAACCACATCACCGTTCCAATCAATACCAAAACCAGATAACGGTCTCGGGATATCGCGTCATTAAAAACCATCACAGCCGAGACCACCATGAGAATCAACCCGGCAAACGAAATGAGTTTGAGTAGTGTTTTCATATCAGGCATTGGCGTTGGCAGTCAGGCTGGCTCCCGCAATTTTCTGCTGAATAAAACTGAATAGAATATACAGTACGACACAGGCTACCCATTCCGGCAGCACGAGAAAAATGGGGTTAGCGCCCTTTTCGTAGGCAACGACCGATCCGATCACCGGAAGAATCCAGGCCACTGCTGCCGGCCAACTGACCGATGACTGTCTCTCAGCCGCGTAATTAGGCCGCAACGCGATCTTTGGAAACAGCCAGATATCAATGAAAATAAATGCACCCAGCGGGAGGACCAAAAGAGCGTTGCCGGAAAGAATGATATCCAGATGATCCAAAATGGCATGAATACAGGCGCAGATCACCATTCCCGCACCCACCACCATTGTGATCCTCCAACGCCGCCAATTGGGAGTGGCCACTTGCAGCGCAATACCCGCCCGGTAAAGCGTCGGGCTGGCAACGTTCCAACCAGCCACGACCACGCAGAGAGCGCCGGTCAACCCCGCACCCAACATGGCGATATGGCCCGGATCGGTTGTAGTTCCCGAATTCATTGCCGCAGCGCAGAGGATGCCGGAAGCGATCCAAGCGCAGTAGTGCCCCAGATACATGCCGGCGCAGGAGCAAAAACCCATCTGCCATTTCTTGGCATAACGCAGGATGGTCATATCACCCATCCCAAAATGTTGCGGCATGTTGCAGAGCCAAGCAAAACCGATAACATGCCAGATGGTGTACTTGCTCATGCCCGCGGACACATTACCCGTCCAGATTTTTTCATTGGCAACCCGCCAGAAATCGCCGATGGAATGGCAACCTAATGATGGCAACGTCGCGACGGCCGCGATGAAAAAGACCACAACCATCCACGGAGCCGACATCTTAGAAAAAATCGCCATACCTTCGAATCCTAGGACCGCCAGGATAGCAATGACCGAGCCTACCCCCACCGCCAGCGCAACCCACATCCATTGTGGCAGGTAACCGCCAGCCGGGGTGGGCTGGTCGAAAAATCGCTCAAAAGGGATGGAAATGGAGGTCATGGAGACATTCAGCATCGCCCCAGCGAGGACACACAGAATTACTCCCCATACGCAGCTATACGCAACCGTAAGCCACGGACCGCCTAATTTACGAATCTGCCAGTACTGAGTCAGGCGCGTTTTGACGGCAATCGGCGCGCAGATGAACCCCCAACTCAACGTGGCCAGCAGATTACCGATAAACAACCCCAGCAATACATCCACCGCCGTGCAGCCGTGCTTGACGAACAAAGGTCCGATGACGAATTCCGTGCCCGCGATGTGTTCGCCGGCGAAGGTCGCCCAGAAAATCTTCCAGCCGTGCAGGTCCTTTTCCTTGATGGGCTCGCGCTCGTATTCGTAGAGCGCATCCAACCGCTCGACCAGCGAGGCAGGTTTCGAGGTTTCAGCCATATGATTGGTTATAATCCGTGCGTTGTTTAATTTTCAACAGGCATGTGGCGCGGCAACAGTAATCGCAAGTCATTCATCTTTTCAAGACGCAATTCAGACACGTTTCCATCCGCTTTGCCCCTTACAAACCTTACAAAGCCTGGTAACATATGTTACAAAGTTTTGTACCAAACCAAAATCAGGCGGCAGTGTCATTCACCGGCCGCTTGCGCCAGTAATTCGCCAGCACCGACCCGGATACGTTCATCCACGGACTGAAAATCGCCGCCGCCAGCCCCATCGTCCCCAGCTTGCCCATCGCCCCGGCAATGCCCGACGCCATCCCGCCATTTTGCAGCCCAACTTCGAACGCCACCGACCGCGCGGAATTTTTGTCCAGCCCGGCCGCCCGGCTCAGCCAGTAGCCGAAACCGTAGCCCGCTGCGTTGTGCAACGCCGCCGCCAGGAACAACAACGCGCCGACCTGCAACAGGTTGTCCCGCCCGGCCGCCGTCGTGACCGTGGTGAAATAAACGATGCCCGCCATCGACAGCACCGGCATCCGCCGGTCCAACCACGACAGCTTCACGGTCAGGAAATGATAAACCACCCCGACCACCACCGCTCCCAGCAGAAAACCGCCCATGCTGATGAGGCTGACCGCCGGATCCGGGACATTCATCTTGATGAGTGCCCAGCCGCCCATCACCAGGAATAAAATCCAGATGGCGCCGGCCATGGCCGTCCCATGGACGATGCGCCGTCCCGGCGCCGACGCATGCTTCAAATAATCGTGCAGCAACGCCGCGCCAATGGGCACGAGCACAATCTTGATGATTTCCATCATCATGTTGAAAAAGCTGATCGGAACCTCTTTGCTGTCCGTCAGTAATTTCATCCACAGCGGTGTCATCAGCGGCGCGATCATAGTCGTGATGGCCGTCACCGTGACCGACAGCGCGAGGTTTGATTTCGCGATGTAAGCCATAACGTTGGACGCCAGCCCGCTCGAACACGAGCCGATGAGGATGATTCCCGCCGCAATCTCGGGTTCGAAATGGAAAATCTTCGTCAGTGCCAGCCCCACCAGTGGCATCACCGAAAAATGGCAGACGATGCCCACCAACACACCGCGCGGCGATTTGGCCACGCCGGTGAAATCTTTCAAGCTCATCTGCGTACCCATACCGAACATGACGACCTGAACGACGATGAGAATGAGCCACTTGTCGCGCAGGTCGAAGCTGTCCCATTTCAGGAACGCCGCCGGATAAATCATCGCCGCCGTCACCGCCGCAATGATCCACGCCGTGAACTGGTACCCGCGCAGCTTGGGAACAAACCGAAGGGAAATCGCCAGCACGACAGCCAGAATGACGACGGCGGGTTGCCAGATATGATTCATCAAATTTGGTTTTGAAGAACATCGAACATCGAACATCCAACTCCCAACATCCAATGAAACGAGCGCATGACACCCATTGGATGTTGGTTGTTGGATGTTGGTTGTTGGTTGTTTTTACCTTTCACAAAACCGTTGCCAGATAGTCCACCGCCAAACCCGGGCTGGCCAGGATCGGCACGCGCTTGTCCGCCGCGGACAGGCCGTCCACCACGCGCGCCATGGAGGCCTGCGCCAGCACAATCACATCCACCCGCTGCGACAATTCCTTCAACGCCGCCGCCACCAGCGTGTCGTGTTTCGCCCCGTCGCCGCTCATCAACGCGTCGAACGCGCCCTCGCACAACCGTGACATGAGGGTGACTTTCTTCCCGGCCTTTGCCGCGCGTCGTTGAATCAAATCCGCTGTCGGCTCCAGCGTCGTCGGCAGCGTGGCAATCACCCCGATTTTCATTCCCGTTTGAACGGCTTTGTCTGCCATCGGCTGGTCCACTCGCAGTACCGGCACCATCGCCTGCCCGGCCGCCGCTTCCACTGCCCGGCCAATCGAGGAACAGGTCACCAGGATATAATCCGCGCCCGCCGCCTCGGCCGAGGCGATATGCACGGCCACGCGTTGCGCCGTCTGCGGCGTCAGCTCACCCCGCCGGATGACGTCCTTGATGAGGCTGTCGTCAGCAATGTTGAACACGTCCACGCCAGGCAGCTTGTCCTTGCAAAGCTGCGCAAACACCGGCACCAGCGTGGCCGATGTGTGAATTAATCCGAGCGTCTTTCGTTTCATAATTCAATTCTTTTCCATCGTCCTCGTTCTCGTCCTCTTCCTCGGCCCCAAAAACCGGGAATTCGAAGACGATGGACGAGAACGAGGACGAGGAGGATTGCCACTTCCCCCGCATCTCACGACCCCAATTCCCGCTTCACTTCCTGGAACGCGGTGAGTGCTGCTTGCAAATCGGCCTGCGAATGCGCGGCGGAAATCTGAGTGCGGATCCGCGCCTTGCCCTCCGGCACCACCGGATACGAAAACCCGATCACATAAACTCCGTGAGCCAGCATGGCCTCGGCAAACTTCGACGCCAGCGCAGCGTCCGCGAGCATCACCGGCACAATCGGGTGCGTGCCCGGCAGGATATTGAAGCCGAGCCTCGACATCCCGTCGCGGAAAAATTTGGTGTTGGCTTCCAGTTTATCGCGCAAGGCGGTCGAGGCGGTCAACAACTCGAGCACCTTGAGGGTGGCCCCGGCAATCGCCGGCGCCAGCGTGTTTGAGAACAAATACGGACGCGACCGTTGCCGGAGCAACTCGACGATCTCCTTGCGACCGCTGACATAACCGCCGCTGGCGCCGCCCAGCGCCTTGCCCATCGTGCCGGTGAGAACATCGACCCGCCCCATCACGTTGTTGTGTTCGTGCGTGCCGCGGCCGTGCCGGCCCATGAAACCCACCGCATGCGAATCGTCCACCATCACCAGCGCCTGATATTTGTCCGCCAGGCTGCAGATGCCGGCCAGGTTGGCGATGGTGCCGTCCATCGAAAACACCCCATCAGTGGCAATCAGCCGGAACCGCGCGCTGGCAGCTTCCTTGAGCTTCGCTTCCAGGTCAGCGAGATTGTTGTTCGCGTACCGGTAACGTTGGGCCTTGCAGAGCCGGATGCCGTCAATAATGCTCGCATGGTTCAGTTCGTCGGAAATGACGGCGTCTTCCGCGCCGAGCAACGTCTCGAACAACCCGCCGTTCGCGTCAAAGCACGAGGAATATAAAATCGTGTCTTCGGTCCCCAAAAATTCGGTGAGCTTCGCCTCCAGCTGTTTGTGGATGCCTTGCGTGCCGCAGATGAACCGTACGCTGGCCAGGCCGTAACCCCATTGATCGATTGCTTCCTTGGCTGCCGCTGCCACCGCCGGATGCTGCGCCAGGCCCAGGTAATTGTTAGCGCAGAAGTTCAGCACCGGCCGGCCATCGGCTACGCGGATGGCAGTGCCCTGCGGCGTGGCGATGACCCGTTCGCGCTTGTACGTGCCCGCCGACCGGATGCCGGCCAGTTGCGCGTCCAGGTGCTTTTTGAAGGCATCGATCATCTCCAGTTCAAAATCACCTTGCCCGAGTTGCCGGTCTTCATCACTTCAAAACCTTTTTCAAATTCGGTATAATGGAACCGGTGCGTGATGGCCGGCTTGATGTCCAATCCGCTCTCCAGCATCACCGTCATCTTATACCAGGTCTCATACATTTCGCGGCCGTAAATGCCTTTGATCGTGAGCATGCTGAACACGACCTTGTTCCAGTCGAACGGCGCCTGCTCCGCCGGGATGCCCAGCATC
>CAYPSF010000028.1:0-34132 GCA_964413165.1 uncultured Bifidobacteriaceae bacterium
CGGAACCCATCTTCACGCCGTCCACCAAGGCCGAGGCCGGCCACGACGAAAACATCTCGTTCGAGCAGGCGCAGAAAATCGTCGGCGCCGACCTGGCGAAGCAGGCGAGTGATTTGAGCCTGAAAATATACCGGGCCGGACGCGATTACGCCCGCCAGCGCGGCATTATCATCGCCGACACCAAATTCGAGTTCGGTCTGAGCGACGGCAAGCTGATCCTGATTGACGAGGTGATGACGCCGGATTCCTCGCGTTTCTGGCCGGCCGACCAGTACGCGCCCGGCAAGGGCCAGCCGAGCTTCGACAAGCAATTTGTCCGCGATTACCTGGAAACGCTGGATTGGAACAAGACCCCGCCCGGCCCGAAGCTGCCGGACGACGTCGTTGCCAAAACCAGCGCGAAATATCTGGAAGCCTACGAGCGGTTGACCGGTAAAAAGTTGTAGCCGCCGACGTAAGGAGGCGGATCGGCCAACTATGAAAAACGTAAACCACAAGGTCCTCTTGATTTGCTCGTTTACGCTATCAATCCAATGTTGCCCACTTTGGGCAGATGACTCCGTTTCCCCGGAACCGTCCACTAATGCTACAAAGGCTTTGCAGCCTTCGGATCCGGAAACCAGAATTCAATTGGCCAAGCAGTTGGCCATCGAACACGACGCTAATAGTTTTCGGATACTTTTGAATTTGTTAAAGGATTCAATTAGTGGTGTAAGTTACGCTGCTGCTGGGGCGATCGAACACCGAGGAGACAAACAGTTTGATAAAGAATTGATCGAAGCAATCAAAGTATTGCCAAAAGAGAATCTTTGGCCCGCATATCGCGCCGAAAAGAGCTATCCCACCAAACAGACGGTCAATTTCCTATTGGAGCGGTTGCAGGCAGAAATTGATTCGCCTGATGCAAAGAACCATTTTGATGAACGGAATTCTTTTTATATAGCCAGCAGCTTAGAGAGCATTAGTAAATTCTTCCCTGAATTGAACGGAATCAAGACTCCAACCGAGAACACATTATCCGCATATAAACTCTTCCAGGCAGACGTCCAGCGTCGACTTAAGAGGTAACAGCTGGTGACGGCGCCTCAGCTTCCCTTTCGGCCACATAGAGTTTCCAAAACATTTCCCAGAAATCTTCGGTAAACGGATGTAACTCGGGATATCCGGGCACTACGGTTCCCAGAAACGGCCAATCGGCTTCCCATTTCACGAGTTCGGCCCTGACAGGATTGGCAAGTGTGTAGAAACAAAAATGGGCAAAGGCATTGCGTTTTCGTTCTTCCTCCCGCAACACATGATCATGCGGCTGGTGTTGCCATTTACGGCCATTGCCTAAAGCCGGCTCCAGGTAGATACGCAGAAATTTCATCGCAGTTAGTTGGTCCGATTCACGACGCAACCCCATCCAGATCAGGTGAAGATGGTCGGGCATCAGGCAATAAGCCGGGCAGAAGAGTTGTTCACGTGCTGCGGCATGGAGCATCACCTCCCGAAAATTGGCATGAAAGGATGATGTGAGCCAACCGCGGGCACGGTCTTCGAGCGTGTTGGTCCAAAAAACAACTGCGTGGCCTTGGTAACGATGCCGTTCTAAACGGGGCAGGTTACGCTTATGGTCGAAGGGCATGGCCTTGTATTCTGCGGGAAATGTAAAACCGTCAAGCATTTGATTAGTCGTCAGGGTCCGCCTCCTTACGTCGGCGGCTACGAATCACCGGCCGACACAAATTGTGTCCTCCTCTTCCCGCCTTGGCACCTTTGTGCTAAAATGGCTGCATGCAGGCGGAGCAGTTGATTTCGGCGCATCGCGGCGCGGCGGAGAACCCGCCGAACCGGTTCGAGAAAATTCATCTCGAACCCGATGCCGAGTGGAATCTCGATGAGGATTCCCTGCCCCGGACGCAGTTTTTCAAGGACCACAGCAAGACGGTCATCGCCCGCAACGACAGCCCGGACGTCGGCTTCACCGCCAGCCTGAATCCGTATCGCGGTTGCGAGCATGGATGCATTTATTGCTACGCGCGGCCGACCCATGAATATCTCGGTTTTTCCGCGGGGCTCGATTTCGAGAGCAAAATCATGGTGAAAGAGGACGCGCCGGAACTGTTGCGCGCCGAACTCATGTCGCCGAAGTGGCAGCCCCAGGTCATTTTCTTGAGCGGCGTGACGGATTGCTACCAGCCGGTGGAACGGAAGCTGAAGCTGACGCGCCGGTGTCTGGAGGTGCTGGTGGAGTTCCGGAACCCGGTTTTCATCATCACCAAGAACCAGCTCGTGACGCGGGACATTGATTTGTTGTCCGAACTGGCGCGACACCGGGCGGCGGCGGTCTGGCTGTCCATCACCACGTTGGATCCCGGGTTGCGCAAGATCATGGAACCGCGCACGGCGCCGCCAGCTGCGCGTCTGGCAGCCGTCCGCGAACTGGCCCAGGCCGGAATTCCCGTGGGGGTGAACATCGCGCCCATCGTTCCCGGTCTGACGGACCATGAACTGCCGGCCATCCTCCAGGCGGCGGCCGAAGCGGGAGCGACCGCGGCCGGCTACACCGTGGTCCGCCTGCCCTATGCTGTCGCGCCGCTGTTTGAAAAATGGCTGGCAACCCACTTCCCGGATCGGAAGGAAAAGGTATTGAACCGGCTGCGTTCCCTGCGCGGTGGGAAATTGAACGACCCGCAATGGGGAACACGCATGCGCGGCGAAGGCATTTTTGCGGAACAGATCGGGCAGATGTTCGAAGTGGCCCGGCGGAAGGCCGGGATTCAAAACGACGGCAACGAACTGTCCCTGGCCGCATTTCGTCGTCCCCCCGGCGCGCAACTTTCGTTATTCTCCTGACGTGCAAGACCTCGTCGAAGATTTTCTGCAATACCTGCGCCACGAGCGCGGGCAGGCGGAACACACGCAGAAGACCTACGCTGCGTTGCTGAATAAATTCACCACCTGGGCGCCCAAACACGGGTTGAACGACTGGAAGGCGGTCGAGTTGAAGCATCTGATGTCATTCTTGCAGCATGAACGCGAACGTCCGCTGGCGAACGAGCCGATGGAGTCCACCAACCGGCTCAGCAGCGAAAGCGTTTACCTGGAAATCGCCGCGCTGCGGGCTTTTTATCGTTTTGCCGAAACGGAAAAATTATTGCCGGTCAACGTGGCGGAAAACCTGTCCCTGCCGCGCCGCTGGCAACGCCTGCCCAAGGCACTCTCGAACCAGGAAATCGGCAAACTGCTCGTGCCCGAGCTGCCGGAAACGCCGGAAAGCTTGTGTGACCAGGCGGTGCTCGAACTCGCCTACGCCTCCGGTTTGCGGCTGGCGGAATTGCGCAACCTGCGCCTCGAGCAACTGCATCTCGAGGCTGGATTCATCAATGTCATCGGCAAGGGCAACAAGGAACGGGTCGTGCCGGTGGGAAAAAAGGCCATTGAAGCGTTGAACCGCTACCTGGAGGCCGGGCGGCCGAAGCTCGTCACCCCGAAATCGCCGGCCACGGTTTTTCTGACCCGGCGCGGGACGCCGTTCGCCGCGGTGACGCTCTGGCTGCGCATCAAAAACCGGGTCGCGCGTACGGGGGCTGCCCGCAACATCACGCCGCACATGCTGCGACACAGCTTCGCGACGCATCTGCTGGAGCATGGCGCGGACCTGCGCGTCATTCAGGAACTGCTCGGTCACGCGAACATCAGCACCACGGAAGTTTATACCCATGTCACCGGCAACCGGCTGCGGGACATTCACAAAAAGTTTCACCCGCGGTCCTGAAATCGGAGGGTGGAGCTCTGCGACGCCTGGTTCAAATCAGGGGCTCGTGGAACTCGCCCTTCCGAATTGGGAACTCACTCAAAATCGTAAACTACCACCTTTTTGACCAGGGGCTTCACGCATTTCTCGACGAATTCAAGGTGCTGCGGATGCTTCTGGTACGATTGCATCGCCGGTTTGTCGGCGAACGCGAGATTCAACGCAACCTGGTAACCCTGCTCGACCACCGAACGCCGGCTTGGCACCATTTTACCGGCATGAAATTGCAGCAGACCGGGGATGTCCTTGAGCAACCGGTTCGCCCCGGCGAGCAATTCGTCCGCGGCGGCCCGGTTCAATGGGATGGTCCAAAAAACCACAATGTGTGAAAACATGCGATCAGTATTGTTTGGATGTCCTTGTAATTCAAACCCTAACATCGGGAATTTGGACTGCGGCGACATGTCGCCATCCCGCATTGCGGGACGCTGACATGTCAGCGCACTCCAAAAAAGCGGCAGAAGCGCGCAACCTGATACCTGGCGCTTGACACGGGGCACTTCTTTTTGTGTTAGTATTCGCGGCTTATGAGCAAAACCGCATTATTGTTTGCCGGGCAAGGCGCACAGGCCGTTGGCATGGGCAAAGACCTCGCCGAAAAATTTCCATCGGCCAAAACGTGGTTCGACCGCGCCAATTCCGCGCTGGGCTATGACCTCGCCGCGATTTGTTTCAATGGCCCGGAACCGGAACTGACCCGGACCGAAAACGCGCAGCCGGGAATTTTTCTCGTCAGCTGGGTCGCGTTCCAACTGCTCCAGGAGCAGGTACCGTCGCTTGCGTTCGACGCCACCGCCGGTTTGTCGCTCGGCGAATTCACAGCGTTGACGGCGGCAGGCGCACTGGGTTTTGAGGACGGCCTGCGGGTTGTGCGCCAGCGCGGCCGGTTCATGCAGGAGGCTTGCGATGTCACCCGGGGCGGCATGGCAGCGGTCATCGGCCTGGACGAGGCGCCCACGCGCGAAGTCTGCGCCGAGGCTGGCGTGGTACTGGCCAATTTGAACTGCCCCGGCCAGCTCGTGATTTCCGGCGAGGCGGACAAGATTGCGAAAGCCGTGGAACTGGCCAAAGCCAAGGGGGCCAAGCGCGCCATTGCCCTGCCGGTGGCCGGCGCGTATCACTCGCCGCTCATGGCCAGTGCCCAGCCGAAATTGCAGGCTGAACTGGCCAAAATAAAAATTTCACCGCCGGCCGTGCCGGTGATTTCCAACGTCACCGCCCAGGCCCACGGCGCGCCGGCGGAAATTTCCGCCCGGCTGGTCGAGCAGGTCAACGCGTCGGTGCTCTGGGAAAAATCCATGCGCTATTTGTTGTCGCAGGGTTTCACGCGGTTCATCGAGCTGGGGCCGGGCACGGCGTTGAGCGGTTTCCTGAAGCGGATTGACAAGAACGTGCAAGTGTTGAATGTGGCGGACGTGGCCAGTTTGGAGACAACAGTTAAATCGTTAAATGGTTGAATCGTTGAATCGGTTTTGCTTTCCAACCATCCCCGACGATGTAACGATTTAACAATTTAACGAATCACCTGTTAATTTATGAGTCAGCTTGCCAACCAGATCGCCGTGGTCACTGGCGCCGGCCGGGGCATCGGCCGCGCCATCGCCTTGAAATTTGCCGCCGCGGGCGCGGATGTCGTCTGCGTCTCGCGCACGGCGGAGAATTCGGAAAAGGTCGCCAACGAAGTCCGCGCCCTGGGGCGCAAAGCCTGGGCGCAGGCCGTGGACGTGGCGGACGCCGCCGCGGTGGCCGCCGCCGCCGGGAAGATCCTGGCCGACTGCGGCAAGGTGGACATCCTGGTCAACAATGCCGGGGTCACCCGCGACGGGTTGATCATGCGCATGAGCGACGCGGACTGGGACACGGTGGTGGACACGAATTTGAAGGGCGCGTTTCTGATGACTAAGGCCTTCAGCCGGGCGATGATCAAGGCGCAGGCCGGCCGCATCATCAATCTTTCATCGGTCATCGGCCTGATCGGCAATGCCGGCCAGTGCAATTACGCGGCCAGCAAGGCCGGGCTGATCGGGTTCACGAAATCGGTGGCGCGCGAATTGGCATCCCGCAGCATCACCGTCAACGCCATCGCCCCCGGCTTCATCGAGACAGACATGACGTCCGGCTTGAAGGAGGAAATGCGCGGAGCCTTGCTCAAGCAGATACCGCTGGGCGCGTTGGGGCAGGTGGAAGACATCGCGGCGGCGGCGCTGTTTTTGGCCAGCCCGGCGGCGCGTTACATCACCGGTCAGGTTTTGACGGTGGACGGCGGCATGGTCATGTAAGACCGCAATCCATGCCCGGTTTTGGCTTAAAATCGGGTTCTCCGCCAGGATTAGGAAAAAAATGAGAATCGGGGCTTGACGATTTTGGGGTTCATGGCATAGAGACAGGTCAAAATTAACTTATGGCTGACAAACCTATCGACCAACGGGTAAAGGACATCATTGTCGAACAACTCGGCGTGAAACCGGACCAGGTGACACCGGAGGCAAAATTCATCGAAGACCTCGGCGCGGATTCGCTCGACACCGTCGAGTTGATCATGGCGCTGGAAGAGGAATTCGGCATCGAAGTGCCCGACGAACAGGCGGAAAAGCTCCTGACCGTCGGCGATGTGATCAAGTACATCGAAGAACATCAAAAGTAGTCGCGGGCTTTACCACTTCGGGGCAGTTTCGACTGAACTCAGCGAGCTGCCCCTTTTAATTTATGGCAAGCAATTGGATTGACCGGCGCGTGGTCATCACCGGCCTGGGCGTGGTGACCCCACTCGGACAGCAGCTCGATGTTTTCTGGAACCAGCTCGTTTCCGGCCAGTGCGGCATTGACCGCATCACCGCGTTTGATGCGACCGACTTCGATACGCAGATCGCCGGTCAGGTCAAGGACTTCGACCCCGCCGCGGCGTTTCCATCGCCCAAGGAAGTCCGGCGGACGGACCGCTACTCGCAATTCGGCGTTTTCGCCGGACACCAGGCGTTGCTCGATTCCGGGCTCGACCTGGGCAAGGAAAACCGTGACGAAATCGGCGTCATCATCGGCTCCGGTATCGGCGGGCTGTCCACCACCGCCGACCAACTCAAGATTCTGTTTGAACGCGGCCCGGACCGGCTCTCGCCGTTCATGATCCCGATGCTCATCAGCAACATGGCCTCCGGCATGTTCTCGATGTACAAGGACCTGCGCGGGCCGAATTTCGCCACCTGTTCCGCCTGTGCCACGGCCAACCACGCCATCGGTGAAGCCTGGCGCTCCATCAAAATGGGCGATGCGCAGGTGATGTTCGCCGGCGGGGCGGAAGCGGCGGTGGTCCCCATCGGCATCGGCGGCTTTTGCGCCATGCGGGCCATGAGCACCCGCAACGATGATCCCAAGCACGCCTCGCGCCCGTTCGACCGGGAACGCGACGGCTTCGTCATGGGCGAGGGTGCGGGCGTCATCGTGCTGGAGGAAATGGAACGCGCCCAAAAACGCGGCGCCAGGATTTATTGTGAAATCGTCGGCTACGGGAATACCGCCGACGCGCATCATCTTACGGCCCCGTCTCCCGGCGGCGAAGGCGCGGCCCGCTGCATGAAAATGGCGTTGCGCCAGGGCGGATTGAATCCCGGGGACGTATCCTACATCAACGCCCACGGGACTTCCACGCCGCAGGGCGACACCTGCGAAACCCAGGCCATCAAGACCGTTTTCGGCGACCACGCGAAAAAGATCGCCGTCAGTTCCACCAAAGGGGCCACCGGCCATATGCTCGGAGCGGCGGGTGCCGTGGAAATGACCGTCTGTGCCCTGGCTATCAAACACGGCGTCGTGCCCCCGACCATCAATCTGCAGGTGCCCGACCCCGAGTGCGACCTGGACTACGTGCCGAACACGGCGCGCGAGTTGAAGGTGAACGCCATCATCAACAACTCCTTCGGCTTCGGCGGCCACAACGCGAGTATTGCGGCGAAAAAATTTACGGGCTGACCGTGAACTTTCTTTCGTTCATCGAAAGCAAACGCGAAGGCAAAATACTCGCGCCTGACCAGATCGAAAATTTCGTCCGCGAGTTCACCGCCGGGAAAATTCCCGACTACCAGATGGCCGCGTTGCTCATGGCCATTTATTTTCGCGGATTGACTACCGCCGAGACCACCGCGCTCACGCTGGCGATGCGCGATTCCGGCGACGTGCTGGAGTTTCCCAAAGACCGCCGCCCGCTCGTGGACAAACATTCCACCGGCGGCATCGGCGACAAGGTGTCGCTGCCGCTCGCGCCGCTGCTGGCCTGCCTCGGTTTCCGCGTACCAATGATTTCCGGGCGCGGCCTCGGCATCACCGGCGGCACGCTGGACAAGCTCGATGCCATCCCCGGATTCCAAACCCTGCTGCCGGTTGAAAAAATCATCGCCCAGGTCCAGCAGGTTGGTTGTGTCATTTGCGGGCAGACTGACCGGATGGTCCCCGCGGACAAGAAAATTTACGCGCTCCGCGACGTTTCCGGCACCGTGCCGAGCATCCCGCTCATCACCGCCTCCATTCTCTCCAAGAAACTGGCCGAAAGCCTGGATGCGCTCGTGCTGGACGTGAAATTCGGCTGCGCCGCGTTCATGCAAACCCGGGCCGACGCCCGAAAACTGGCGCAGGCCATGGTTTCGCTCGGCAATGAATGCGGCGTGAACACGCGAGCGCTGCTGACGGACATGAACACGCCGCTGGGCTGCGCCGCCGGCAACTGGCTGGAGGTGAAGGAAAGCGTGGCGTGCCTGGAAGGCCAGGGTCCGGATGATTTGCGTCAACTCGTCCTCGAATTTGCCGCGCATCTGTTGGTGCAAACCAAAAAATCAAAATCGCCCGCTGCCGCGTACGAAAAAGCTGCGGATTGTCTGGCTTCCGGCGCGCCGCGCCGTCGCTGGGACGAAATGCTCGCCGCCCAGGGCGCGGATTTGAAGGCCTTTATTAAGAAACTGGCACGGGATTCGACGGCGCCGGTCGCCCTGGAATTGAAGGCCGGAAAATCGGGTTTCGTTGCCCGGTGCGATGCTCGGCTCATCGGGGAAGTCATCCGCGATCTGGGCGGGGGCAGGCTGACCAAGGAATCCGGCATCAATTACCACGTTGGAATCGACCGGCTTGCCAAACCAGGTGAGGCCATTCAGAAGAATTCGAGGCTTGCTCGCATCCATGCGGTCGATCGCGCGCAAGCCGAAGCCGCCGTTGCCCGGCTTCAGGCCGCGTTTGAAATTTCCGCCAAACGGCCCAGGACCACCGGGCTGATTGTGGAGATCATTGCCCCATCAAGATAAACGCCTTTTCGGCGAAGGATTTCGCCCGGTTGTCGTGTTTCTGTATAAAGACACCGAATAAACAATCAATCCCATGAAAAATTCAAATTGCCTTATTGCCTGCCTGCTTGTGCTGGCGCTGACGCCAATTTTAGCCCAACCCGTGGTTTCCGGACCTGAACGGCCGCCGGCCACAAAAGATTTGGGCAGTTCGGCCAACTCGCTGCCTAAATTTGATTTGGATTTTCCCGGCGGCACGCCCAAGGCCTTGGTCAAAGCCATTGAAAAAGCAACGGACCGGCCGTTGAATGCGGTCATTTCCGATGAATACGCTGATTTCAAAATTTGCGCCCTAAAAGTCAAAAATGTGACGGTCCCGCAATTGTTTGAAGCGCTAAAACAGGCTTCCAGGAAAGTTGAACGCTACATGGTCGATCGCCCCGATAACAATTGGTATTTCGAAGAGCGCGCAACGATGTATGGCTTCAATACGACCGGAATGCCTGACGAAAATTCTATCTGGTATTTTTACCGGGAAGGGGAACCGGAAGCGTATCAAACCATATCCGCCACCGTCTGCCACTTTTATCAATTGTCCTCCTATCTTGATGCCGGCTACAAGGTTGATGATATTACGACCGCCATTGGTACGGCTTGGAAGATGCTCGGGGTCGCAAAACCTCCGGAGATGAGTTATCACAAGGATACCAAGGTGCTGATCGTTGTGGGCGAGGCGGACAGGATCCGGGTGATTGACGATGTCCTCAAGCAACTGTCCCAGGGAAAGCCGAAAGAAAGACCGGCGACCAGCCAGTCGGAAAGATCCAAAACAGAATAAGCAGTCTGGTGGATGGCTTGGGTTGGAAGTAATTTCGCCGGATTGGACCCTGTCCCGGCATTTGTGGATTTACCGCTTGAAATCGTGGAAAAAACACCGGCCGACAAGCTGTCACCAGACGTGGAGACGTTGACGCGCCGGATGGTGAGAGGAGATGAAATGGCCTACCGCGCCTTTTATGACGCCTATGTTGATCGCTTGTCGCGTTACCTTCTGGTGATTACCGCTGGTAACGAGGATGCGATGTGCGAGGCGTTGCAGGGCGCGCTGGTGCGGGTCGTGCGGCACATCAAGGTTTTCCAGAGTGAGGAGGTTTTTTGGAGTTGGCTCACGGTTTTGGCGCGCAGTGCCTTTGCAGATGAATCGCGCAAACAACGGCGTTACTTGTCCTTTCTGGACCGATTTATGCGCCACGCCGACGTCGCCGCGCCCCGTGAGCAGGAAGATCACGCCGCCGAGCGGTTGCGCACGTTGCTGGAACGCACGGTCGCGACCTTGCCGGCTGACGAACAAAAACTGGTCGGGCAAAAGTATCTGGCGCATCGTTCCGTGCACGAAATCGCCGGGGAATTGCAAACAACGGAAAAGGCCGTGGAATCGAAATTGTCCCGCATCCGGCGCAAATTAAAGGACGCCGTGCTGGCAGAATTGAAAAATGAATCGCCCGACTGACAACCAACGCCTGCTTGATGACGTGTTGTCCGAGGCCATGCCCGCGGATTTCCGGAAAGCGCTGCTTGGCGAAACACTGCGTCTGGCCGGTCGCCGCCGTCGGTGGCGGCAAACAAATCGTGTGGCGGCATGGCTGGTCACCCTGGGATTGCTGGCGGGTTTGGTCTGGCAAAACCGGCTGCACTCTCCTGCCACCCTGCCGTCCGTGGTACAGGCGGGCGGCAATAGTTACCAGCTCGTCCGCACTGAACTGCTGCCCGTTAGTGCCACGGTGACGACACAACCCCTGGCTACGGGGCAACGCATCGCGTCAGCGGAAACCGTTAATGTTGTTGAAACGGAAGCGAGTCACCGCGGATTTCGTGTGGTTGACGATGATGAACTTTTGACGTTAGTTTCAGCCCGACCGGCGGCATTGGTGCACCTCGGCCCGCATTCCGAACGTTTGGTTTTTGTGAATCCAGCGGACGAAAAGGGTTTTCCAGTCAATTGATCCGTTCCCACAGTGTAATTTCCGGGAACGCGATACACAAATCATCCACGCGGGGCAGCAATGCCTGGATGGGCGGGGTCTGCAGGTGGGCGTCCAGGTGCGCTTTGCTCGTCCAGTTCTCGTGGAATAAAAACTTCGCCGGATGGTCGGCGGATTGGTGAAGGTCATAATTCAAGCAGCCCGGCTCTTTGCGTGTGGGGGCGAGCAACCCGGTGAGCGCGGCGCGCAAATCGGATTCCTTGCCGGGTCGGGCCTGGAAGGTGGCAACCACAGTCAGTGTTTTCATGATTCAGTTGCAGACCGGCGCTCCGTTCGGATTAACCCAACGACGCCAGAATATTTTCCGCCGCGGCGCGCGGATTTTCGGCGGCGTAAATCGGGCGGCCAATCACCAGCCAGCTGGACCCGGCGGCCATGGCTTCCCTCGGCGTGAGCGTGCGTTTCTGGTCGTCCGCCTTTTCGGCGCCGGTGCGGACGCCGGGGGTGACCAGCTGGGTGCTGGGCGGGAGCATGGCCCGAAGTTTGGCGACCTCCAACGGCGAGCAAACCAGCCCGCGCAGACCGGCCCGGGTCGCCACTGTGGCGAGCCGGCGCACCTGGTATTCCACGTTGGCATCCAGCCCGATGTCCTTCAGCGCGCCGGCATCCAGGCTCGTCAGCACGGTCACGCCCAGGACGAGCGGCGGGGCGCGGCCGACCCGCCACGCGGCATCCTGTGCGGATTGCTCGGCGGCCTTGAGCATTTCCAGGCCGCCGCTGGTGTGCACGGTGAGCATTTGCACGTCGAGCTGCACGGCGGCAGCGACCGCTTTGGTGACGGTATTGGGAATGTCGTGGAATTTCAGGTCCAGGAACACCAATGCGCCGCGCTCGCGGATGCGGTGGACAATGTCCGGCCCGGCGACGGTGAACAATTCGCTGCCGACCTTGAACCCGCCGACCGCCGGGGCCAGTTGCTCCACCAGCTTCAGCGCGGCGTCAGTCGTGGGCACATCCAGTGCCACAATGATCGGATTGCGTGCCATGCAAGTTTCAAATTAAGCCAAATCCGGCGCCAAAAAAACAATTTCTTACTGACAATTGAATATTTTTTTGACCGCGAAAACCGGATGGCCCCGGCATCCGGCATCCCCGGTTCCCGTCCTTTTACCGTCCCGTGTGCTTCCTGCTTTCTTCCTCCTGCGCCTTGCCGTATCCTGCCAGCATGAAAGTCATCCGCCACACCGACGCGAATTTCGCCGGAAAACTCCGCGAAATGACCGCGGCGTCCAGCCTGTTCGACGTGGAGATCGAGCAACGTACCCGCGCCATCCTCGATGCCGTCCAGGCCCGGGGCGACGACGCGGTGCTGGAATTCACCGAAAAATTCGACGGGGCGAAACTTGCCGCCGGCCAGCTGGCTGTGACCCAGGCCGAACTCATGGCCGCCTCGCTCAAGGCCGACGAGTCGTTGCGTGCCGCCGTGGCCGAAGCGGAGAAGAACATTGCCGGGTTTGCCAAAAAATCGCTGCGCAAAGACTGGCAGGCGAAAAACTCGCACGGCGCGACCGTCGGCGAAAAGTTCGATCCGTTCCAGCGCGTGGGCGTTTACATTCCCGGCGGCACGGCGCCGCTGGTTTCGACCGCGCTGATGACCATCACGCTGGCGAAGGCGGCGGGTTGCCCGGAAATTACCGTTTGCACGCCGTGCGGGAAGGACGGTTCGATCAATGCCGCACTGCTATTTGCCGCGCGCGTGGCGGGGGCGACGGAAATTCACCGCGTCGGCGGGGCGCAGGCGATTGCGGCCATGGCTTACGGCACGAACACCATCCGCCGGGTGCAAAAGATTTTCGGCCCAGGCAATGCGTATGTGGTTACCGCCAAACGATTGCTGGTTGGCCACGTCGCCATTGATCTGTTGCCCGGCCCGAGTGAAGTGCTGGTGCTGGCGGATGAAACCGCGGATCCGAAGTTTGTCGCCGCCGATTTGCTGGCGCAGGCCGAGCACGGTTCCGGCGACGAGCGCGTCTGGCTGGTGACAACGTCGGACAAAATTTTGAAGGCCGTTCCGGGCGAAATTGCGAAGCAACTGCCCAAACTGGCGCGGCGCGAATACATCCAGCGGGTGCTCGATGACAATGCCTGGTTGATCCAGGTGAAAACGCTTGCCGACGGAGTGGCGTTGGCGAACCGGCTCGCGCCGGAACATTGTGAAGTGTTCACCCGCAATCCGCGCAAGGTTTCGGAAGGCATTTTGACGGCGGGCGCAATTTTTCTCGGGCCGTGGTCGCCGACGGTGTTGGGCGATTACGTGGCCGGGCCGAGCCACACGCTGCCGACCGGTGGCGCGGGCGCGTCGTTCCCCGGCCTGACCGTGGACCAGTTCCAGCGCCGCACCAGCGTGGTGGAATACAACCGCGCCGCGCTCAAGAAAGCCCTGCCCGCGGTGCAAAAATTCGCAGAACTGGAAGGCCTGGGCGCGCATGGGAAAAGTGCGGAAATAAGAAAGTGAAACGTAAAATTATACTGGCGATTGGGATTTGTTTAGTAGTTCTCGCTATAATCTGCTTCTCGTTCGTGGTTCACGATACCGGGGTGATGAATCGTGGCGATCATGCGCAATCAATCATTACTCATCTTGCATGGCTTGTCGAAGCATCCAGGGACGATCACGGCCAGTATCCTGCATCTCTGCCGGAACTTGCGTCAAATTCTGACGCACGTGTGAAGGATGTCTTAAATCAACTGTTGCAGGAGGTATCCAGCTTTAAACTCAAATTAGGATATCAGCCAGAAACCAATGGATTCGCCATCAGCATTTCAGGAATTGACACATGGCGGCCCAGACAGGATACGCTTCGAAAGGAATACAAAATTGGAGAAGCGTTAAAGTAGTGCAAATTCATGTTATCAACACCTTCAAAATTTATTCGTCCGCTGGTGCGTGAGCTGCACCCTTACGTCTATGGCGAGCAGCCGAAGATCAAGGGGCTCATCAAGCTCAACACCAATGAGAATCCCTATCCGCCGTCACCGAAGGTGCTGGCGGCGGTCAAGGCGGCGGTGGACGGGCGGTTGCGGCTGTATCCGAACCCGACGGCACAGGGGCTGCGGGAAAAGCTGGCGAAGTTGCACGGTTGCCGGCCGGACAACATCATTGTGGGCAACGGTTCGGATGAATTGCTGGCGCTGGCCACGCGGGCGTTTGTGGAGCCAAGACCGAATTCAAAAACGGCGAAGGGGACAGTGCAATACTTCACCCCGAGCTATTCATTGTATCCGGTGCTGGCGGACATTCATGGTGCGGCGAAAAACGAGGTGCCGCTCCAGCCGGATTTCAGCCTGCCGGGCCTGGCGGAATTGAAACGCGGCAAGCAATGGGACTTCGATGCTGCGCTGACCTTTGTGACCACGCCCAACGCGCCGAGTGGACACGGCTATTTAACGAAAGAACTCGAAAAACTTTGCCGGGCCCAAAAAGGTGTTGTGGTGCTGGACGAAGCCTACGTGGATTTCGCGGAGGAAGACGCGCTGAAGCTGGCGTTGAAGCTTCCGCAGGTGCTCGTGGCCCGGACTTTTTCCAAGGCCTATTCGCTGTGCTTCCAGCGTGTGGGTTATTTTATCGGGCATCGCGACCTCATCGCGGCGCTGCACAAGATCCGCGACAGCTACAATGTGAACGGCCTGGGCCAGGTGGCGGCGGTGGCGACCCTGGGCGACTTGCCGTATTACCGGGCCCGATTCAAAAAGATCATTGCTACCCGCGCATGGCTGGGTCGCGAGCTGACGAAGACCGGTTTCCGGGTGTTGCCCAGCCAGAGCAACTTCATTCTGGCCCGGCCGCCGCGTTTTGCCGCGTCGGAGTGGCAGCCAAAGCTGCGTGCCGGTAAAATCCTGGTGCGCTGGTTCAATCTTCCCGGGGTGAAGGATTATTTGCGCATCACGGTGGGCACGGCGGCGGAGGCGGCGGCCCTGGTACGGGCGGTGCGGGGGATTTTGCAGTGACATCGGGCCCGTGGCCTGATCCGTTGGCCCTGCCGGTTTCGCACCTTTTTGTTTGCTGTATGGCCGGTTTTTTTGCTAAGAGGCTGGTGTGTATCTCGAATTCTACGGGTTGACGCTGCCGCCATTCGACATCACGCCGAATCCGCGATTCCTTTTTCTCACCGAGAAACATCGCGAGGCCCTCAATCATCTGCTCTACGGCATTCGCGAGCGGAAGGGTTACGTGCAGCTCACCGGCGAGGTCGGCGCGGGCAAGACCACGGTCTGCCGGGCGATGCTCCGGCAGCTGGACAACCATTTTTACACCGCCCTGATCGTCAATCCCGTGTTGAGCGCGAACGAGTTGATGCGGGCCATCGCCACGGAATTCGCCCTGGACGTCAAGGACCTGGACCGGCACGGCACGGTCGCGGCCATCAATGCCTTCCTGATCGCCCAGGTCCAGCAGTGCGGCGACGCGGTATTGATCATCGACGAGGCCCAGAACCTCACCGAGGAGCTGCTGGAACAGGTGCGGCTCCTGTCGAACCTCGAAATGGAGAACCGCAAGCTGCTGCAAATCGTTTTGCTCGGCCAGCCGGAGTTGCGGGATCGGCTCAACAGCCCGCGCCTGCGCCAGTTGCGCCAGCGCATCACGGTGCGTTACCACCTGGGGCCGTTGACGCGCCCCGAGCTCGCCGAATACATCCAGCACCGGCTCAACCTGGCCGGCGCGAAGGGGAGGCCGACTTTCACCAAACCGGCGCTCTGGCGCGTTTATAACTACAGCCGTGGCATTCCCCGCCTGGTCAACGCTATCTGCGATAAATCGTTGCTCGCCGGTTTCGTCGAGCACAGCGACGTCATCAACTACCGCATGGTGGGCCGTGCCATCCGCGAACTCGAAGGCAGGGTCCACCTATGAGTCGGGCCGGTGACCCGCCCAATCCGGCCGCGCTGGTCCCCCGCCGCTGATCCGATGTTCCTGCGGAAGCCATTTGCGTCGTCGCCGCTGCTCGTCCGCGTTGCACCGTTTGTTATTTTTCTCGCGTTGACCTTTGGCCAGGGCCAGTTCGGGGAGGCGTCGCGTTACTGGTTTTATCTGGCCAAAACGCTCGTGGGGGTGTGGCTGATCCTGGAGATGCGCCCGTTCGTTTCAGAAATGCGCTGGGCGATGAGCTGGGAGGCGGTCGTCGTCGGCCTGGGTGTCTTTGCTATCTGGGTCGGTATTTCCGGTGAATGGACGACGCAAGGTTCGCTCTGGGTGAAATTGGGCTTATCGCATCCGGCGGCAGCACCGCCGGCAGCCTGGAACCCCAACGAACAGTTCGGGACCGGTTCCGCGCTGGCGTGGCTGATGGTGGGGACTCGGATTGTGGGCTCCACTTTCGTTGTGCCGCCGCTGGAGGAGGTTTTTTACCGCTCGTTTTTGTATCGCTACATCGCCAAGCCGGATTTTTTGTCCGAGCCGCTGAACCGGTTTTCCTGGAAGCCGTTTCTGGCCACGGCCGCGGTTTTTGGATTTTCCCACAATGAATGGCTGGCGGGCATCCTGTGCGGCGCGGCTTATCAGTGGCTGGTGCTGCGTAAGAACCGGCTGGGCGATGCGATGACGGCGCACGCCATCACGAATTTCCTGCTGGGGTTGTGGGTGGTCGGTCGCGGGGACTGGCGCTTCTGGTAGGAGATCACGCTGCGGTGTCCGGACACCGCAGCCGGTTTCCCGGCCATTATTTCACCTCGACGTTGATGCGGTGGCGTTCGAGCGTGCTGCCTTCTTTTTCTGCCAAGGTGACCAGTGACTCGTAGTAATTGGCGAGCGCGCGGATTTCCTGTCCGCGGTCGGCGGTGAGGGTGTTCTGGAGCTGTAGGACGATGAAGGTGGTGCTCTTGCCGACGGCGTATTTTTTTTGTTCGGCATCGAGAGCGGCCTCGGCGTAGATACGCGCCTGCCGGGTGGCGCCCACACTTTCGTAGGTGGACTGGGCATTCTTTACGGCGTTGTCGATGTCGACCAGGACGTTCTGCTCGAATTGTTTCAACTTCAGCAGCAATTGTTGCATCGTCACTTTGCCGGCCTTGTAAGTATTCCGCGGGCCGACGTTGCTCAAGGGCATGGATAACTGTCCGCCGAAGCCGTAAAATGGCCGGTTGCCGTCGCTAAACTGGGAAAAAACATCGCTATATTCCTTTCCCGAGCCGTTGTAACCATAGGAGCCGACCAGGTCCAGTTCCGGGAAAAGCTGGTTGCGGTCAAATTTTAATTCCAGGCCTTGCTGCTCTACATTCAGCCGGGATTGCAGCAAGTCGGGACGCATGGTCATGCCCTTGCTCCAACTGTCCTGCAGGTCGAACAATTGGAGCGGAGCATTGGTAATCGATTCCGTGGGTTGAATGTCTGTATCGTGCCAGTTGGCATACTGGTCGGTGAGCAGGTTTTTCAGGGTGTTTTGGTCGTTGGCCAGCGTGTATTGGGCAGCGATTAAATTGGCCTTGCTCGTGGCCACCTGCGATTCATCCTGTTGCACGTCCAGCTGTGCCAGCGTACCGATTTGCATGCGTTGCCGGTCCTGGTCGAGCTGGGTTTGGGCGAGGACCAGCGCCTCCTGCTGCACCCTCACGTTTTCCTGTGCGAAAATGAGTTCATAATAGGCGTTTTCGACCGCGGTGATGGAAGTGATCAGCTGCAGGCGCAAACCCTGTTCGGAAAACTGCAACCGGTTCTTGCTCACCCGAATGTTCAGCCGGGTCTGGTCAATCCAGAAGTTTTTGAGCAACGGCTGCGTCAGGCTCACACCGATCGAGCCGCTGCTGCTGTCAAAATTGGTGGTAAACAAGCCCAGGCTTTTCTGCCCCCACGTTTCCGAGACGTTGCCGAGGCCGTTTTGACTGCCGTTGCCGATACTGTAGGACATGCCCCAAGGCGTTCCCCCCGAGAAACCGGCACCAAAAGTCTCCGACTGCGATGTTGTGGGCAGGACAATTTGGTTGTTCTGGATGAGGGTTCCCTGCTTGTCATAACTATAGTCGCCGCTGAGGCTGAGCGTCGGATCATAACCGCTATAATTCGCGCGCACGTTGAAAAGCTGGATTTGCGGGTCATAGCGCGAAATTTGCACGTCGAGGTTGTGTTGCAGGGCCTGCTGAATGCAATCCATCAGTGCCATGGGACGCGTCACAGCGGTGGCCATGGTGTTGGCCGGGACGGCGACCGCATCGGTACCCGGTTGAGCGGCCGCTCCGTTGGTGGCTGACGCCGCCGCTGGCGCATTGGTGTCTGCCGGTACAACGACGATGTTGGTATCGGTCTGGGCCACAGCCCCGAAGGCTGCGAGAATGAAAACCAAAAGAACGCTGAAACTTTTCATGGTACTGCCATTTTGCGGGCTTTCGCCAAAATTCATCAAACTTAAGACGCTACGGCGCACCCGAAGGTAACCGTTTGGTTAATATGACCGCGCCCGCGGATAAAAATCACGCGCCCCGGTCAAATTTGCGTCCGGACTGCGGCTCAGCCGGCTTTCGCGCTGTCCGCTGCGGGTACTTCCTCGATTTTGGCGTTTTGTTCGAGGAACGCGAGCACTTTTTCGTGCGCAATCTGGTCGTACAGTTCCGCCACGCCATTGCGCTTTTGCAGGTCCTTCAGGAACTTCTCCAGCGGGATCTGGTAGGCCATGGCCAGCGACTGCACCCGCTTCAATACCTCGTCCTGCGACACCTGGATGGCCTCCCTTTCGGCGATGCGCTGGATCAGGAACGACAGTTTCACCCGCTCCTTGGCGCTTTGCGCCGCGGCGGAGTAAATCTGATCCTTCTGTTTTTCAATCAGATCCCGCGCGATGCCGCGCTGCGTATTTTCGCGGACGATGTCGTAAACCACGTTGCGCGTTTCGTGGGCCACGGCGGTTTCCGGCAGGTCAAAATTCGTGGCGGCGAGCAGCGCGTGGATGATCTGTCCGCGGACCGCCCGGCCCTGCGAATACTTCAATTCGTTTTCCAGGTCGCGCTGCACGCCTTCGCGGAGCTTCGCCAGGTTTTCCGCATCGTATTTTTTGGCGAACGCGTCATCCATCACCGGCAGGACTTTTTCCTTCACCTCGACGATTTCCACCGCGTAAACGCCCTTTTTGCCCGCCAGGGGTTTGGTCGCGAAGTCGGCGGGGAAATCCACGTTGACCGTGCGCCGGTCGCCCGCTTTCGCGCCCATGAGCTGGTCGGCAAAACCGGGCAGGAAAGCTTCCGGGGCGGCGTCCACCCAGAAATTCTTCTGTTCGGTCAGGCCTTTGGCGGTCGGCGCCGTGTCACTGATGGGCTTGTCGTCGCAGGTGCCGGTGTAATTCACCACCGCCACGTCGCCCGGGCGCAGTTCGCGCGCCACCGTTTCAAATTTCGTGTGCTGCTTCGCCAGCATTTCCACGGCGCGGTCCACGTCCGCCGCCGTGACGGATTTCACCTCGCGTTTGGCCGGCAGGCCCTTGTATTCGGGCAGTTGAAATTCCGGCGCCGTTTCGATGGTGGCCGCGAATTGCAGTGCCTGGCCGCGGCCAAACTGGATTTCTTCGATGTCCGGGGCCCCGATCACTGAGATTTTCTTTTCGTCCAGCGCCTGCCGGTACGAATCGCCGATCAGCTTGCGTTTCACCTCGGCCTTGATGTCCGGCTCGAATTTTTTCAGCACCATTTCCCGGGGTGCCTTGCCGGGGCGGAAACCGGGCAACGCGGCCTGTTTTTGAAAGTCCTTGGTGATGGCGTCGAAAACCTCATCCACGGCTTTCGCGTCCACTTCCACCCGCAGCAATTTTTTGCACGGGGCCAGATTTTCGACGGTGATATTCACAATAATCTTTTGGTTAAACGAGCCGTGCAGGGTAGATGAACCGGGCTGATTTCGTCAATGGTTTTGATGGCTTGCCCGGGGCATTTCCGCTTTGATGTCCGGAATGAAGCCCCTGTTCTTCATCACCGGCACGGACACCGGGGTGGGCAAAACCGTGCTGACGGCCTTGCTGGCGCGCCATTGGCGGGAACGCGGGGTCAACGCCGCGGCGCTCAAACCCGTTTGTTCCGGCGGGCGCGGCGACGTCCGCGTCCTGTCCGCCGCCCTGGGCAGGGCGCTCGCGCCGGACGAAATCAATCCGTGGCATTTCCGCGCGCCGCTGGCGCCCTTGCTGGCCGCCCGCCGCGAGCGCCGGCGGGTCAGGCTGACCGATGTGCTGGCGCACGTGCGCGCGATCCAAAAACGTTTTGACGTGGTGCTGATTGAAGGCGCGGGAGGTTTGTTGAGTCCGCTGGGCGAGGATTTTAATTCCCGCGACTTGCTGGCGGCCTTGCGGGCAACGCCCCTGGTCGTGGGCCCGGATCGGCTCGGGGTGGTGAACCAGGTTTTGCTCACCCGGGCAGCCTTGCCGCGCCGTCAGGCGGCCGCAGCCCGCGTCATTTTGATGTCGCCCGCGAAACCGGATGCCGCCACCGGCACCAACGCCGGGTTGCTGGCGGAATTTTTCGGCGCGCAAAGAATTTTTGAGCTGCCGTGGCTGGGCGGGCGTTTTCAGGCGGAAAAGGCTTTGAAAAACCGGCGGGTGCGGCAGACCCTCCGCGCGTTGACGGGGACCTGACTCAGCGATTTTGAATTTCCGCCGGTGGCGCGTTGGTGGCCAGGAACGATTCGCGCCAAGGCTGATGATTCCGGTAGAGCTGCAGCCGTTGTTGCAACGGCTCCAGTCTGGTCATTTTGGCGGCGGTGGCGAGGTCGAAGGCATCCTGGGCAGCTTGCTGTGCCTCATCAAAACGACCAGCTTCCGCGTAGGCCATGGCCAATACGTCGAGCACGAACGGTTGGGCGCCGCCGGCCAGCTGGTTGGCCTTGGCGGCGAGCGCGAGCGCGGTTTTCCCGTCGCGGATTTGGGCATTTTCATCGGCGGCCAGCACGTGGGCGATGTAGGCGAGGATTTGAAAATTGTCCGGGTCGAGCCGCAAGGCCGCCCGGAATTCATCGATCGCCTCGGCGTCCCGGCCCTGTTTCAACTGCGCCTTCCCCAGGTCAAAATGCGTGCCCGAATGGTTGGGATCCAGCCGCAGGGCCTCGGTGAACTGGCCCATGGCTTCATCGAAACGGCCGAGTTCAACCAGCACCGCTCCCAGGGAGGCATGCGAAGACGGCAGGTTCGGATCCAGCTGGACGGCTTTGACGAGTTCCGGCCGGGCTACCTCCGGCCGGCCCATTTTGTCGAGCACGTTGCCGATGTTGTATTGTGCCTGGACATTTTCAGGTGAAAGGCGGAGGGCCTCCCGATATTCGGCCAGGGCCTCGGGGAAACGGCCTTGTTGTTCGAGCGCGACCCCGTAATCGATCCGGGCATTGGGATTGTCCGTGGTGACGGCCAGGGCGTGGGCAAACAGCGATTCGCTGTCGCGCCAAAAGCGCAATTGATTTTCCGTGAGCACCAGGCACGCGGCGAGCACCATTCCGGCGGTGACGGCGACGGCGCTTTTCGGAACCGGCCACCGGTTGGTCAAATCGCTGACCCCGAATGCCACGGCGATGAAGATGCCCACGAGCGGGAAATAGGTATAGCGATCCGCCAGCGCGGCGCTGCCCACCTGAACCACGCCGATGACCGGCACGAGGGTTCCCAAAAACCACAGCCAGCCGACCAATAGGTAAGGACATTGCCGGCGGACCTGCCAGGTCAACCAGGAAATGACACCCAGCACAGCGACTGCCAGCGCGGCCATGGAGTGGATCCACGACAAATGGTTTGGCAATGGGTAGAGGACGGCCAGGCCCGACGGCCAGACCATGTTCAAGAGATAGCGTTCGTAGGAGATCAGCGCGTTTTCCAGTCGTAAATTCAGCGGAAACTGTTGGAGGGTCATCACCGCCTCACCGTGGCGTTGCACCAGGTAGGTGACGACGCACGAAGCCGCCACCAGCAGGAAGAACGGCCATTTTTCCAAAACGAGGCGTGGAATCGTTGAATGGTTGAAACGTTGAATCGGCCAGTAGTCCAGCAACAGCATCACGAACGGGAGAGTGACGAGCATGGGTTTGGCCATGAGACCCAGCGCGAAGAAAAGCAGGGTCAGGAAAAAGTCGAGGGTCGAGGGTCGAGGGCCGAGGGAGGTGTCTGCGCTCGACGCTCGACGCTCGACGCTCGACCTGGCTTGCGCGTAACGCGTATAAGCCAGGAGGGAAAGGAGTGCGAAGCAGGTGCTCAGGACGTCCTTGCGCTCGGAAATCCAGGCCACGGACTCGACGTGGAGCGGATGCCAGGCAAACAGGGCGGTGACGAACGCCGCCGGCCACAAGGCGCCGGTGAGCCGGAACAGCAGCCCGAAGAGCAAAACCACGTTCAGGGTGTGAAAGAGCACATTGACCACGTGATGGGCACCGGCGTTGAGGCCGAACAACTCGCAATCCAGCATGTGGGAGAGCCAGGTCAACGGATGCCAGTTACTGGCGTGGCCGGTGGTGAAAGCCCACTCGACCCCAGCCCAGGTCAAACCGTTTTGTACCATGTGATTTTCCGAGACATAAATGCCATCGTCATAAACCACAAATCCGTTCCGCGCCGCCGGCAGATAAACCAGCAGCGTGACGAACGCGAGCAACAGACCGACAAGACGCGAACGGGCCTTGGCCGCGCCGAAGTGTTTGGGTGGGAAAGCCGCACCGGGGTCTTCCGGGCAGGATTCCGGGCTTTCGCGGTTCTGGCTTCGGCCACGCAGGCGGGACATCGGGCTTCTTTGTAGGCGATTTTTTCCGCGCGGCAAGTATGGAGATCGAAGTTTACTTCCCCCGTACTTCCCCGGGCGAGGTGTTGGTGGACAAAAACGCCTCACGCCAGGGCTGATGGTTCCGGTACAATTCCAGCCGTTGTCGCAAAGGCTCGAGGTCTTTTGTCCCGGCGGCGGCAGCGAGGTCAAGGGCGGTTTGGGTGACTGCCAGCGCATTGGTGAAATCGCCGGTTTCCGCGCAGGCCATGCCGAGCGCGTCGAGCACAAAGGGTTGGGTGCCGCTGCTCAAAACGTTCGCCCGGTCCGCATACGCCCGGGCGGCCGGGCCATCGCGAACCCCCGGCTTTCCGTCGGCAGCCAGCACGCGGGCGAGGTAGGCGAGAATCTGGAAATTATCCGGATCAATGCGCAAAGCCTCGCGGAATTTGCCGACGGCCTCGGCATCGTGCCCCTGTTTAAGCAGTACCTTGCCGATCAAATAGGGCGCCCGCCCGTCAGCGGGGTCCAACCGCGCTGCCCCGACATACTGCTCCATGGCCTCGTCGAACCGGCTCAGCTCAACGAGCATGACTCCGAGGTTGTTGTGCAAGGCTGCGTTGCCGGGATCCAACCGCACGGCCGCCTGGAATTCGGCCAGCGCTTCGTTGGCATGGCCGGAGTCGGCAAGCAGATTGGCGAGGGAGTCATGGGACGGCGCATCCGCGGGATACAACCGCAGGGCCTCCCGCAGTTCGGCCAGGGCTTCATTGGTGCGGCCGGCGCCGGCGAGCACCATGGCCAGGGAATTGTACGTCTTGACCCGGCGGGGATTCAGTTCGAGGGCGGTTTGATACTCGGCCGCGGCGTCCGATTTTCGCCCTTCTTTTTCGTAGGCCAGCCCCAGACAGAGATGGGCCGGTTCGTTGTCCCGGGTCACGCTGATGGCATGGGAGAAAAGCGACTCATCATCACGCCAGCAGCGCAATTGATATTCCGTGAGGGTCACGCACGCGCCCAGGAGCAGAACGGCGGCGGTGGCGATGACCTGGGAAGAAAATTGAAACCGGTTTGCCCCGTCGCGGACGGCAAAGGTCAGGGCGATGAACACCCCGATGGATGGGAAATAAGTATAGCGGTCGGCCATGGCTGCGTAACCGACCTGCACCAAACCAATCACCGGCACGAGCGTCCCCAAAAACCACAGCCAACCGACCAGCCCGTACGGGCCGCGTTTGCGTCCGAGCCAGGCGGCGGTTGAGATGGCGAGCAAAACCACGGCGGCGGCAGTGACCGTCGGCAGCGAGATGTTTTTGGGCAGCGGATAAAAAATGGCCAGGTGCACCGGCCAGATTATTTTTGACAGGTAACGGGTGTAAGCCAACAGCACATTGTCCAAACGGTACCCGGTCGGCATTTCTCCCAGCGAGACGACCATGCCGCCGTGGTGTTGGGCCAGGTAGGTGACGACGCACGAAGCCGCCACCAGCAGGAAGAACGGCCATTTTTCCATTGCGAGGCGTGGAATCGTTGAATCGTTGAATCGTTGAATCGGCCAGTAGTCCAGAAGCAACATCACGAACGGCAGGGTTACCAACATCGGCTTGGCCATCAGGCTGAGCGCAAAACACAATAAGCTCAACCCGTAGAAAAGCGTGGCCGATCCAGTCCTATGGGACGTATAGGACACATAGGCCAGAAGCGCTAACAACGCGAAGCAGGTGCTCAGGACGTCCTTGCGCTCAGAAATCCAGGCAACGGACTCGATGTGGAGCGGATGCCAGGCAAACAGGGCGGCAATGAACGCCGCCGGCCACAAGGCGCCGGTCAGCCGGAGCAGCAGCCCGAAGAGCAAAACCGCGTTCAACGCGTGAAACAATATGTTGACGGAGTGATGGGCGCCGGCGTTGAGGCCGAACAACTCGCAATCCAACATGTGGGAGAGCCAGGTCAACGGATGCCAGTTGCTGGCATGTTGTGTGGTGAAGGCCCATTGAATCCCGGTCCAGGTCAGGCCATTTTGGACGACCGGGTTGGCTGTAATGTAGTCGTCGTCGTCAAAGATGCTGAAGCCGTGGTTGGCCGCCGGCAGGTATACCAGCAGCGTGACGAGTGCGAGCAGCAGACCGATGAGGCGCGAGCGAGACATCGGGCTTCTTTGTAGGCGATATTTTTCGGGCGGCAAGGACGGAGATTTTTCCGCAAAAAAAGACTTTGCATTTTTTTCCGGGCGGGGCAGTATGGGGCAGGCAGGAAACAGCTCGAATTTCTGCCGCTTGGCCGCAATATCGGTTCCTCACGACCAGGAAAATCTCGGCATGATTAACGGATACGTGTGCACTGTCGTGGGGGCCGCTTCAAATCAAGCGGAACTCGTTTACGTTTGGGAACAGGCGAGGCCTGAAGCCAAGGTCATCATCGCCTGTCTCATCGTCTTTTCCATCGTCGCCTGGACCACGATGGTCTACAAGGCTATGCAGATGCGCCGGGCGCGGAAGTTGAACCACTATTTCAACGAGGAATTTCGTGCGCAAAAGGCCGTGCTCGATATTTTCGACCGCAAGCTGCAGGTGGAGGGCTGTCCGCTTTACTCGGTTTACCAGACCGGCTGCGTGCAGCTCGATGCGCGGTTGCGCGGCCCCGGCGGCGAACGGCGCAAACAAAGCGTCACGCTCAAAAACATGGAGCACGTCAAACGCGCCATCGAAAATGTCGTCGCGCAGGAATCGTTGAAGCTGGAGTCGGGTTTGATCCTGCTCGCCATCGCGGTGAGCGGCGCGCCGTTCATGGGCTTGCTCGGCACGGTCTGGGGGGTAATGAGCACGTTCGCCGGCATCGCGCAACAGGGCTCGGCGACCATGGCGGCGATGGCTCCCGGTGTGGCGGCGGCGCTGATCACCACCGTGGCCGGACTGCTGGTGGCGATTCCCTCGATGTTCGGTTACAATGGCTTGGTACACAGCCTGCGGGTTTTTACCGTAAATCTGGATAATTTCGCACAGGAACTGGTCTCCAAAATGGAGGCGGAATACCTGGCGGAGGACTGAAATCATGGCAGCCATGCGACGATTTTCGCAGCGCGGCAACCTGGTGACGTTGAGTGAAATCAACATCACGCCGTTGCTCGACCTCGCCTTCGTGCTGCTCATCATCTTTGTCATCACCACGCCGCTGCTGGAGCAGAGCATCAACCTCAAGCTCCCCAAGGGCATGGGCCAGCCGGACAAGCTCGTGAACAAACACGACATCCGCACCGTCGAAATCGGCGTGACCGGAGTTTATGTGCTCGACCGGCAGCGCATGGGCCTGGACCAGTTGATTACGCGGCTGGTGGGGGAATTCCGCTCGAACCCGAACCTCATCGTGTATATCCGCGCCGACCAGGACGGGCCTTACAAAAACGTGGCGGCTCTGATTGACGGCTGCCAACGCGGCGGCATCACGCGCTATTCGTTGCGCACCGAACCGGCCAAATGAACCGCCTGCAAAAAAAATGCATCATCGTCACGGCCGGCATTCACCTGCTGCTGCTGCTGATTTTGATTGTCGGCCCGGCGTTCTTTGCCCCGAAGCAGAAGGTGGACGATTTCCAGCTGCTCGATGTCATTCCGGCCAATCTGGTGGATGCGGCCTTCAGCAGCGGGGTGGCCAATGCCACGCCCCCGCCGCCCGAGCCGGTCGCCCCGCCGACTCCGCCGACTCCCCTGCCCCCGGTGCCCGTAGTCAAACCCCCGGTCCCGGACAAGCCCGAGCCGGTGAAAACGATCAAGGATCCGGATAAAACGCCGATACCAACCACAAAACCGAAACCTGCGATCAGCACGCAGTTGGTGACCCGTACCCCGCCGAAAACATCGGCCAATGCCAAAGCGGCCAATGATGCGGCCCGGGCGCAAGCCATTCGCAGAGCCCTGCAGAAGTTAAAAAGCAACCTGACGACGGGAACGGTGGTGGACATGCCCGGTAGCGGCAGTACGGCTTACGCCAGCTACAAGGATGCCTTGGGATCGCTTTATTACAATGCCTGGACGCCGGAAGGGGCCGGCAACGATGAAGCAAATACGTATGTCCAGATCACCGTTGCCAGCGATGGCACTGTCATCAACGCGCGAATTATTACTCCTTCGGGCGATGAAAAAATGGATGCTTCCGTGCAACGCGCTTTACAGGAGGTACCCTCAGTGCCGCCGCTGCCGGACAAGGCCAAAGCCGAGCAGAATTTCACCATCATGTTCAACCTCAAAGCGAAACGAATGCTTGAATGAAAAATAATTACCTCACTCTCTTAAAAGTTTGCCTGTCGGTTGTCCTTCCGATCACCGTTGCCAGCTTCTGTCATGGCCAGGATCCGGGCGTTATTCAGGTCAAAAAGCAATATGACGTTCCAGGCCAAACCAAACCCATCCTTGTTTCGCTCGAAGGTTTCAGCGGCGAGGTGGCGGACGTTTTAAAATTCGATCTGTATGTCCAGGGCTTCTCGTTCGTCGCGCCCGAGACGGCGCAATATCAGATCAGCGGCACCGACGCGGGCGGCATCCAGGGACGGGTGGCGGACCGCGTCGTCAAGAGCACACTGTTGACGCGCAGTTACACCGGCGCGTCGTTGCGGCGGCAGGCGCACGCGTTTGCCGACGACATTGTGCAGGCCATCACGCATAAGAACGGCATTGGGCAGACGAAAATCGCATTCAAAGCCCAGTTGCCGAGTGGCAACGGGGAGATTTTTGTGGCCGATTTCGATGGGCATAACTCCCAGGCCGTCACGCATGACAAATCGATTGTGGCCGCACCCGCGTGGGCGCCGGGCCGGCTGGCGATTTATTACACCTCGTATCAGCCCGGCAACCCGGATATTTTTTACCACAATCTTGGCACCGGCCAGCGACATGACATTGCGGCCCATTCCGGCCTGAACACCAGCGCGGCGGCCTCGCCGGACGGCTCGCGGGTAGCGATGATTTTGAGCAAAGGCGGCAGCCCCGACGTGTGGGTTTGCGACACCGATGGCTCGAATTTGAAACAATTGACGCATACCCCGGAAGACGAGTCCTCGCCTTGCTGGTCGCCGGACGGACAGTGGATTTGTTTCGCGACGAAACTGAATGAACGGCGCGTACTCGCCAAGGTGCCCGCCAGCGGCGGTGCGATCCAACGCATCCCGACCGCCGGTGTCTCGAACCCGACCGAGCCCGACTGGTCGCCGGACGGCAAATGGATTGCCTTCACGTCGCAGGGCGGCGGGTTTGACATTTGTGTTGTGCCGGCGGACGGCAGCGCGCCGCCCACGGCACTGGTGGCAGGTGAGGACCCGTCGTGGTCGCCGAACTCGCGGACCCTGGTTTTTACGCATCGCGCCGGCGGTCGTTACTCGTTATCTGTGCTTGACGTGCTCACCAAACAGTACAAGGATATTGCCCGGATTTCAGGCAACGATTCTCAGCCGGCTTGGGCAAAATGATTTGATTTTTTTAACGAACTTTTAACCGAAGGATAAAAATGAAAATGATAAAATTGACCTGCCTTTTAACGTTCGCAGTGGTTCTCACGCTGGCCGCGACCGGATGCAAAAATCACCGGCCCGTCGGACTCACGAAATTACCCGGAACCCCGACCGGGAACCCGGGTGACGCGGACATAACCACCAAGCCGTATACTGGCGGTAATGGTGAAGGCATTCAGGCGGCAAACCGGCGTGAATTCGAGAACATGATTGCGGATTCTGATGCTTTGGCTGCTTACACGGTCCATTTCGCCTACGACAGCGCCGCGGTGAGAAAGAGCGAGAAGTCGAATATTGACGCCGTAGCTGCGGCTTTGAGGTCCGACTCGAGCGCCAAGCTACTGATTGAGGGTAATTGCGACGAGCGCGGCACGGAGGAATACAACCGGGCGCTCGGCGAACGCCGTGCCCAAGCCGCCCGACAGGCGCTGGCCAAGGCCGGGCTTGACCCGATGCGCATCCGCACCATCAGTTACGGCAAGGACAAACCGTTGGACCCTGCCAACAACGAGGGGGCCTGGTCGAAAAACCGCCGCGACGATTTCATCCTGCTTCATCCGAAGAGCGGGGCCTGAACATTGGCAAAATTTGCAGTTCTCCCATGGCCGCGCCTGTCGCGGCCATTGTTTTTGGCGCTTTACTATCGAAGGAAGCGGGCGTAGGTTTGGCGAGGCTCGATAAAATTTATGAATATCATGTTCGCATGGGGGCTTGGCGGCACGGAACTCATCGTCATCGCGGTGGCGGTTCTGATCCTGTTCGGTTCCAAAAAAATTCCTGAATTTGCCCGCGGTTTGGGCCAGGGCATCAAGGAGTTCAAAAAGGCGACGCGGGAAGTGACGGACGAAATCCAGAACACGCCGAGCGACCTGCCGTCTGCCAAGTCGGCTGCGCCCGCGCCATCGCGGGCCGACCTGCCGGGTTCGCCGTCCTCCAATCTGCCCAAGGCCTGAGGCGCGAGGTTTCTGGCATGGCCGGCGACCACGAAACGGAACCCCTCGACGAGGCCGAAGGCGGTCCGGTCAAAACATTTCTCGAGCACCTGGAAGATTTCCGCTGGGTGCTCATCAAGAGCATCGCCACGCTGTTGGTAGCCATGCTGGTCTGCCTGCTCGCCGGCAACTATGTTCTTCAGGTCCTCAAGTGGCCGCTGACGCGCGCCAAGGTCAGTTATCCCGGCACCAACCAGGTTCTCACCGTCAGTTTCGGCACCAATCACCTCGCCCATTTTCAACTCACGGCGGACCAACAGGCTGCCCTGAACCTCGGCACCAACCGCTTCGTTGCCGTCCAGGTGGCCCCGCTCACCGTCGGCACCAATCAGGTGCTGGGCTGGCAGGTCAGCGATGACCCGGAGGCGGTGGCGGACGCGCAGCGGATGAAGATCGACCTGGTCAACCTCAGCCCGGCCGGCGGATTTGTCGTGGCGTTCCAGGTGGCGATTTATGCCGGCCTGCTGCTGGCCTCGCCGTTTATTTTTTATTTCATTGCGGCCTTCGTTTTTCCGGCGCTGAAAATCCGCGAGCGAAAATATGTTTACAAGGGATTGCTGGTCGGGGTCGGGCTGTTCCTGGCCGGAGTGTCCTTTTGCTACTTTGCCTTGATGCCGGTGGCGCTATCGGCGGCGCAGATGTATTCGCGCTGGCTGGGGCTCGGCGCGTTTCAATGGCGGGCGGAGGAATACATCAGCTTCGTCTGCAAATTCCTGCTCGGCATGGGGCTGGGCTTTGAATTGCCGGTCGTGGTGCTGACGCTCGTGAAGATCGGCGTGCTCGATTATCGCACGCTGTCCCGGGCGCGCCGTTACGTGATTGTCATCAACCTGGTGCTGGGGGCGGTGCTGACGACACCGGAGGTGCTGACGCAAATGCTCATGTTCATTCCGCTGCAAATCCTGTACGAAATCACGGTCTGGATTGCCTGGTATTGGGACCGGCGGGAAAAGAAGCGGGCCGGGCGGCAGCCATAAAACGCACTTTACAAGCGGTCATTTCCGCGTAAGCTCAACCTGTCAACTTAAACAACGTATGCGAAACGCCATTTCTATTCTCGCTGTCGCCGCGCTGGCTGCTCTGTTCACGTCCGGCTGCGCGGGCCCGGAAAAAAAACTCGGCCGCGGCATGAGCAACACCTTTGAAATCACCCGCCTGGGCGACATGCGGCGCTCGGTCGAGCAAACCGCCGTTTTTGAATCTCCCAGCGCCGGCTACACCACCGGCGCCATTCACGGTTTGACCCGTACCGTCGCGCGTACCGGGGTCGGCCTCTTTGAAGTTCTGACGTTCCCGATCCCGATGCCGGGCTCCGGGTACGGCCCGATTTTCCCGCATTACCTTCCGCCGGGGCCCGTCTATCCCGACAGCTACAAGCCGGGCCTGATTTCGGGCTCGACGTTTGAGACGGACACTTACGCCGGCTTCAGCGGCGGCGACATTGCGCCGTTCATTCCCGGCAGCCGGTTCAAGGTATTTGAAAATTGATCGTGACCCGACTCTTTCATCCGCGCGCCAACTTTTTCCGTTGGCGCGTTTTGTTTTTGTGAAGTCCTATGGGGCTCCTTCATAAAAATTCGCCCGGCAAGGTCAACCTGCTGCTGAACATCCTCGGCAAACGGCCCGACGGGTTTCACGAACTCGAAACCATCCTGCAGCCGGTGAATGTGTTCGACAAACTCCGGTTTGAGCGCGGGGGAAAGGGGATTCAACTCACCTGCAACGAACCGGCCCTGCCGGTGGACTCGAACAATCTCGTCTATCGGGCCGCCGATGCTTTTTTAAAAACGCAGCATCTGGACGCCGGGATCCGCATTCACCTGGAAAAGCGGATTCCCCTGGCGGCCGGGCTCGGCGGCGGCAGCGGCAATGCGGCGACGACGCTGTTGGGCCTGAATGAGATTTTTGGTTCGCCGCTGACCGGCCCGGCGCTCTCGACCCTGGCCGCGGCCCTCGGCTCGGACGTGCCGTTTTTCCTGCAACACCAGCCGGCGCTCGGCACGGGGCGCGGTGAAAAAATCCAGCCGCTAAATAATTTTCCGGCGTTGCAGGGCAAGTCTTTCCTGCTCATTCATCCCGGGTTTGGCATTGCGACGCCCTGGGCCTACCAGAACCTGGCGCGTTTCCCGGAAGCGTTGAATGGCCGGCCCGGCCGCGCTCAAAGGCTGCTGGCCGCTCTGCAAGCCGGTGATTGGCGCGCCGCGAGCGGGGAATTTTACAATTCACTCGAGGCCCCGGCGCTGGAAAAATATCCCGTGCTCGCCCTGTACCAGGAGTTTTTCCGCGCCCACGGCGCACTGGCCGCGCTCATGTCCGGCAGCGGCTCGACCACGTTTGCGATCGTGGAAAGCGTGCCGGCCGGCGAAGCGCTCGTGGAAAAGTTTAAAACGAAATTCGGGGCCAATGCCTGGATGGCGGTGGTGCCGGTTTGAAGGCAGGGCGCACTCCGTTGCGCGTCGTCTGCCCGATGCCGTTAGCTGCGGCGCGCAAGGGGACAGCGGGCCCTACCTTTTGAATTTAGCCAGTGCGAACGCCAGCATTTCCTTCGCCGCCGGGATTTTGAAAGTCAATGCCGCCAGCAGGTAAAGGCCGCCCGCAATTCCAGCCGGCACGAATACCGCACCGATTTTCAACGCGAGGTTGGCATGGCCCAAGGAATTTTCCCACAACCGCCAGCTTTCCCACGCGACCAGTCCGGCCAAAATGGTCATCAGCACCAGGGGCGTAAGGTCTTTACGCATTGGTTCCAGATCAAGCCTGCCGAGTTTCTTTCGCAGTACGAACAGAAGCAGCCACACGTTGAGACCCGAGGTGAGAGTATTGACAATACCGGGGCCGCCTTCATGCAACGGCCCGAGCAACGCGCAGGTGGCGAGGAAATTGATCGTGAGGCAGACCAGGCTGATTTTCATCGGCGTTTTGGTGTCGCCGAGCGCGTAAAAGGCACGTGCGAGGATGTTGACGGTGGAAAACATCACCAGTCCCGGCGCGAGGCAGGTGAGCGCGTAGGTGACGCGAACGGTGGAAGTGCTGGTGAAAGCGCCGCGTTCAAACAACAGCCGCACGATGGGTTCCGCCAGGGTAACGAGCAGGACGCTGGCGATCAGGTTCAGGAAAATCACCGTGGAAAGTCCATGCCGCAACGTGGCGCGGAATTCCGGATAATTCTTATCTGAAGCCAGATTGGCGAGCGTCGGCAGCAAAAATGTCGCCAGCGAGATACCGAACATTCCCTGGGGCAATTCCATCAGCCGCACCGCGCCATTGAACGATGAGACGATGCCGGTGCCGACGAACAAGGCGACCGTTTGCACGAGGGCAACGTTGATTTGAAAGGCCGCCACACCGATGGTGCCGGGAATCATCTGGCGCACGACACGCTGCACGGTGGCATCGTGCCAGGGCGAAACCCAGCGGTAACGGAAGCCATCGCGCCAGAGCGTGGGCAATTGAAAAGCCGCCTGGGCGACGCCCGCAGCCAGCACGCCATAGGCCAGCGCGAAAATTTGCACGGGCAGCCTTTGTTCCCGGGGAAGTCCCACGCCAAATTTCGGCGCGAGCCACCAGACGGAGGCGATCATCACAACATTGAGCATCGTTGCTCCCATCGCCGGGATGAAAAAATGGCCGCGCGCGTTGAGCATACCCATCATCACCGCCGTCAGGCAGACGAGGATCATGTAGGGAAACATCACGCGGAGCAGTTGCAGCCGCAAAATCATTTCCGGCGAAAAATGGCCCGGCGTCCAAAAGTGAATTTCCCCACCGGCAGGAATCATGGCATTCGTTTCAGCCGACAAGAATGCCTGGTGCAGGCCGCTGTCGACCGGCAGTTGTGCCATTTGATGTGGGGTGCCAAATGCCAGCGCGAGGGAAACTCCCAGCAGGACAAGCGCGGTAATAATGCTCGCGGCGATGACCAGGCCGGAGATGACGGCGTTCGACGCGCGCCACATTTCCTTTTCGCCATGGAATTTTTCCTTTTCCTTGAAAACCGGGATGAACGCCGCCGTTAATGCACCTTCACCCAGCAACCGCCGGAACAGGTTCGGGATCGTGAACGCATATTGAAAAGCATCGTTGACCCAGCCCGTGCCCATGAAACTGTAATAGACCATTTCGCGCACCATCCCGAGCAGGCGGCTGGTGAGCGTGGCGGCGGCCATGGAGCCGGACGACTTGAGCATCTGCGACATCGGGCAAAGTCTAGGGTTCGCGAATGCGATTGGCAATCGGCGGCTGTCGAATTAGGCTTGGCGCGTGGGCATCCTCGAAGAACTCAAATGGCGCGGGCTCGTGGCCGATTGCACCGACGCGGCGGAGCTGGCCAAACGCCTCGCCTCGCCCACCACGCTTTACTGCGGGTTTGACCCGACGGCCGACAGCCTGCATGTGGGCAACCTCGTGCCGCTGCTGGCCCTGAGACGCTTCCAATTGCTTGGCCATCATCCGATTGCCGTCGCGGGTGGCGCGACCGGTTCCATCGGCGATCCGAGCGGCAAAACCACCGAGCGCCAGCTGCTCACGCCGGAGGTTTTGGATCACAACATCGCCAGCGTGAAAGTTCAGCTGGCGAAGCTGCTCGATTTTGAGACGAAACGAAATCCCGCGCGGCTGGTGGACAATGCCTCCTGGACGAAGGGCATTTCGTATCTCGATTTCCTGCGGGACATCGGGAAGCATTTTTCCGTCAACCAGATGGTCGCCAAGGAAAGCGTCCGCGCCCGGATGGAAGATCGTGAGGCCGGCATCAGCTACACCGAATTCAGCTACATGCTGCTCCAGGCGTTTGATTTCATGGTTTTGTGCCGGGACCAGAATTGCGAACTGCAAATCGGCGGCAGCGACCAGTGGGGCAACATCACCGCCGGCATCGAACTCACGCGCAAGAAACT
>CAYPSF010000029.1:0-34073 GCA_964413165.1 uncultured Bifidobacteriaceae bacterium
TAGGAAAAATCCACGTGCCCCGGCGTATCAATCAGGTTCAGCTCGTACGTCTCGCCGTTCTTGGCCAGGTAGCGCATCGTGACCGGATGGGCCTTGATGGTGATGCCGCGTTCGCGTTCCAAATCCATCGAGTCGAGCAGTTGCGCCGACATATCGCGGGTGGCGATAGTGCCGGTGCGATGCAACAGGCGGTCGGAAAGCGTCGTCTTCCCATGGTCAATATGGGCGATGATGCTGAAATTGCGTATGTGTGCTGCGTCCATCGTTCAATTCAGAGCGCCACAGGATAAACGGAAAGCGCGTGAAGAAAAGAAAATTTGCCTGGTCGAAGCGGAACGGCCGGCACTCGTGCTTTGTCATCAATCATCAATTTTTCGATAGAGCACGAAACTGATGATGGAAGCTCCAAGGAACAGCCCGCTGACTCCCCACATAAAATTGGTGGCCTGGTGAAACTTGATCGGCGAAGCTTCCCGCGTCACCAGCTCGTATTTTGTCCCCCGCCCCCAACCGTTGCGATAGACCGCCTGGCCGGTCGATTCATTCCCTGCGGCTTGCCAGGCCAGAATTCCGCTGACGATGATGGTCCCGATGGCTGTGACCAGGCACTTCCCGGCTGAAGACGATGACATTACGATTCCCATTGCGAATATGCCCACGCCCAGTGCCAGGGCTCCGGTATCCCTCATGGCTACCGCCTGGCCATGCATCTCCGGCGGCATATTAAAGGCCACGATCAGGCTCCCCACGCCCAACACCATCACCGCGGCAATGCCGCCAAAAGCAGAAGGGTTGCGGTGGGTGGCATACGATCTTCTCGACACCGTTTCCGGCCAGACCGGCATTTTCGCTTTTTCTTCCTCTTCCTGTTCCAATTCACGCTGCTTCCGTCTCGCCTCCGATTCCGCCAGCTTTTGGTCCAAGGCCGCGATCTCGGCCGCGGAAAAAAGCAGGCTGGCCGGGAGGTCGGCACCGCAATGCTCGCATTGCGCCAGCCGACGGTTATAGAGGATTCGTTGACAGGCGGGACACTGATAGCTCATGCGCGCAAAGCCATCCAATCCATTATCAAGTCGCAAAGGTGCGATTTAATTTTCACAAAAATGACCGTATTTCCTTCTTTTATTCCTGTCCAACAGAATTTGAATACCCGCTGAAATCTTGACTTTGGGATGGGAGAGAGTGCAGGCTCGCCTACCTATGAAATACATTAAAATTTCGTGTTCTTTCGGGCTTGGTTTATTAATGCTGGCTGGGACCGGCTGCGACACCAATCGCGCCGGGGCTCGCATCCCCGGAGCTTCATTGTCCTTTCCAGCCATCCAGACCGGCTACACTGCCAAAACCAATTTCGCCTGCACCGTCGTGGTAGCGCCGCCGTCCGATCGCCGGCCGCAACATTATGACGAGCCCGTCGCCGGAACCAAATGGACGGCGGTATCCACGGATGCGACGCTGGGCGCAGACGCCACAAAATTGATCCAGCAACGAATGGTTGATGCGCTCCAGGCTTCCGGTCTTTTTGCGCACGTCACCACGCAGGCGAACGGGCCGGATGACGTGATCCTGAAAATCGATGTGGATGCATTCTGTGCGCAGGTCAGGGGCTTCCTCATTGACCGCGTCGCCGGCATGACGTCATTGCAGGCCACCCTGGAGCAGAATGGCCGGGTCCTTTCGCAACATCAATTCGAGGCGGTGGTCACCGATGCCGACCCGGAATATACCGGCTCGCAGGTGACCATGATTGAGCAAGCCATGAGGGTGACGATGATGGACAGCATGCAGGTGGCGACGAAAAAGATGCTGACCCAATTTGAAACCGACCTTGCCAAGGCTCCACCCGGTGCCGGGAAAGGGCAATAAATTTTGTAGAGTGTTGAGGGCGGGCGTTCACCTCTGCTTTCTTATTTCATCAAGGCCGTTGCTATTGAACGGGCCCACGGTCCGGAACAGCCAGACATCGGCGGCGTGCGGATCGTAGGTGAACGCGTAGCCATAGGATGAATTGGTGGTCCACAAATGAAACTTGTCCGGGTTGTCGTCCGGTTTCACCCATCTGCCCTGACTGGTCCATGTGAAGCGGGCTAATGCCCCGAGACAAAGAACGGCGAGCAGCCAGAGGACTGCCAGGCCAGAGCGCAGACCGTGTTTCATCACACCTGATAGACACCACGGCTGGCAATTTTGTATGTAGAGCGGCGGAATTTTATCGGCAACCGCCGGTGTTGCTCATGGCCCCGGCTGGCCGGCCATCTGCCAGGCCTTGATTGCTTCCATCGGGTGGACCAGCATGATGACATTGAGTGTCAGGTTGTCGCGGACCCATAACGCGCAGCCGACTTCCATGGCGATGATCACGACCACGGTCACCCGAAGCGGCATCCGGGCGGCGAACAAAAAACCAAGGGTCATCATCAGGATGTCGCTCAGCGAATTGAGCACGCTATCGCCGGTGTAACCGAGGGCGATGGTGGCTTCGCGATAGCGGTTGATGATGAGCGGGGAGTTTTCGAGCAGCTCCCACCCGGCTTCCAGGGCGAGTGCCATCAACAGGCGGTAATAGACCGGCAGTTTGCGCGCCACCAGCCAGAAGAAACCGTAGAATAACATCCCATGCGCCAGGTGTGAAAATGAATACGGGTCGGCCACGCGTTGCGAGTTTTCACCGCTCCAGATGTTCCCTTCCCAAAGTCCAAACCGTCCGTCCGGTCCCAGGGGAGACCGGCCCATCCACATTTCGATACCGCCGGTGAGCGCCAGGACCGCCAGGAAAGCAAAGATCGTCCCACGGTGGCGTTTTAATAAATCCATGATGTCATCAAGTCCTGAAACTGCCTCCTGGTTCCGGTTTCACCGTCGTCCGCCGGAATTGAGGCGGCCGGTCAATCCGGTTTTTGTTGGGCCCGTTCTATCAGGGCCCGGATGTCCGGTGGCAGTTCGTCGAGCGAATGGTAGATGCGCTCGTTGCCCGAATCATCCCTTAGCTTGAACACCGAAACTTTCTGCTGGTTGATGATTCCCGACGTGGTTGCGTTCCCGGTCGGTGAAGCCGTCGTGAAAGACGCGAGCTTGCCCTTTTCCTTTATCATTTCCGATTCCAATTTCTCAAATTCCGCCCGCAATTCCGGCGGCACTTCATCCAGGGAATGATACTCCTGACGGTTGCCCTTCTCGTCCACGATCTTGATCGTTTCCGTCCTGGTGTGGTTCACGATGACGGGTGGCCGGAATTGGCCCGCCGGCCGGAAGAGGGAAAGAAATTTGCGCCACAGGCCGGGCGGTTCGAGGCGGTCAAAACAATTCGGGCAGAACTGGTCGGTTTCCGCAACTGTGTTGCCGCACCCGGGACAATTCATGGTCTTGCCCGCATTCATGCCGCCATCCTAACCCCCCGCCGTTTGAAGAAAAGATAATTTGCCATCCTCCGCTTGCGGTTCAAACGTGGCCTCGGCTACCGTCTGGCCATTCATGAAAACGCGCGCTTGCATCAGGATCGTCGCTGTTTCCGGAATTGGCCTGGCCTTTCTCGTTTTGCCCGGCGCCATTCCCCTGCCCGCACAGGAAAACACCAACGCCACCGCGCCGACCCGGTGGGAAATCCGGGCGAAACAAAAGAACGAGTTGAATCAGGGGATCACCTGGCTTACCCACGAACCGCTGGATTTTCTGCTCCGCCGCGGCGACCACTTCGACGACGAGCCAGAGCGTTACGGAAAGATGTGCGACCCGGACAACCTGAAGCGCATGGCCGATGCCGGCATCCGGTACGGCCGGATTTATTTCTACAAAGGCCTCGGCCGGGAATATGAACGCGCCAATATGGAGCAGGACCAGCGCACCGCCGCCATCATGCATCAGCTCGGCATGAAGGTGGACGTGTATATGGGCGGGACCATGTTTGTCGAAACCCTCTATCGCGAACTGCCGGAGGCCCGGAACTGGGAACAGCGCGACCAGAACAACCAATGGGTGCCGTACGGTCTCCAGACATTCCGGCATTACGCCTGTCCGAACGAACCCGCCTATCGCGATTACCTGAAGACCTTGCTCAAATACGCCATCGAGGACGTTCACGCCGACCAGATCTCGTTCGATAACATCATGCTGCAGCCGGAACCCGAATCCTGCCGTTGCCCGCGCTGTCTTAAGGCCTTTCACGATTTCCTCCGGCAACGGTATCCGACGCCCGAAGCCGTCCGGCGCCGGTTTGGCCTGCCGGGCGTGGATTGGATCCAGCCCAGCCAATGGGCTTCCCCGACCCAACCGGATGACCTCACCGTCCTCAACGACCCGGTCCTGCAGGAATGGGTGCGGTTCCGCTGCGAGTCGCTCGCGCATTACGCCAACGACCTCTACGATTATGTCAAAAGCCTGAACCCGAACGTCTCGGTGCTGTTCAACATCAAGGGCATATACAGTTTCAACCGTTACTGGGTCAACGCCGTCTATCATCCGTTGTATGCCAATCGCATCGACGTGATGTCTTTTGACACCGGCGGCTACGATGCGCGGATTGATTCCCGCACCGGGGCCCTGGTTTCGCAAATTCGTTCCTACAAGGTCGCCCGCCGGTTGAAAGCCAGTTGCGAGGAACCGTTGCAGGACGACCTCCGGTGCGCCCTGGACATGGCGTTTGATTACGAAACGCCGGTCACCGGCAATCCCGGCGTTCCCTTCACCACGCATGTTTCCACGCCGACGCTGGAATTTTACCGCGAATACCTCGACCGCTATTACCGGGGCACCGAGAGCGTGGCCGACGTCGCCGTCTGGCATACCTGGCCGTCCATGGCCTACAGCATCAACGACACCTATGTTCCCACCACGCTGATGGAACAGGTCCTCATCCAATACAAGGTCCCCTTCGATATCCTGTTTGACGAGGACATGGATCAATTGGGCCGTTACCAGGAAATCATCCTGCCCGGGCAGGAATGTGTCGGGGATGCGCAGGTGCAGAAGCTGCTCGAATTTGTCCGCAACGGCGGCACGCTCGTGTTGACCGGCAACAGCGCGCAATACAACCAATGGCGCGAGCGCCGCCATGCCAACCCCTTCCTGCCTGCGCGTTCAGAAGGCAAGGGCCGCATAGTTTACATACCGGAAATCATCCGTGCCGACCTGCCATCCGCCAAAGGCCACGCAGCGGAGGAAAATCCCGAACCCGGCGCCACGCCGCAACGCGGCGCCCGAATGACGCCCGCGCAATGGGTCCTGCCCAAAAATCATGCCGCCATTGACCAGGCGGTGATGGACGGCCTGTCCCGCGGGCTTTCCATCAAGACGGAGGCGCTGCTGACCACCGTGATGGATTTGCTTACCCGCCCGGCCAGCCGCGAAACGATCGTCCACTTCGTCAATTTTGAGCGCGCGAACCCGCTCGCGCCTTTTACCGTGACCGTGCGCAAGCAGTTTGCCGGACCGGTCAAAGCGGTGAACGTCCTTTCCCCGGACCGTGACGTGGCCCAGCCGTTGACCTTCCAGGAGACCGGCGACCAGGTGACCTTTACCGTCCCCACGGTCAAAGGGTACGCGATGGTGGTGATTGCCCAGTAGCCGTTGGGCGAAGGTGGAAGCGGAGTTTACTTTGCGGGCTTTGCGTCCGCGCGAAAAACTATTCCTGAACCAGGACTGCCTTGTTCTTTTTCAGGTATTTTTCCACGGTGACCTTGCTGCTGACACAGTTGGAAGTCCGGACGGCGTCGGGCTTGGCCAGTTTGTAGTGCACCAGCAGTTTGCCCACCATTCCCACGCGGAGATTCAGTTCCGCCATGCGCCAGATCTGGCCGGCCTCCAACGGTTCGAGGCAGGTCCGGCGGGTTGTCTTTATATTCCGCATAACAGAGTTTGCCCCGGATCGGTTAATTAAGCCAGTTAAATCGGTGGGATAAGTTTACGGTAGTATGCGCATCTTATCGTGCGATCATCATGGCCCGGCCAGGCAACGGTGCCAGGCCATTTTGCGCGAGGCGATGCCGGTGACCTGGTGCGGGTAAAACCGTCAAGGTTGGCCCGAAGGGTCGCCGGCCCCGGCCTTCGAGGGCTCGGAAACGGGAAACAGGTTGGCCAGGGCCGATGGCCCCAGTCCGGCTGGCTAAAAATTATCCGGGGATGCCAAGATGCAGGTTGTGGCCAGTCCGCCTGAAAAAGATGTGGAGGCACCATACCCATATCCTGCGGCTGGTCGGGCAATCCCCTTTTTTCTGGACTTTTTCTTCCCAATTCGGTTAAATATGGTCAATAGGCGCATGAAAATTTTATCCTTAACCATTTCACTGGTTGCTGCGGTTGTTTTCGGCGCCGGGCCCGTCCGGGCCCAGTACAGCACGCCGCCTCCTACGGCCGAGGAAAACGAAGCCACGTACAACACGGCCATCGAGAATCGTACGGCCGCTATCATTACCCTCCTGAAGCTGGACGATGCGGCGAAGTCCACCCGCGTGCACGACATCATCATCGCCCAGTATCAGACCTTGAAGGCGCGGGATGCGGCCATTGATACCCTGCTCAAGCTGCAGGGCAAGGAGGTCAATTATACGAACCGTGCCAGTTTGCTGGCCAGCGAGTCCAAACCGCTGCACGACCGGTTTCTGGCCAAGCTCGCCTCCGAGCTGAACGCGGGACAGCTGGAAATCGTCAAGGACAAGATGACCTACAACAAGGTCCAGGTGACGTACGATGCTTATTGTTCCATCGTTCCCGGTCTCACCGATGCGGACAAAACCGAGGTCCTGACCGTGCTCCGCGAGGCGCGCGAAGAGGCAATCGATGGCGGCAGCGCCGGGGAAAAGTCCGCCGTTTTTCAGAAATACAAGGACCAGATCAACGACTACCTGAACGCGCATGGGCACGACGTGGCCAAGGCTTATAAGGATTGGGAAGCCAAACAACAGGTAGCCAATAAGCCTGACAGCGGGTCCGCACCCAAAACGACCGAGCCGGCCAAATAAAATCCGTCGGTTCGGTTCAATCACCTTCGCACACTCAGCGCGCCGCGTCCCGGTAAGCCAGTTTGACAATCCAGTCGGCCAGGAAAAAACACAGGGCCCCAAACACCAGGCCCGGCAGGCCAAAGGCGAAACAGGAAAAAGTGGAAGCCGACCCGCTGTCGCCGTCGGGATTCAACTGCAGGAGGTTTTCCGCCATATTGTCGAATCCCGCCCATACGTTCCACAGGCTGTATATGATGATCAGGAAGCCGGTCGCCCGGACGACCACGCCAAAGAGTTCGGAGGGTTTCATATGGTTAAAATGCCGGATGCTGTACCCTAGCTTTGGGGGCAAGGCTGAACACCGGCCCCGGCCCTGTCAAGCCGGGGATGTGTTCCCCGGTGAGTTTTTGTTTTGGCAAGCGCGCCGTTCGCGGATTAACTAGATGCCATGCAAGTCGTGCTCGATTACTTGAAGCGCAACCAGGCCCGTTTCGTGGCCGAATTGTGCGATTACCTCCGATTCCCCAGCGTCTCCGCCCAGCCGCAGCATAAAAAGGACCTGCGCGCCTGTGCCGCCTGGCTCGCCCAGCACGCCCGGCAGATCGGCCTGGAGGCGAAAATTTGTCCCACCGCCGGCAACCCCATCGTCGTCGCCAAAACGCTTCGGGCCAAAGGGGCGCGCAAACCGCACTTCATGATCTATGGCCACTACGACGTCCAGCCGCCAGAACCGCTTGATTTGTGGCAATCGCCGCCGTTCGCCCCGCGCATCCAGGGCCGTTCCATTTACGCCCGGGGCAGTATGGACAACAAAGGCCAGAATTTTGCGCATTTGAAAGCTGTCGAGGCCTATCTCCAAACCGGCACTCCCCTGCCCTGCGACCTTACGTTCGTCATCGAAGGCGAAGAGGAAGTCGGCAGCGCCAACCTCGCCAGATTTCTCAAATCCCATCGTCGCGAGCTGGCCTGCCATGCCGTGGTCGTTTCCGACACCGATATACCCGGCCCGAAATATCCCGCGCTGGCCTACTCCCTCCGCGGCATCATCGCCTTCGAAATCACCGTGCACGGCCCGTCACGCGATTTGCACTCGGGTGTTTTTGGCGGGTCGGTGGAAAATCCGGCGATGGCCCTCGCCCGCCTGCTCGCGCAGGTCCGCGACGCCAGCGGTCGGGTGACGATCCCCGGTTTCTACGATGAGGTCGCGCCGCTTTCGGCCTTCGAGCGGAAACAATTCGCCCGGTTGCCCACGAGGGATCAGGACCTGAAAAAATTGCTCGGCGTAGAAAAATTATTCGGCGAGCGCGGCTTCACGGCCACCGAACATCGTAGTGCCCGCCCGACGTTTGAGATCAACGGCCTGACGAGCGGTTACCAGGGCCAGGGCAGCAAGACCATCGTGCCGGCCTGGGCGCGGGCAAAAATCACCTGCCGCCTCGTGCCCGACCAGCGCCCGGCGCGCATCCGCAAAATCGTCTGCGATTACCTCCGGAAAATCTGCCCGCCCACGGTGCGGCTGGAAATCGAGGCCGGCCATGGCGCGGAAGCCTATCTCGTTTCGCCGCAGAGCCGCGAGGCGCAGGCCGCTTTGCGCGCGCTCCGGGCTGCTTTCGGCCATCCGCCGGTCCTGATGCGCGAAGGCGGCTCAATCCCCATCGTCAACGATTTCAAAAAAATCCTCGGCGCCGACTCCCTGCTCCTGGGCTTGGGCCTGCCCGATGGCAACGCGCATTCGCCCAATGAAAAGTTCAACCTCGATTGCTTCGCCAAAGGCCAGGCGATGAGCGCCTATCTATGGCGGGAGTTGAGCCGGGGTTGACCCGGCACCAGTTTTAGTTCGCTTGTTTCGCGGTCGATATGGATCGTCTGGTTGGCACCGGGACTTCGGCAAAAGCGCTTTTCGCTGAAATCACATACCGCCCAAAGCGGCGTCGCGCTCCGCCTGCTGCCGCAGTCCAAGATTTCCCATTTTGACAACTGCTCAACTACGAGGTTCCCTCCACAACCGGTGGAAAAAGGACACAAAAAATGAACCTTTTGGCCTGGGGCTGTTATCAATGGGCAGATGCAAACCGAAAAACTATCATGAAAACCATAAAATTCACCTGTCTGGCTTTGCTGATTTTGGCCCTGCCCGCTGCGCGCGGCGAGCCTTTCCGCACCGACATCAACCCGGCGCTGCTGTATTACCGTGCTTTTCTGTTGGTGCCGGACCCGATATCCAATGCCGATGAAGAATATCTGCGGTCGAAAGCAGGTGTGGAACAAAAACTCCCGGAACGATACGGCAAAATCTTTGCCGGTTATGACAATCAGTTCAGCCTGGTGCGCCAGGCGGCGCGCACTACGGCGCCCTGTGATTGGGGATTGGATTTTAGCGTCGGCCCCAACGCGCTGCTTCCTTATCTGGCCCGCGCCAAGGCGGTGGTTCAGGCTGCGCAGTTGCGCGGCATGTGGAATTTGCAGCATGGTAATCAAGCCGGTGCGCGCGACGATTTGCTCGCCGCCTTTGTGCTGGCACGGAATACCTCCCGTGACGGCACGTTGATCGGGGTGCTGGTTCAAGACGCGTGTGAAGTCCTGCTGTTCGCCACCGTGGCGCAGAACTTCGGCCAGTTCGAGCCGGAAACCTTGCAACAATTGGCGACTGGATTTGATGCGGCTCCGCCCCCGGGCGCTTTGGCCGCTGTCGTAGCGGGAGAAAAATTGTACATCCATGATTGGCTGGTGGACCAGATTCTGGAATTCCAGCAGGGGAATCCGGGCAACGACGCGAAGGTAATGGAATTGATCCGCTCGAATTTCGAGCAGCTGGATGCCGGCGCTCATGCGGTCTTTGGCGGAAATCAGAACACGAACCTCTGGCAGCAAATGATTATAGCCTCAGGCGGAACAAGTGACGGTATTGTCAAACTGCTCCACGAAGCGGACCCGCTCTATCTGCGCCTGGGCGAGATCATGGCGCTCCCCGAAAGGGAATACGCAGGCCGGATCAAAGAGTTCAACGCGGATATCCAAAAGTCTCCCAACCCTTTGCTCCCGCTGCTCTTTCAGTTCTCGCCGTTGCGCGTGAGAGAGTTCAGAACTCAGGCCCTGGCCGCCATGGTGCATGCCGCCGTGGAATACAAACTGCATGGTGATGCCGGTTTGAAAAGCGTGATGGATCCCTTCGGCAATGGTCCTTTCAGTTTTCAACGATTTGTGTTCAAAGGCGTGGACCGCGGCTTTGAACTCAAGTCCGCCTATGCCGGTCAGGGGTTCCCGTGTGTGATGATCTTCGTCGAGAAAGGCGGCCCGGCATTTTACATTGAAGGTCCGCGTGTGGGTCAGCCGAAAGCTGATTAACCCGGTTGTTTGTCGGTTCGATTGACGCGGATTTTTCAGTTAGGATGACAACGTGCATGACTCGAATCCAACAGTCGTGGGAAACGAAAACCCGGACACCCGGGAACTGTTGGAATCGGCCCGGTCCGGCAATGCCGAAGCTTACGGCGAAGTCTATCGCGCTTACAGCACGCGCCTTTTGCGGCAGGCCATGACGCTTTGTAGAAACGCGGCGCTGGCCGAGGAATTGGCTCAGGACACGCTGGTGGAGGCATGGAAGGGTTTGCGGCGCTACAACGGGCGCTGCCAGTTTTTCACGTGGCTTTGCGCGATCCTGCTGAATCGTTACCGCAATGTCCTCCGGGAAGATCGTCTCCGGCCGGCGGCCCTGCTTCGCTCGCAGCACCCGGACGAATCTGAGAAACACACTGGCGATCTGGCCGCCCCCATCACCCTGCCGGACCAGGCCGCCGAACTGCGCGAACAGGCAGTGATCGTGTGGCAATGCATCCAGACATTGCCGGCCAAACAACAGCAGGTGATCTACCTGCGTTTCTACGTGGATCATTCATTGGAGGGTATTGCTGCCGCTTTGGGTTGTTCCGTGGGGACGGTCAAATCCCGTTTGTTTCATGCCCTGGACAAGCTGCGAAAAATGAATGCCTTCAGCGCCCAGCGGTCTGATTTTAAAATGAAAGGCGGTCGGTTATGAAACCTTGTGCCCAAAACCGGAAACTCATTGTCTGGCTGTCATTGAACGCGCTGGAGGCGCAGTCGGCCCGCCAGTTGCGAGCGCATCTGGAGACCTGCGAAGGTTGCCGCCGCTATTGGGTGGAAATTTCCAACGTGACTGAAAAACTGGCGGCCGCGGAGGCAACCCCCGATGTTCAGGCGTCCGAAAGCTTCCACCGAAAAGTGGCCGGCAGATTCCGGTCGGCAAAACCGGATTCGTTTGGAGAAATCCTGGCGGCGTATTTTGCCCGGCTGAACTGGGACGTGGCGTTGGCGGCCATCGCGGCATTGGTGATTGTTGGCATAGCCGTCGTCATCTGGCGGCAACCATCGGAGGTTGCCTCGCTCCCGCCAGCCGGCAATCAAACCGCATTGATATCGGAAGCGGACAGCGATCTGGCGCCGACCATTGCCAACTACCAAAGAGTTGCCAGTCAGTCGTTGGACAAACTGGACGCGCTGCTTACCAAGCAAGGCAACCGGGCGCTACCACCTGTGCCGGTCTATACCGCCTTAACGCCTGGACTCGCAAAGGGGACGTTTTGAAAGCAGCCGGCGGATCCGGTCAGGGCGCCTGATCTCGCAAACCATATTCCTGGAGCGTCCGCACCACGTCCGCCGAAGCGCACCAGTCACCCCAGACCAGCTGGATGCAGCTGACTTCCACCTCGCCAAAGTCCGTTTCACGATTTTCCGCGAGCCAGGCCGCCAGTCGTTGCCAGTCGGTATCGGGCCGGCCAAAGCGCATGACGGTCATGTGTGCGGAGTTGATTTTATAACGGCGGTCGAGCTGGCCGCCCAATCCGTTCCGCCCGAAAGCCACCCGCAATTCATCGCGCATTTTCTTCAGCGCGTCGTTGGCCGGAAAACCCTGGACCAGGACCGCGCCCGGCGATGCGGTCACCCCCCGGAAATGGACTTTGAAGGCGGGAGAGCGTTGCAAAACTTCATTGAGGATTGCGCGGCTGGCGGCCAGGGGACGCATTTCCTTCCGCCAGAATTCCGATCCGGAAATGATGGCCAGCACGGTGACATGCAGTTCTTCGGGCAGGTATAAATGCTGTCCCGGTGCCACCCGGGCCAGCTGCTCCATGAAGTCTTTCACTTTTGCCCGGACCGCCGATGATGGCCGGAAAGCCAGCGTCACCCCGCGTCGAAAATCCTTTGCCCGGTTGGCCAGATGGGGATCGATCTGCGGGCGTCCGCTTGCAAAAGCCGCCGCCGCTTCGGTCCAAAGCTGATGGTAAATCTGCAATCCGTTCCCTCACCGCTTCTGCCATGCGGCCAGCTCCGCCCGCAACTGTTCCAGAGGCAGGCCGACGACATTGCTGTAGGAGCCGGAAATTTCCTCAACGATTTCATCGCCATGTTCCTGAATGGCGTAGCCGCCCGCTTTGTCCAACGGATTTACCTTCGCCAGGTACTCGCGGATCTGACCGCCGTCCAGCGGATGAAACGTCACGTCCGTGCTGGCAGCAAACATGCGTTCCCGGTGCGCGCGCAAATGAATCAGGCACAGGCCGGTGACGACCTGGTGGGTCCGGCCCTGCAGCCGCGTCAGCATTCGATCCGCCTCGGCCGGGTCGGCGGGTTTGCCCATGATTTCACCGTCCAGAAAGACCAGCGTGTCGGCGCCGAGCACCAGCGCGTCGGGATTTTTCTTGGCAACCGCCCGCGCCTTGCGATGCGCGTTGAGCTGGCAGATTTCGAACGGTGACAGGTGCTCGTCCAGAATCTCCGTCGCGTCACCGGGCGCGACCCGGAAGTCCCGTTTCAATTGCCGCAGCAATTCCGCGCGTCGCGGTGAAGCCGAGGCCAGGATGAAGGGTGCCAGTCCCATGCAATGAATTTAAGCGCACCCGGCGATTCTGTCGAGTTGTCGTCGTACCGTTCCGCCGACGCTCCCGGGCAGGAAGAAAAGGTCCGAATCAATTATCGGCGTGCGCCATGCGCCCGATTCGGTTAATCCATGGCTGTGCAAAGCGACCGCCACATCGTCAACATCGCGCTCATCGGCTTCATGGGCGCGGGCAAGACGTCCGTGGGCCGGTTGGTCGCCGAACAACTGCATTTCGATCACCTCGATACCGATGATGTCATCCAGTCGCGCACCGGCCGGGCGATCACGGAGATTTTCTCGACCGACGGCGAGCCGGCCTTCCGCAAGCTGGAATCGGACCTGGTGGCGGAACTCGCCGGGAGGACCAGGACCGTCATCTCCACCGGCGGCGGTTTGCCGCTGAATCCCCAAAACCTGGCCGGGCTTCGGACCCACGCGCTCGTCGTCTGCCTCTGGGCGTCGCCGGAAAAAATCTGGGAACGGGTGCGGAGCCAGACACACCGGCCATTGCTCCACGACAAGGATCCGCATAAGAAAATCCGCGAACTGCTCGCCGCGCGTGAACCCTTCTATAAACAAGCCGACGTCTTGCTGAACACCGAGCTGCGTTCCGTTCGCGAAGTGGCGCAACAGGTCGTGCACCAGTTCCACCTCGAAGCCTCCCGCCGGTGATGGAAAAGCCAGTGACACGCCGTGACGTCCAGGTGGGGCGAGGGTCCCCGCAAGCCGGCTTTGGTGTGTCGAAAACGATTGATGGCTCGTCTGCAGCCTCGCCCCGCCATAACAACCGCTACATATGAAAGAGCAGATCCGCCAGCGGGCAAGGGAGCTGGGGTTCGACGATTGCCGGTTCACGACCGCCGCCAGGCCCGCCAGCACGGAACGGTTCCGGGGCTGGCTGGCTGGAAAACAACACGGCGAAATGATCTGGCTCGAACGCACGGCCGCGAAACGGTCTGATCCGCAGCAGGTGTTGGCGGGAGCCAGGAGTTTGATCACTCTGGCGGTCAGCTACGCACGAGGCGACGAGTGTCGAGTGACAAGTGCCGAGTCATCGCCTGTGTCCGAACCCCGCCACCCGCCGCCCGTCACCCGTCTCGCCACCATCGCGCGCTATGCACGCTATGCCGATTACCACGATGTGCTCGCCAAATCGTTGAAGGAGCTGACTGGCCTGCTGGACCAACTCGGCGGCGCGGAAGCGCGGTCGCTGTGGTACGTGGACACCGGGCCGTTGCTGGAACGTGATTTTGCCCAGCGCGCCGGGCTCGGGTTCGTCGGCAAACACACCAACGTCATCAGCCGGCGTTTTGGCAACTGGATCCTGTTGGCGGAGATTGTCACCACGCTGGAACTGGAGCCGGACCTGCCGGAGAAAAATCATTGCGGCAGCTGCGTGCGCTGCATCGAGGCCTGCCCGACAAATGCCATCACCGCCCCGTTCCAACTGGATGCCCGGCGTTGCATTTCCTATCTCACCATCGAGTTGAAGGGCCCCATCCCGCTCGAACTCCGTCCGGCGATCGGCAACCGGATATTCGGTTGCGATGATTGCCTGGCGGTCTGTCCCTGGAACCGGTTCGCCCGCGAGGGGAAGATGATGAAGGTGCACGCCCGTCCGGACCTGGCCGCGCCGGACCTGGTGGCGTTGCTGCAATTGGATGAGGCCGGTTTCAAATCGCGTTTCGCCGGCACACCGATCCTGCGGACGAAACGCCGCGGCCTGTTGCGCAACGTCTGTGTGGCCCTGGGCAACGTTGGTGACAAAACCACCCTGCCCGCCCTGGAAAAAGCCGCCGGCGATGCCGAGTCATTAATCGCGGAACATGCGCGCTGGGCCATGGAACGGATTCTTTCAACGCCAGGACGCCACGGCCCGTAATTTCTGACGTGGATTTCACGGATTGGTGCGCCATCTATTCACCTGGTCTTCAGCCTTTAGTCTGCCGGTCGTTGCTCCCTAAGTATAACACCCCATGGTGCGGGCACGGGCACGGGAGTAGTCTCTAAAAATGAAAACAAAGCTCATTAACTTTCTGTCCCGTTCAGCCTCCGTCCGCCTGATGAGGCAATTTACACCCGTCTTCGCATTTTGCGGGATCCTCGGTCTCCTGGCCGGTTGCGCTTCCGAGCCCCGGTCGCACATGGTTTCTGCACCTCCGCCACCGGCTCCCACCCGCTCGGTGACGACGACCACCACCACAACGACCCCGGACACGGTGCCCGGCGTGTTCGTCGGAAACCCTGCCAATGTGACCATTGCGACCGCAACCCCTGGTGTCACCACTACTATCGTGAACACCGCACCGCCAGCACTCCAGCAGGATGTTGTACTGGCCCAGCCGTCTCCTCAGCATGTGTGGCTCGCCGGCTACTGGACGTGGCAAAACAACAATGGATATAGGTGGGTGGCAGGCCATTGGGAATTGCCTCCGAGTCCGGGTTCAATCTGGGTTGCACCGCGCTGGGAGCAACAGGGTAATGCCTATAAATATTACGAAGGCTATTGGACTTGAACCGGCCATGTCAGTTTTGGGCCGCCTGCATGGATTAACTTTATGATTTAGTAGGAGCCGAAGTCTGTCGCACCATTGTTCAGCGACAGCGGATAGCGAGGCTTCATTCTTTTCAAACTCACAATCCTGAAAAGGAGCGTGGGTCGCGTGAGACGGCGAAAGCTCTTTACGCGGACGGACCGTTCATTAAACCGGTTTCTTTGGCCGGCTCAATGCCGAAATGGAAACCGGTTTTATCCTGATAACCCGTTGGAATCTTCATCGTCCGCCGCAACCTTGCAATGATTTTACGGAGGCGCGATGGTATTTCATTCTCCTGAAACTCTCGACGCACGCTGCCAATTGGTTGTACGGAAATTGTTTGCATGGATAAAGCTACGTCTTACCAGGCTGGCTCGCGACTAGGGAATCCCTTGGTTTCAGTTCTCCATGACCCGAAAATTAAGACGCAGGACGCCAGACCTGGTTTAACTTTCCACTGCCGGCTTGCCTTCGGCAAAGTGGCTAGCCTGGATTAATTCTTTGTTTGACCGGGAGAAAGAGACTGTTCATTGTGCCAGCATGGATGGCACCGCGTTACCTTCATTTTATTTGGTCTTCAGCCTTTAGCTTTGTTCCTCCATGACCCAATCCCACAATCGCTATTTGATTATCATCATCCTGGGGGCGCTTTCCACCATCAGCCCGTTCGCCATCGATATGTATTTACCGGCGTTTCCCCAGATGGCTGCCGCGCTCGACACGTCCACCGCCCGCATTTCCCTGTCCATTGCCAGCTACTTTGCCGGATTGGCCGCCGGCCAGCTTTTTTACGGTCCGTTGCTGGACCGGTTCGGGCGCAAACTGCCCTTGTACGCCGGCTTGACCCTGTTCCTGGCGGCCTCCCTGCTCTGCCTGTTTTCACGCAGCGTGGAATGGCTGGTGGCCATGCGTTTCGTGCAGGCGCTGGGCGGATGCGCCGCCCAGGTCGCTTCCATGGCCATGGTGCGGGATTTCTTTCCGGCGCATGAAACCGCCAAAATCATCTCCCTGCTGATTTTAATCCTCGGGGTTTCGCCGCTGCTGGCTCCCAGCATCGGGGTTTTTGTGGCCGTGCATCTCGGCTGGCAATGGGTGTTCGTCATCCTGGCTCTGTTCGCGGCCTTGATGCTGACGGTTTCCTGGCGTCTGCTGCCGGAAGGTCATCCGCCGGATCCCGGTGTCTCGCTGCGGTTCGTGCCCATTGTGCGCAACTACGCCATTGTCCTGAAAGAGCCGCAATTCATCACCTACGCGCTCTCCGGCTCGTTCGCCCTTTCCGGACTGCTGGTTTATGTGGCCAGTTCGCCCATCGTTTTCATGGAGGTGTTTCATGTCAGCCCGCAAAAGTTTGGAGCCATCTTTGCCGGGCTGGCCGTCGGGTTCATCGGCAGCAACCAGATCAACGTCTTTTTACTGCGCAAATTTTCCAGCGAACAGATTTTTCACGCCACCATGCTGGTGGTGTGTCCGGCGGCATTGCTGCTGCTGGTGGGAACGCTTTGCGGCTGGTTCGGATTGGCCACCACACTCGTGCTGCTGTTCATTTCGTTGTCCAGTCTCGGCCTGGCCTGTCCGAATGCGGCGGCGCTGTCGCTGGTGCCGTTCGATCACAACATCGGCAGCGCCTCGGCCATGCTCGGCTTCCTGCAGATCGGCGTCTCCGGCCTCGCCTCCGCGAGCGTCGGTATTTTCGATTCCCACACCATGATGCCGGTGGCGTTGATCCTGGCCGCGACCTCCTGGATCGGTTTTGCCATACTGCTCATCGGCAAACGCCGCATCCACGGTTTGCGCTACGTCGAGGAAAAAGGCGCCAACCCGCTGCCGGACTGAACCTGGCAATGCCGCGGCCAATGGCGCGCTTTTTAGATTGCGACCAAAACCAAGATTTCAAGCTCCGGCCGGCGCGGCAGGTTTTGCGCGGACAACCGTTGGCAATTGCCGGCGTGATCACAGCACATATCCGGTCTCCGACGCGGCGGGCAAGCCCTCAGTTGAGCTTTTTGACCCAGATATTTCTCACGTACAATTTAGTGATGGCCTCGATCTCGATGCCGAACAAACCTGGCTGGTTGTTTGAGGAATCGGGATCGTCATCCACCAGCACCGCCATGAGCTGGCCGTTTACGATGTGAATGAACGTGCCGCCTCGCGCGATGATCGTGTACTGATTCCAGTCATTCGTCTTCACCAGTTCGCCGAGCGTCTTCCGGTCGCCGATGGTGCCCATCAGCCGCTTGCTGGCCGCGCCAAAGCTCTCCACTACCTGCCCGCGCCACGCGATGATGCGCATCGGCGTGTTCTCGGAATAAAATTGCCCCGTATAAATCTGGCTCGGCCAGAAATCGGCCTGCGGCCCGGTCATCATCCAGTCCAGGTTCACCGGCCCGGTGTTGGAGATGACCGTGGGCGAGATGGGCGCCAGCCACGGAATCCCCGTCCGGCTGCGATACTGAAAACCGCTCCCGCCTTTCCCGACAATCTTCATCTCGAATTTCAAGGTGAAATCCCTGGTCTTCATGTCCCGGCAGACCAGATACGAGTTGCCGCTGGGATTTTGCCGCGTGGATTCACCCACGATCGCACCGTCCTCCACCCGCCAGAACTTCGGGCTGCCGTCCCAGCCCTTGAGGCTCACGCCGTCAAAGAGCGGGACGTAGCCGTCATGATTGGAGAAATCCAGCGGGTCAGGCTCGGTGAAATGCATCCTGGGCCGCGCATCGGTCTGGCCGACGGCAAGGGGAACTGCGTTGTTCGTGATGACGTCCGCTCGCGCCAGCGAAGCGGTGAAAAGCAAAATAGTCAACGCGCCAGACGGCCAAAGAATTCTTGCATTCATGATCAATGGATTGTGGCCGGGTGAATACGCCCAATTCCCGGCCCGGTCGAGAAATTTCAGGCGCGAGAGAGTAATGGGAATAAAGGCGTGGTGCCGATTTTCCAACTGTCGATGGATGCAGATGGACCCGAATTTCCGCCCTCGGACGCATCCAATTCGGTAGGGCATTGCTGCCGCGCCGCCGGCTCTCTTTGGTTTGATATTTAGCGTTCGATGTTGGGGTATTCCAAACGCACGTGCAGATTGTAATATGTGCTTCAGCGGCATCGTTCTAAACTGCTCCTGCAGCGAAGTAATAACCGGAGCCTCAGGCCATTACACTGTTTGATTATGAACGACATGATTATTGTTTTGCTCGCCGCCCTCGCCCACTCGTTTGGCGGCAGTTTGGGTTGTGCCATCATCACCCTCTCGCTGGGCATCCGGGTTGCCCTGCTGCCGCTCACTCTCCGGCTGGCCCGCCGGGCGCGCCGAAACCAGGAAATCATGCGCGCCCTTCAACCCGAGATGGAACAGCTTAAAAAGCGGTTTGCGAAAAAACCGGAGCGCCTTTTCGGAGAAATGCAGAATTTGTATCGAAAGAATGATTGCAGTCCGTTCGACCTTCCAACCCTGGTTGGCAGTTTCATCCAGCTTCCGATATTCGGGATGCTCTATGGTTCGATCCGGGCTTCACTCGCTTCCAACAGCGCGTTCCTGTGGATTAAGAACCTCGCTTCGCCGGATGCTTTGCTGACGCTGGCTATTCTTGCCTTGACGGGCTTGACCGCGTATCTGATGCCGTCAACTTCTGCGCAACTGCGGAACACGCTCATCGTCATCCAGATGCTCGTCACCTTGTTGATCGTCTGGAAACTCGCAGCGGGATTGGGCCTGTACTGGATGTCGTCGAGCCTGGTGGGCGTGTTCCAAACGCTGTGGCTCCGCCATCGCTACTCACCCGTGCGCGCCAGCTCCCTTTGATTCGATGGTCAGTGTTCGATGTCTTGTTCCCCGGGATGCTGTTCAAAACAGTATTCCAGCGGATTATCTGCTGGTTCGATAGAACATGTTGGCCAAGGTGTTGGGCGGGTTGTATAGCGCCAAAACGGTCAATCGCAGCATCCGGCCAGCGTGCTTTCCACAATTCAAGACATTCTTCATGCAGGGAGAAGCCCAACCGCAATCACTGTCGCGCAGGCCGGGAACAGAACAATAATCGAATTTCATGACACAGTCAAAATTGAAGGGTGCGATCAGCCTGGGTTGCGCTGTATCCGACAGCAGGGCCCGCGGCGCTGGCATCGTCTTTAAACTTGTGCTGTGTCCACAATATCCAAAATAATTGTTTCACCATGATGATCTCCCGTCTGCGCATGCCCGTTTTGCTTTTTATTGCCTTCGCATTTGCAGCCGACCGGACGGCCCGCGCACAGGAAAAGATTATGCCGGCTGCGTCGACGAATATCACCCTTCACCCGGCGCTGTTCCTTGTCGGCGATTCCATCGTGAAGACCGGTAGCGGAAACGGGGCGACCGGCCCGTGGGGCTGGGGATACGAACTCACCCCGCTTTTCGACGCCAACAAAATCCATGTCTATAACGAGGGCCGCGGCGGACGCAGCAGCCGGGGTTATCGTGAAGAGGGAGCCTGGGCCAAAATTCTGGAACAGCTCGCCCCCGGTGACTTCGTGATCCTTCACTTCGGTCATAACGACGCCAAAAACTCATCGAACTATCCCGACCGCGTGACTATGGACGGCAACGGTGATGAAACGAAGGAAATCGAATCGCCGGTGACTCATCAGAAGGAAACCATCCACGCCTATGGCTGGTATCTGCGTCAATACGTCAAAGAGGCAAAAGCCAAGGAGGCCACGGCGGTCATCTGCTCGTCCGCTCCGCGCAACAATTGGGTAGACGGCAAGATAAAGCGGGGCCTGGACGGTTACGCCCAATGGTCGGCGGATGCCGCCAAAGTCAGCGGTGCGCTCTTCATTGACCTGAACACGTTGGCGGCGAACCGTTACGATGCGCTCGGCAAGGAACCGGCCGCCAAATACTTCTTTGACAACCAGCACACGACCAAAGCCGGCGCCAAACTGAACGCTGAAGCCGTCGTCGAAGGCCTGAAACAATTAAAAACCTGCCCGCTGGCCCGCGACCTTGCGCCGGCCGTTCCATGAATGGCTGCGGCTGCGTCGAAGGTCAGGGCACGTCACTCCGTGCGTGCCGTTTGCAGTTGCAGTGTCGAGCCTGTGGCGCAATGGGATTGGCGCACAGCCCCAACACTAAACCGGCTTCTTTCGATTCGATGTTGGAGCTCCCACAGGCAATTCAGAAGTCAGGTGATAACCGTTGAAAGTCTTTTGTAACGCACGAAATTGTCGGCCGATTTGGCCGCGGTGCAATCACCGGCTGCGTCCACGTAGATGCCCTCGATCCTGGAAGAGCCATCCTCCTCTTGAAACAAGGCCCAGCAATTCAGAGGCATCGACAATTCGGCTTCGTCATCCATCTTAAACACGGCAAACCAATCATCGGCAGGAATGATTTGTACAATTTTTTCGTTCATGTTTATTTGTGATCACGAAATATATGGCTTCCCTGGTGCGATTCCGTGTATCGCAACCACCATAATACGCCTCCGGTGACTGTCAACTGCGATGTGCCGATGAAATGTCCTCTGACTTCATCTCTTCAGAGCTGGTTTAAGAGCGATGATCGGCCTGTTTCATGAACTGACGCGCGCCCAGATTCCGGTTCTGCCGGAACTTTCGCAGCTGAAGGCAGGGCCAAACAAAAAACCCCGCAAAACTTGCGGGGCTTGAATAAACTTGTTTTCGTCAGGCATTAAGCCTTGCGGCGACGGAGTAACACCGTGCCGGCCACCAGGCCCAGACCGAACAGGGCCAACGAAGCCGGTTCAGGAACAGGCGCGACGCTGATATTGGTGACATACACCCCAACCCCCGTGCCATTGCTATTCTCAATGAGGCCCAGCCGGTAAAATGTCTCTGCCGGGGACATGGCATAACCCACCGTAGCCAGGTTAATCGAAATGTGGCCTTGGAAGATTTGGCCGCTGGCCGTCTGGGTGCCATCCAGTTGGAGTTCGTTAGGGGTGCCATAATTCTGCGCATAGTAGCCGCTGCCCGTGTTGACGAACGTGCCAAACTGCAAGAAAGTCGATCCGACAAAAGTGGACGTATCGATGTAATAGTCATAACTGATTTGGTAGCCGGCCGGATTGGCAGCGGCGGCTTGCATCGCATTGAAGAAAGGTCCGGAGCTGGCGGAAACATTTCCCACCTGGAAACCGCCTAAAGGAAGGAAAATGTAGTTTTGGCCGGCGATGTTTGAGACTGAAGCGAGCGGGGAACCGCTGAATCCTGCATTGGCCCAACCATCAGAGGTGTTATCGGAGAAATTGTAAAGAATCGACTGACCTTGCGCTTGAATCGCTCCAAGACCAAGAAGGGCAGCAGCAGCTGCCATACTGGCGATCTTCGTTGTGTTACCAATAGAAATAGATGCTTTTGTCATAAGTTTATAGGTCTTCCGAGTGTTTCCGTCCGGCTAAGTGCTCCGATTTACTTCTGATTTTTTCCGGTCAACTGCAAGGTTTTAACATATTTCCTTCTCTTTGGGAATGGATAATCCTACTATTTTGCAACAGAAACCCCAGAAACAGAGTGCCTTTCGGAGCTTCTCGGGTCATCTTATTCAGCGGCACCCGGGCGCCAACGCGGGAAACTTCCCCAAACCACCCGACCACCCGTCAGGGGCGCTGACTGCCGCGTGAGGCGGAGCCTTTTTGCGCGGCATTTTTCCGCCTGTCAACCGGCAGTCCTGAAGCGAATCAGAAGGCTGGCAGCCGCTGGTTGGTTGCATTGCGAGATCATGAAGAGGTTGGCCCCGCATTTTGAACCATCTTCGCTCTTGCCGGGCTGCACTGAGGCAGGCAGCTTTGAATTGTCAGGTCGCATCCATGTTGCACTTATCGAACAATTTCATGCTGACGCCCAATTCCAACATGCTGGATTCGTTCGTGAATGTTTTGCCACCCTCCCAAGGCTATTCATTGAGCGACGTTCGGCTTGAGATACCGAATCCGACAACCGCGATTTTCAAGGCCCGGCTCAACGGCCCCGAAGGTGCGCCAGTATGGGTTCGTGCATGGCTTTCCACCGAGGCTGGCACTTTGGCGGAGACGGCCTCGCCTCAATTGAGGGCCGGCGACCAGGTCGCGCTGGAGGTGGCGTTGCGAAATGCTGAATCACCGCAGAACGCATACATGCGAATCGAGTCTGCGCCGTTGAAAACCGAGCACGTGGTGGTTCTGAAACTCAAGTGAAGCTATCGTTCGCGATTCGCTCTTGCCAGGCGGCGCCGGGGCAGTGAAGGAAAGGCTGAATTCTGGCGGCTGAAAATAATTGCCAGCCACCAGAATAGGGAATAAAAATTGGGATGAAATATGAATTCCGGTTTTATCCCTCCTTGGGAAAAGGAAGATGCTTTCCCTGAAAGGCCTGCGGATAAGGATTATGGTTATGAGATTCGGGGAAAATTTGTCGGTTGTACGCGCGAAGAATTGATTAAAAAATGCAGCAGCCGGGAATGGCCCCCAATACATCTGGTTTGGTGTCCCGAATCGCCGCGAGTTGTCCCCGCTACCCAAATCGATTTTTTGTTTGACGCCTTACAAGAGCGCCAGAGAAGTGAAATGAAAAGCGCCATCGTAATTGGCTCGATCAATGCATTTGTTTGGGGGACATTTGCCCTCTTGCTCGGCGGGCACGATCATTCAGCCAAATGGACATGGATGTTATTGTTAGCAACAACAACCGGCGCGATTCCGGTGATGACCGGCATTTTCGGTCTTAGAAAGCTAAAGCCCAATTTTGCGGCAGTCATGGATGAAGAAATTACGATTGGTCGTTATCATTCATGGGTTTTGTCTCGTCGCATTCTGTTTTCCTGGCTGCTTTTGGGAGGTCTGGGCGGTGTATTTGTTTTGGAAAATATTTATGGTTTTGAGGAATCCGCCAAAGCGGCGGGCCTGGACAAACCCGCTGTCTGGCAAGGCGAATGGTGGCGTCTTTTCACCGGGCCATTGCTGCACGGTAACGTGATGCACTTTATCTTTAACGCGTCGGCGTTGATTGGACTGGGACGATTAATGGAAGTTTTAACCTCCCGCCATTATTTGGCTCTCGTGTTTGGCCTTTCAGCGTCGGCGGGCAGCATCTTCAGCTTGTTCTTACTGCCCAATGTGACATCAGTTGGAGCTTCGGGCGGCTTATTGGGATTGATCGGCTTTTTAGCTGTGCTTGGCGTCAAACGGAAGAACATCTTACCTCCCGGATTTGTAAAATCGATCGCCATTAATGTGGCCATCATCGCAGCAATGGGAATTGTGGCATATTCGGTTATTGATAATGCTGCGCACCTGGGCGGATTTCTCTGCGGCGTCATTTTAGGTCTCTGGCTGGTTGACTCTCATAAACAAACTTTGCCGTTGGATAGCGGAACAAATATGAAAATAGCCGGGGTCCTAATACTGGCTGTGACACTGGGTTTCGCCTGCCTTGCCATGACTCGAATTTTCCCGAAATAAATGCCATGAATGGCTCAGTCCCGCATTTTGAACCAGATTTTATATGGACACCGAACAATTGATCACCGAGGCCCGGGCGAAAATTATCTGGGGCGAAGATGCGGAGTCGGTCCGCGATTACCTGACCTCGAACGGCATGTCCGAACCGCAAGCCGACAAGCAGATCAAAGCCTTCAATCTTGAACGCAACCGGGAGATTCGAAAAATGGGCATCAAAAACACTCTGATTGGTGCCGTGGTCACGGTCGTCAGCGGCAGCCTGATCTATCTTATGCTGGCACAGTCCGAAATACCTCATTCGAGCACCCGCGCTGGCAAAGGTTTGGGAGTATTGATGCTGGGCGCAGGCTATGGTTTATGGAAACTGGTGAAAGGAATCATTTACCTGGTTCGTCCGCAATCCGAGCATCAATCCATAACCGAACTGGAGGACTGAAAACATAAAGGGCGGAAAACGAAGGCTGAAGGCTGAAATCAGCGGCAGGCCAAAAACACTGCCGGCCGGCTGTTAAAACAATCCGCGAAATTAGCCATGAAAAAACTGTTGCTCCTGCTGGCTTCGCTGCTGGTTTCCTCCGGCGGGTTGCCGGCTGCGGAGGCGGACAGCCGGCCCAAATCCATCCCCGAGTTGCAGGCGGCGATTGAAACGGTTTTGAAGGAAACCAGGACTCCCGGAGCCGCCATCGCCATCGTTTCCCGCGACCAGACGGAGTGGGTGGCGGGCATCGGGAAAGCCGACGTGGCCGCCAACCAACTGGTCACCGCCGACACCCTGTTTCGCATCGGCTCGGTTTCCAAAGGGTTTGCTGCGTTGGCGGCGCTCCGGTTGCAGGAGGAAGGCAAACTCAAGCTGACGGACACGGTGCGGCAATGGGTGCCGGACGTCACGTTTGTTAATCCGTGGGAGGCCACTGATCCATTGCGCCTGGTGCATTTGATGGAACACACCTCGGGTTTTGACGACATCCATCTGCGGGAGTATGCGCTCAACGATCCGACTCCCATCGCGTTGAAGGATGCGCTGGCCTATGGCGCGTCTTCGCGCGTCTGCCGCTGGCCGCCCGGCTCCCGGATGGCTTACTGCAATTCCGGACCCGCCGTGCTCGCAGCGGTCATCGAAAAGGCTTCCGGTGAGCGTTTTGAGGATTATGTCCAGGAGCATTTTTTCAAACCGCTGCACATGGACACCGCCAGTTATTTCTATCCGCCGGCAGTACAGGAGCGGCTGACGAAGCTGTATCATTCTGACGGCATCACGTCGTATCCTTACTGGCACATTGCCTACCGGCCCGCCGGTTCGATCAATGCGTCCGCCCGGGACATGGCCAACTATGTGCGGTTTTATCTCCAGCGAGGCAGCCTGGACGGCACCCAACTGATCCAGACTGCATCCATTGAGCGCATGGAAACCACGGAATCCCTGCCCTCTTCAAAATTGGGCAAGGTCGCCGGCTACGGGCTCTATAATTGTGCAACCTTGGAAGGCGCCTTTGTGTTTCGCGGGCACAACGGTGGCGTGATGGGTGGACTCACCGAAATGGCTTATCTTCCCACCCAGGGCCGCGGCTATGTGGTGATGATCAATTCGGGAAACGGAAAGGCGCTGGCGAGAATTGGGGGATTGGTCCGTCAATATGTGGTTCGAGGCCTGACTCCGCCGCCGCTGCCGCCGGTGGTGTCGATTCCAGCCGAACTGCAGCGGCATTATGCAGGATATTATCAGGGCATAAGCCCGCGGATGCAGATGTTTTATGCGTTGGAACGCCTGCTCAACATCAAACGGCTGCTTTTCACCACCAATGGACTTTTCATAGCAACCTTGGGCGGCCATCACGACCGGGATGTGCCCATGACAGAACGACTGTTCCGCACGGACTATCAGTCGGGAGCGACGCTCGCCCTGTTGCCAAATGCCGATGGGGAAATACTGATTGAAAGCGGCACAGGAACTTTCAAGCAAGTTTCCGCGTCACGGGTCTGGGGACAGTGGATTGGCTTCGGCCTGATTGCCGTGCTCATGCTCAGTTCGCCGCTCTTCGCGCTGGTCTGGGGTGCGAGAATGTTGCTGGGCAAACTGCGCAATGCCGGTCCGTTGTCCGTGCGGGTCATGCCTTTGGCCAGTACGCTTTCGATGGGCGCATTCCTGGGACTCTTTTATTTTAGTCGGGAGGATCTGTGGACCCTGGGTGTTCCATCGTTGGTGACGATTGGCATCATGCTTTCGAGCCTGACCTTCGCCCTGACAGCGGCCGCGAGTCTTTGGGTTGTCTATCGTGAGCGGCGTGCCCTTATGAACCGCCTGGCTTACTGGCATTCAGTCCTGGTCGCAATGGCCGTGGCAGCCGATGCCATCTATCTGGGTTACTGGGGCCTGATTGGACTGCGTCTTTGGGCCTAGAAGGGTTAGCCCTCATTTTGAACCAATCGGCAAGGGGAGGAGCCGAAACAAACAGCGAAGACAAAACGGTGTAGGGTTGCACCAGGAGCAGACCGCCGCCTCCGTTTTGTAACGGGTATGTCGCCGGCCCGACTTTGACGGAATTCCGGCGAGCTGGTTAAATGCAGCCAGGATTCGGGCGGTGCGCCAGTCTCGGCTACCCAAACAATGGGCCGACCTTATGCCACTGCCCGAATCCACTCGAAAAAATCAATCTCCTCCCCTGAGGGAGAGTTTAATCTCAAAATTCCGTCCCGCAGTGCGGGATGGTGAGCGGCGCGCACGGAGAGCTGCGCCCTGCCGGGAACCAGGACCGTACCTCCACTAACACTCCCTTCGTCCGGCAGGCTGAATGCGGAGGCGAGGATTTGGTTTTCTTCATCCCGGGTTCTTGGCTAAGCTGTACCCGGAAAACACTTTTGAGCGGGTTCAATCTGGATATGTCGTAAGAGGAATCTGACTATGAAACTGCATCTGAATCTTCGGGCAGGAATTCCCGCGTGGGGTCGGGCTTTGATCCTGGCCGGTCTCGTTTTGGCCCCCCGGCCCGCGCCCGCCTGCACCATTTTTGTGCTCACCGATACCAACCGGGCCCTGTTCTGCAACAACGAGGATTGGTCGGACCCCAAAACGCGAATCTGGTTCCTGCCTGCCGGTGACGGTTATCACGGCGCGGTTTATGTCGGCTTTGACAATGGCTGGGCCCAGGGCGGCATGAACACAGAGGGGCTGGCTTTCGACTGGGTGGCGGGATACGCGGAATCCTGGAGGCCGGACTCACGCTTGCCGGATGCCCGGGGCAATTCGAGCCAGCGCATGATTGAGACGTGCGCCACGATCAATGACGCCATCGCATTCTATCGGGCTCATCGGGAACCGGGTTTCTGGCGCGCAAAAATATTGGTGGCGGACCGGACGGGCGCTTCGGTCATCATCGGCGCCAAAGACGGCAAGTTGCAGGTGGAAAACGAAAACCAATGCCGGGGGTTTGGTTTTGGACATCAAACGCTGGAACTCGCGCTGGCGAAGCACCCCGAACCCACCGTGCCCCAGGGATTCAAAATTTTACGAGACTGCCGGCAAACCGGCGACTATGCCACCAAGTATTCCAACATCTACGATTTGAAGTCCGGCGACATCTTTCTCTACCCATTTCCGGACCGCGACGACGAGGTGAAATTGAGCCTCGCGGTGGAGCTCAAAAAAGGGGCTCACTATTATGAAATGCCGAAAATCAAGGAGCAGCTCGACCAGGCTCCCCTGCCCTTGCCGGTGAACATGAGGCGTTTTCCCCTGGACGAGTTCAAACCGATCCCGGACCAGGAACCCGAAGTCACCGCCCGCCTGCAGGCCATGATCCAGAACGCGGCGAAGGGCGCCTTGCAGGCCGATGATTACACTCCGGAAGAGTGGAAAGATCTTTGGCCAAAACAGCAGCAAATCCAGGCCGATCTGAAACGTCTCGGCGATTTAGCGTCAATGACCCTGGTGGACCGCAGTGATGAGAAGGGGCAGCAAAGCTATCGGTACCGGCTGGATTTCGCCCAGGCGACCGTTCTCGAGCGCTTTATCCTGGATGACCGGAACAAGCTTGCCGGCGGCGGGTCGGAATTTGTGGAATGGAAGCCCGGCGCCAACGTTCTCGAAGCGCCCAGTGCGTCAATCGTCGGGATCGGCGTGGCGTTGGATATGGAAGGGCAAAACCTCGTCGTCAAAGCCATCCTCCCGGGCTCGCCCGCAGCAGCTCAAAAGGAAATCCACGTCGGCGACCGGATTATAGCCGTTACCCAGGAAGCCGGGCCGGCCGTCCCGGTTCAAAGCGGAAAGGCGGCCCAGGCGATTGCTTTGATTCGAGGTCTGGCGGGCTCCACGGTCCGTTTAACGCTGGTTTCTGCCGGAGAAGATGAATCACACGCCCGGGTGGTCAGTTTTGTGCGTGCGGAAATAAAAATTCCTCACTGAGAATTGGCCTTGGCTTTTTTCTTCGCGCACGCGGCCTCTTTCGCCTGCCTGGCGGAAAGCATTTTCATTGCTTGGGCTATCCGTCTCAATCTGGTCTCCGGCCGCTTGGCCCCGGCTATCCAGTTCAGATATTCCCTCTGATGCGGGCCCGTACACCCTGAAAAGAATTGAGCCACGCCGCCGGCCTTCAACGCATCCGTAAAATCCTTTGGAATGTCAGTCATGCGATTCCTTTCTTCAGACGTCGAACCCGGGGACTTGGACCAGCGAACGACTCAAGCCGGGCCAGGGCCCCGGGCGGCCAGTCCCCGATGCAATAATGGCCTCCAGTCGTCATCGCTCAATCCAAAATTCAAGGGGCAGTGGCCGTTGGCTCCAGCGCGGGTCAGGCCGCTCATACATACTCTGAAATCTCGATCAGGTTTTGGTCAGGATCACGGATATAAACAGACCGAATCTTGCCGGTAGCTCCGGTGCGCTCCACCGGTCCCTCAACCAATGGCACGGCGCAGGCATGAAGACGGTCAAGGACCGACGATAACGGAATGGCTGAGATAAAGCACAGGTCAGCTGAACCGGGCATCGGATGCTCGGCATGAGGTAGATACTCGTGCCCAACCTCATGCAGGTTGACCTTCTGATTACCGAACGACAAGGCGCGGCGTCCTGAGCCAAACGATACAATCTCCATGCCCAGGACAGTGGAGTAAAACTTGCATGTCGCTTCAGTGTCTTTGACCGTCAACCCAAGATGGTCAAGCCGATCAATCTTCATAGGCGGATGCCGAGTGGCCGAATCGGCGAAATCTATGGATTACTCCGACATGGATTTCAATTGTTCGCCGGTCAGGGGCTGCGGGCGGGCGCCCAGCGAGGTGCGGGCGGATTTCACGTTGTCGGCGGTGACTTCGCCGGCTTTGTTGCCCCAGGCACCCCGGATATAGGTCAGCACGGCGGCCAGGTCGGCGTCGGACAAAGCCGCGCCCATCGGCGCCATCTGCATGTTCCAATCCTTGCCACTGACCTGCATCGGGCCGGTGAGACCCACCTGCGGGATGAGGATCAGGGCTTTGGATCCTTTGGCATTGACCCATTCGGACCCGGCCAACGCCGGGGCCTGGCCGGGTTTGCCCAGGCCGTCGGTGCCGTGGCAGATGCCGCAGGCGGTTTCATAAACCTTTTTGCCATGGGCCGCGGCCGCCGCCGCGCCCGATTGGGGTTGAGTCGCCGCCAGTTGTTCGGTCGATGCGTAGGGGCTGTAAACCTGCGGGTTGAACCAGCCGCTGTGACGGTCGAAATATACCCCGCCCAGAAACAGCAGCACCAACGTCAGCATGATCAAGCCAATCAGCAGGCTCGATCCGTCAGCCACCGATTCGTCAGCAGGATTCTGACCGGACATAGATCTTGATTCGTCACTCATGGCATGGGTTAAGGCGATACGGGTGCGCTGTACAACGGCACGTTGGCGCGCAAACTCAATAAATATGCCGCCAGCTGCTTCGCTTCCGGCGTCGGGACGATTTCATACCCGTCCGGCAGTCCGACTTCCTTCGGAAACCGGAGCGCATCCGGCGACGGCGCGTCCCCCGTTTTGCGATGGCGGACGACAAACAGGTACTCGAACGGCGGCATGGTTGAATCTTTCACCGTGCTCCGCGGCATGAAGAGATGGATCAACTGTGAATTGAGGTCGCCGCGCAGGCCCACGTTCGACAGGTCGGGTCCGGCGCGGACATTGCCCAGTTGCACCGGCTGGTCATAGAGATAATCCTCGGCCACGCTCTGGCGCATCCCCCACCCGCGGGCGATGTCCGGCCCGGTGGCCGCAATGTGAATTTCCACCTTGCCCCCGGCGCCGGTAATTCTGTCCGCGGCCTTGTCGGCGTCTTCCTTGGTCAGATTGGTCAGGACCAGCGATGAAATCAGGTTCGTCACCGCGTCCGGATTCTTGCCGCCGGCGGTCAGGACCACATCGCAGGCGATGCCGGTCTGCCGGACCGATTCGGTATGGCAGGCGGCGCAGCCATTGGCCCGATAAACCTGCAGCCCGAGCGTGGCGTCACCGGTGCGCTGGAGCGGATAGGCGTCTGAGGAGTTGAGGATGGCCGTTTGCCGGGCGCCGCCGAGCTGGAGCTCCGGCGCAAGCACGAACCCGCACCAGGACCCGCCGAGGGCCAGGCCGGCCGCGATAAAAATCCAAAAGCCGCTTTTCACGCTTGCGCCTCCTCCTGGTCGCGCCGTACCGCAGCAGAAGCGTCCTCCAGCGGCTCCTTTACGAGCGCCACCGCCTGTTTAAACAGCGCGAGTTTCCATTTGAACGTCAGCCCGAAAACGTTCAGCGCGAACAGCAGGTTGCCCAGCAGGAGCAGCAACAGACCGGTGGTGCTGAACCGGAAGAAGACCAGCGTTGCCCGGGTCGCTGCCAGGAAAGCGACGTCGGGCTGGTTCAGCTTCATCCCCTGCACCACCCCGCCGATGGCCAGCGGAATGACGAAGAGCAATATCCCCGCCATCGATAACCAGAACTGGGCGCGGGCCAGTTTGGGATAGGGAAATTCCAGGCCGACGACGCGCGGCAGCAGGTGATACGCGGCGCCGAACATGGTCATGGCAAAAAAGCCGTAGAGTTGCAACTGGGTCTGGGCCGGGCCGAACCAGGTCAGCCCCGTCACCCGGCTCATTTCCGGGCAGGCCATCGCGATGAACATCAGCGACGCCAGCAGGAACGAACCGAGACCAAACCGGATGAAGCAGAACGGCCCGCCCCGGGTGACGCATTTTTCCCCGCCGCACAGGGTCTGCCACATGATGATGCCGATGGCGATGATGGGCACCAGGGTGATGATCGCGGCGAAGGTGCTGACGGTGGGCAGCCAGGCGGGCACCGGCGCGCCCGGAGGAATGCCGCACCACGTTCCGAACAGGATCAGCAGCCAGAAGGCGTAAAGCGTTAGGGAACAACTTTGCAGCGGCCGGCCGGCATACTTCGGCAGGAAATAAAACGCGCTGCCCACGCCGACCAATGCCAGCCAGACAAAAATCAAGTTGTCGGCAAACCACCAGCCGATGATGGCCTGTACCACGCCGCGCACCGGCGAGGAAACCAGGAACAAATTGGCCGTTGAATAAATCCACGGGAACCAAAACAACGCGGCGACCAGGAACGAGTGCGACGGATGGAGCGTGCGCTCCTGGCGGGCGGCAAAATTCATTGTCGCCCACAGCGCCAGCAGCAGATAGGCGAAAAATAGGAGCACCGCGCCGGCGCGGGGAAACTCGAGCCAGGCAAAACCCGTGCTCTCCCCCAGCAGGATGCCGCCGAGGCCGACCAGCACGCCGAGGTGCCAGAGGTTGGCCGCCACGACCGGCACAATGGCCCCGCGCAACGGCGCCCGGCCGAGTTGGGCCAGCAGCCACAGCATTACGCCGAGCCCGGCGGGGATGCAAAAACCGTACAGCAAAGCGTCATCGGCCGCCGGCTGGACCCGGCCGTAGGTTAGCACCGGGCAACCGGCTAGGAAATCGGGTTGATGAAACTTGATCGAGGCGACCAGGGCCAGCACGGAACCGACGACGAGCCACAGCGCCGCGCCGCCAAACAGCGCGAGCAACGGTACCCGCAGCGAGGCGTCAACCTCGGTCCCGATCAAATCCGGTTTGTTGGTTTCGTTCACGGTCATTGCACAGCGTTGGGTTTGGCCGGGGCCGCCGGGGCCGGGACGGCGGCTTTTTCAGCGCGCGCCGACAGGTCCGCGCGGGCCCGCGCCGGATCCTGCCATTCGCGTTCGGTGATTTGCATGGCCACGTCAATCGGCAGGCGCATCAGGCCGCGGTTTTCGTCAATCCAGCCGGGATGAGACAGCGCCTGGGCCTCGGCCGCCCGGATTTGGGCCAGCGCTTTGGCGCGGATGGCAGCGCGGTCGGCGTCAATGGCCGGGACCGGTGCGGACCACTTCACCTTGATCACGAGGGCGGCGAACAAAAAGCAGGCGACCAGGAAGAGGGCGCCGATGGGCCAGACGGTGCGTTCGCGGTTCATGGCCGGCCTCCGGTGGTTGGGGCCGTGCCGGAAATTTCGTCATCGGCGGGGCTGTGGAGTCCCATGGCTTCGTGCAGGCGCGGGTCCTTTTGGGGGAACGGCGCGTGGCGGTTGAAATTCTTCAAAAAGGCCCAGCTGAGAAACCCGCCCATGAAGACCACGCACCCGAGTTGCACCGGGAGCCATTTGAACGGATAACCGTCCGGGTGTTGAGCGGGCAGGATGTTGAAGGACAAATCCAGGAAATTCATCGCCAGGGCCCACGCACAGACCGGCAGCATGACCTTGAAATCGGTCTTGGCCTTCACCGGCAACAGCACGAAGAACGGCAGCAGGAAATGGCCGAAGATGAGCAGGATGCTGATCGGCCACCAGGAACCGTTTTCGCGGATGAGATACCAGAAGGTCTCGCTGGGCGTGTTCGCGTTCCAGATGACAAAGTATTGCGCGAACTCGATGTACGCCTGGAAGATGGTGAACGCAAAGAACATCAGGCCCAGGAAATAAAACTGGTTGTCCTGCAACACGGCGGTGAGGATGCGCTGACGTTGGAGCAGCACGGTGATGAGATACAGCGCGGCCAGCGCCGCCCAGGCACAGCTGGCAAAAAAGTACACGCCGTAAATCGCCGAGAACCACTGGTATTGCACCGCCTGCATCCAGAGCACGCCGGAAAAAGTCAGCGTCAGGGCGAAAATGACGATCCCCCACCCCGAATGGAACCGCATCCGTTGCGTGCACAGGGCCACGCCGGTTTCGTCCTGCTTGAGCGACCAGTAACGCAGCCGTGACGTCAGCAGCCACCAGATCCCGAAGAAGATTGCCGACACCATCAAAAAGCCGTGCAGAGTGAACACGGGTAACCGCGCGTTCAACGAAGTGTTAGCGTGCGGGTCGGTGATCGTCAGCCACGAATAAATGTATTTCGCGAAAAACGCGACCGGCAGGAACAGGATGGCCAGCCAGGGGAACAGCAGTGATGCAATATGTTCGCAAACCCGGCGCGTGGCCACCGACCAGCCGGCGTCGCTCAAATGATGGGCCATCACCAGGAACAATGCGCCGAGCGCAATGGTCAGGAAAAACATGAACGCCAGCAGCCAGGAATAACCGAACTCCGCCGGGTCCACCTTGGCGGCAATCACCGACAACCCTCCGCCCAGGACCATCAAGGCAATTGGCACGTTCCGCCAGCCGGACAGGTCCAGCGGGGGCGGCAACGGGTTGGTATCGTTCGATGAACTCATGGTTGTTTCCTGAAGGCAGCCTGCTGGTCCGGCGGCAGATCGTTCACCGAACCCAGCTGGCTCAGCTGCAACGCGCGCAGGTAGGCGATGACCGCCCAGCGGTCCGCCACCGGCATGATCGGTCCGTAGGCGCCCATCGTGCTTTTCCCGTGCGTAATCGTATTGAAAATTTCACCGTCGGCCATTTCCACAAAACGCTTGTCCTGCAAATTGGCCACCGTTGGCATCACGCCAATTGTTTTGGTGATGCCGTTGCCGTCGCCCAGCGCCCCGTGGCAGGGCGCGCAATAAATGTCAAAGCGCTCGCGTCCGTGCCGGAGCAGCGCGCCGGTGACGGGCAGCGGATTGGTGGCGACAAAATTTGTGGTGCCAGTGACGCGGCCGGTGTTGGCCGGCGCATCTTCAAAGGGATAAACCTCGCCGCCGACGGTGGCCAGCGGCTGGCTGCGCGCGATTGTGCCGGGCGGCGGCAATTGTGAGCTGAGGCCGTTCGGGAAGAAATCGTTGGGCTGCGCCGGGCGCAGTTTCAACTGCCGGTCCATGTCCGGAAAAACCTCGATGGGCGGCTTGCGCGACATC
>CAYPSF010000030.1:0-6146 GCA_964413165.1 uncultured Bifidobacteriaceae bacterium
CTAGAACAGGAGCTTGCCGTAGAGCATCAGGCCCGCGTAGTGGATTCCCACCTCGCCATCAAAAGTGGCGCCCGGGTAGCTTGAACTGGTACCGCTTGCCCGGACATTGACAGAGAAGCTGTTGTAGCCCACGCCCAAGCCCAGGTGTTTCCAGGGGCGATATTCCAAGGCAAGATTAACATCGCAGAGGGATCCCTTGAAGTTCTGGTATTGGAGATACATGGCATCGATGGAAGTCGTCAGGTAGAGCTTGGGAACCAACAGGAAATCCGCGCGCAGCGCCAGCGCCGGCAGGGGCAGCGTGACATCCGCGCCCTCGACTTTCGTGGTCCCGCCGCTGGTTGTGGAGGTCAAGCTGTACTTAAGGGGCACGACGTAAACCCCCAACCCAGCCGCAATCCGCATACGGTCGTCCTGGAGGAACGCATACGTGTAGTCGGCGCGGATAATGTCAAAGTTGAAAACGGTGTCCAGCTTGGCTCCGACCGGCAGTACGACGCTCCCGACATCGATCTCCTCGTCAAGAATGGCGCTGCCGCTGCGATGGTAGGCTCCGTAGGTAAAATCGATCTGATTGCGCCGGCTCTCACCGGGGCGATACAGGCCATTCAGGCGGAAGACGGTGAGTTCCGAATCCAGGTTCAGCAGCTTCTCGGCGTTGACATTGACGCCGGCGTTGGGCCCGCCAATTGACAACGTGCTGTCAAAGGCCGCGACAAAGCCGCCGAACGCAATGTTTCCCTTTTCCCAGGGCTGATCTGGCTGGGTCTTGATAGCGCCAGGCACATCGGCCGCGTCGGCTGCGATGCAGCGGGAGACCGGGCCTGAGAGAAGGGCGAGAATGACGAGGGGGATAAGGGTTCGAATGGTTTTCATAGATTTTTCAGGGTGGATTGGAACACTATATTTTGCCTTCGTGTAACAGAGACCAGGACCCGTCGCATAGTCCTCGTAATTGTTCAGTCGGATTTGTTTTGGGGTTGTCATTATTGGCGGGACCGGTTCTTGGGTCTGTCTTTGCCCTTTTTCTCACCCGGAAAAACCCATGACAATTGGACCTTGGTCCAATGCGTTGCCGAATCCGGCCTGGTCCTTCTCATTCGCGACCCTCCGGTCCGCCGGGTTGTTGATCCGAGCCGCGGCGTTTGAGTGCAGCATCCAGCGTCCGGATGATCAGGGCGTCATTGCACGGCTTGCGCAGGAACGCCACCGCCCCGCCCGCCAGCGCCCGCTCCCGCGACATCCGGTCATCGTGAGCCGTGATGAACACCACCGGAATGTCCTGGCGGATGCGCCGCAACTGCGCCTGCACTTCCACCCCGCTCAAGCCCGGCATTTGCATGTCCAGTATCACGCAACTTACATCCAAGGACGGCAACGACTCGATCTGCTCGATGAAATCCGCCCCGCTGGTGTACGTCTCCGCCGCCATTCCCAGGGAACGCACCAATCGCTCCAGGGCGCGGCAAACCGATTCGTCGTCATCCACGATGGCTATCAGCGGTTTTGGGCTTATCACGGCTTAGGGCAAGTTGCGGAGCCGGCGTCGGCTGGGCCAAGTTGCAGGGAAACTTTAGTCGAACCGGGAAAACCTGACCATTGGACCTTGGTCCAACACCCTTTCAGAAATGGCAGCCGGGAGTGTAACCAGCAGACCCAAGCCGCCTTGCGCGGCAAAACCCAATCAAAAAATAATCAGGATGCCTTGGATACAAGGGCGCGCACAACGATGGCCGGGGCGCGAGTCAGGTCGGAGGCGGTTCCATTCCGAAACATGTCCAGCTTTTCGGCCACCCGCACCAACTCGGCCAGCGACTCAACACCCATTTTCTGAATCACCCGCGCGCGATGGACCTTGATCGTTTTCTCCACCGTGCCCAGCTCCGCCGCCGTCTCTTTGTTCAACCGGCCCTGCACCACCAGCCGCATCACTTCCCACTCGCGCGGCGTCAGCGTTGCGGCGCGCCGCCGTAGTTCCCCCAATTCCACCTGCCGCGTACGCGCCTCCCGATTTCCCGCCACCGCCTGACCCACCACCGACAGCAGATCCTTTTCATCCACCGGTTTGGTCAGAAAATCCACCGCCCCGTCCTTCATCGCCCGGACGCTGATCGGCACGTCCCCATGCCCGCTGATGAACACAATCGGCAGCGCCGGGGCAACCGCCTTCAATTCCTGCTGCAAATCGAGCCCCGATAATCCAGGCATGCGCATATCCAGCACCACACAGCCGCAGATATCCCGGCTCCGGGCGTGGGCCAGGAAATCCCCGGCCGAAGAAAACGTTTCCACGGCATAACCCGCCGAAACCAACAGCCGGGCAAGTCCGCGGCGGACCGATGCGTCGTCATCAACTACAAAGACCATTGCACTGGGTTCTGCCTTTGCCATGGATTACCCCGCATCCTAAACCCGCCCCGGCATCCAATCAATCCTCAAAATAAGCCCGGCTCGATGCAGGCGGAGACGGCGCGCTGCCCCACTGTTGATGGCCTCATCTGCGACGGCTGTGGCGATCAGCCCAGATTCAACTCCGTCTCGTGAACAGGCAAAGTGAAGTAAAACGTAGCGCCGCCCTCCGGGTTGTTCTCCGCCCAAAGCCGGCCCTTGTGCGCCTCGATGATCGAATGACTGATCGCCAATCCCAGTCCCAGGCCTTCCCGCTTGGAACTGCGAAATGGTTCGAACAGGGTCAGGAGTTTCTCCGCGCTGATACCAGTGCCATGGTCGCTGACCCCGACCCGCACCAGGGAGGGATCCTGTAGCCGGGTTTGAATCGTTACTATCCGCCGGTCCTCCGGGATGTCCCGCATCGCATCAAACGCGTTCGCGAGGAGATTCAGCACCACTTGCTGCAACTGAACGTTGTCACCGCTCACCGGCCGCAGGTCCGGATCCAGTTTGAGCGCCACCTGCGCTTTCCGGATGACCATGTCGCTATGCAGAAGCCTCACGACCTCGCTGATCACCCGATTGACGCCCAGCGGCTGCAGCCGCGGCTCATCCTTCCGGACCAGCGCGCGCATCTGACGGATCACCTCGCCGGCGCGTTTGGTATCCTGGGCGATGTCTTCCAGCGCGCCGTGGACTTCACCGATATCGGGGGTCGTCGCGTCGAGGAATCGCAAGCCAGCCTGGGCGTTGCTCAAGATGGCGCTCAAAGGCTGGTTGAGTTCGTGCGCCAGCGATGCCGTCAGCGCGCCCATCGTGGATACACGCGAAACGTGGGCCAGTTCCGCGCGATGTCGTTGCAATTCCTGTTCCGTCCGCTGGCGTTCGGTGATATCGCGCGTCAGGCAGAGGTATCCTTGAATCTCCCGGCCCAGCCCGCGAAGAATGGCCGAAGTCACCTCCACGATGAACTCGGACCCATCACGCCGCACGGCGGTGTAGTGCCGGGTGGATCGTTCCGCACCGTTCAACAAATCTTTCATGACCTGGGTCGCTCGCTCGCGGTCCGTCTCGGCAACGCACAACGGCGCGTACAAACCTTCGAGTTGTTGCGGCGATTCATAACCGTAGATGCGGGCTTGGGCGGGGTTTGCCGCGCGAACATACCCGTCCACTCCAATCAGCGCGATGCCTTCCGGAGCCGTTTCAAAGAGCGTCCGATAGCGCAGTTCGCTTTCCACCAACGCCAGCTCCGTCCGTTTGCGGTGGGTGATATCAAACGCCGTGCCCACCATCCGGGCCGGCTTCCCGTGCGAGTCCTGATACATCCGGCCCCGGGCCACGATCCAGCGCTCGGTGCTGTCCGGCAATACCACCCGGAAGTCCGCCATGTACTCGCTCCGGTCCGCCAGCACGCGCCGCACTTCACTTTCCACCATCTTGCGGTCATCCGGATGAATTCGTTGAATGATGTTTTCGAAAGTGACGGCCGTGTCAGGAGCGAACCCGAACAGAACGAGCCACCGTTCCGAGCCCCAGACATCGTTGCCCGGGATGTTCCACCCCCAAACGCCGACCCCCGTCGCCTTTGCAGCCAGAGTCATCCGCTCTTCGCTCTCGCGCAGATTGTCCTGCGAGCGTCTGTCCACTTCGATCACAACCGACAGCAGCATGAGTGGGATGGCCGAGACCAGGAGAAACATCTGCAGCGCGAGCGCATTTTCAGCAGGGGTTTGCATGAGGAACGGGCCGCGTCCATGCATGGTTCCCCAAATCGCTTGAATCGTGATAACCAACATTGAGGCGCTCACTCCGCCAAGTCCGAACCGAAGCCCCGCCCAGATGAGTAGAGGTATCGGCGCATACAACAGAGCGGGAGATGCGTTGGGCCCGGCAAGCAATAGATCGAAGGCAAAGATTCCAGCCGTCAGAATACTCGCTCCCAGGAGTCCCGCTTCAATCAGTCGCGCTGGGGTGACCTTTATCCGTGGAGCGGATAAACGGCTGACTCCGAGAAGGATTGCCGGCACCAGCACGATCGCGGTTACAGCGTTCGAGATTCCCAGGTTGCGCCATTCGACCCAGTAACGAGTTCCAAAATGATTGGAGACGGTGAAGGCAGCGCCCCAAAAGGCTGTCCCAAAAGGAACGATCACTCCGGCAATGAGAACGAAGAAGATGGCGTCACGAAGGGTAATCAATCTTACCGGAGACTTGATAAAGAAGCGAAGTCCGGCCGCGGTCGCCACGTTTTGCACCGCATCGAATACCTCACAGTGCAATGAGTATAAAAACGGCCAGTGCGCTTGCTGCGTGGCCAGAAAATGAGCGCCGATGGCGACGAGCGTATATGCCCACCAGTGTCGGGTGGGGACGAGCAACAGCACCGAAACAAGGACCGCGTGCGGGGGGAAAAAGAGTGAAACTTTGCTGTCTGGGAAACAAAGCACCCAGGCGATCTGCGTGGCAAGATAGTAACAGGCACCGCTGAGCAGAACCCAGAACGCTGTGCGGCCGAAGGACTCAAATCGTTCTGCCTGGGCGCCCATGGAGCCTTCGGGTTCGCGATTCAGTTGCCATTCATGCTTTGCATTGTTCATACTCTTTGGCCCTCCCCTGAACGCGAGCAATTCAGGATCAGTATCCGGGCCGTCTATGTCATCGTTCGTGTCGGATGATGCCTGCAGCGATCACCGTGCAGAAGCCGCGCCGGTCGGCCCGCAAGATAATGTTCGGTGTGATGTACCACTTCACGCCGCCACCCAACCCCGGGCTCGACTCCGTATCCGAACCGCAACCGTCCGTGGAAAAATACGTGGCGCCGACAGACACTCACGGAAGCGATGATTGCCCGTTTCCGCTATGGCGCCAAGTTGAAACTCATCAAAGGTGAGACGTGTGTATGGGGACATCGTGGACACATATTCGGCATAACGGATTTCAACGAGGCGGTGTGGACGTGAGGATGGCGGATTTTTGAGGGTCTTGGCTTGTCGTCGCGGGCGCCGGGGTGTAATCCATCACGCCACCATGACCGGCATCGAAACCACCGTCAAAATTCTGACCTGTAGCGCGCTGGTTGGGCTGCTGGGCGCGGTGGGCTTGCGGCTCACCTGGGAGGAGGTAAAGGCGGCGCTGATCCGTTGCCGGTTGGCGGCGATTTTGTTGGTTAACTTTGCCGTGGTCCCGGCGCTCACCATCGCCGCCGCCCGCGGGTTTGGCCTGAACCGCGACATCGCGGTGGCCATGGTTCTGCTCGCCGCATCCCCGTTCGCGCCGGTCGTGCCCGTTTTCGCCCGCCTGGCCCGCGCGGATCTGGCGCTGGCGGCGGGCTTGACCGCCGGGTTCCCGCTGGCTTCCGTACTCCTGACGCCGCTCGCGGCCCAGGTCGCCATGCGGGTGCTGGCCGACACGGACGACTTGCGATTCAATATGTTGACCAGTCTGGCGATGCTCGCCGCCACCATTACCCTGCCGCTGGCGGCTGGCGTGCTGGTCCGGCATCGTGTCCCCAACCTCGCGCGCCGGCTGCTGCGCCCGGTGGAAGTGATCTCCGAGGCGACCGGCGCGGCATCGCTGGCGTTTGTGACGGTGACCGAGTTCGGCTCGATCTTGAATCTCGGCTGGAGGGCGTGGCTGGCGATGGCGGTGGTCTTCGAATTTTCGCTCCTGCTGGGCTGGCTGCTGGGCGGCCCGGCGCGCGGCGCGCGGCAGGTCGTGGCGCTGGGCACCAGCAACCGCAACATCGCCCTGGC
>CAYPSF010000030.1:6246-33708 GCA_964413165.1 uncultured Bifidobacteriaceae bacterium
GCGGCGCGCGGCAGGTCGTGGCGCTGGGCACCAGCAACCGCAACATCGCCCTGGCATTGCTCGTGGCCATTCAAAGCTTCCCCGGCACACCGGTGGTTCCGGCCGTGGTGGGGAACGGGCTTCTGCTGATCGGGATGGGTTTGTTGCACGTCGGCTGGTGGCGTTTGGCCGGAACGCGACGGTCCGGCGCGTGAACGCTGGCCCGGTCAGGGATCTACGCTCAACGCGGTCGCGGCGGCTTCAGGATTGCGAAGCGATTTCGTGAACCGGTTCGGTTGACCGCGCCCGATTGGTGAACACCATTTTGCCGATATCCGACACAACACCCCACGCCGGTCCGGGGAATTTGTGCATTTGCACCAGCACATCCTCAAACGCGGTCAGGAACCATTTCACATCCTCCTCGTTGATGACCAGCGGCGGGATGAGTTTGATGACGTCGATGTGGTGGCCGGCGACCTGGGTGAGGATGTGATGTTTGTCCAGCAGCGGAATGAGGGCAGCCTGAGGGAACAGGCTCTTGTCCATTTTGTGCATCAGGGTCCAGGCGGCTTTGAGGCTAAGTGACCGGGGCGGGCCGAATTCGATGCCGATCATCAGGCCATGGCCGCGAATTTCCTTGAGGAATTCAAACCGGGGAATCATGGCGCGCAGGCCGTCGGTGAGCCGGCCGCCCATCTTCTCCGCGTTGAGAATCAGTTGATCGCGATCGAGGACGTCGAGCGCCGCGAGCCCGGCCACCATCGCGAAGCTGCCCTGGCTGAAGGTTGAGCTGTGCACGACCGAGCGATTCATGCTGGAAAAAACCTTTTCGTGAATCCACCGCTTGCACAACACCGCCCCCACCGGCACGAAGCCGCCAGAGAGCGTCTTGGCCAGCACCACGATGTCCGGATCCACGTCGCCCTCGTGCTCGATCGCGAGGAAGCGGCCGGTGCGGCCCATGCCGGTCTGGACCTCGTCATCCACGAAGAGCGCCCCGTGTTTCCGGCAGAGCGCAGCGGCCGCGCGCAAGTATCCCGGCGACGGAAGGTTCACGCCCTTGCCTTGAATGGGCTCGACGACGAACGCCGCGACGTCGCCCTGGCGCAACTCCCGCTCCAGCGCGTCGAGGTCGTTGAAGGGAATCTTGCGGCAGCCGGTCAGGAACGGCTCGAAACCCTCGCGGAAATTCTCGTCGCCATTGAGCGAGAGCGAGCCGTAGGTCAGGCCGTGAAATGCCTTCTCGCAATGCACGATGGTCGGCCGGCGCGTGGCGCAGCGGGCGTACTTCATGGCCGTCTCGATCCCTTCGCTGCCCGAGTTGGTGAAGAACACCATGTCGAGCCGGTTGGGCATGCGCTTCTTCAATTCCGCGGCGAGCAGGCCGGAAAGCAGCGGCGCCTCCATCTTCACGAGGCTGGGATATTCCAGCGCAAGAAAATCGGTGAGCGCCCGGCGGACGTCCGGATGATTTCGCCCGAGGCCAAACACGCCATAGCCGGCGAGCATGTCCAGGTACTTCACGCCTTGAGCGTCCCAGAGGTAGGGGCCCTCGGCGCGGACATAGCAGCGGTCGAAGCCGATAGTCTTGAGCGTGCGGGCATTGGCCGGGTTGACATGCGCGGTGTGCAGCTCGTAATTTTGACCTTCGTGCTGCTTGAGCAGGGCGCGGATGTCAAAGGGCGCCGGGCCGTTATCTTTGCAGGTTTCTTTGTTCATAGTGGTCTGGACTGGTTGTTGTAGCCAGTCCGTAGTATTTTATCACATCGCCCAATTCTTCCTGGATCCATTCCCGGGACAGGCCGAATTCCTCGAGTGTGTATTCATGGCGGCTTTTGAAATCATGCTGTTTCCGGGCCGCGACCGCCAGCTTTTCACGCATCTTCGTGCTCATGCTCCAGCCGAAGTGGCGGTAAAGCTTCTCCAGCGCCGCCTGGGGATCCCGCGTCAGTTCGCGGTAATCCAGGCAATAATACTGGTCCGGATTCACCTTCCGGCGGAACTCGAACAGGTGCTGGAACCATCGCACCGCCAGGCGCGCATAGGCCTTCGATTCCGGCCCGTCCTTCTGCAAGCCGGGCGAGTGTGCCTGCCAGACCGGCCAGAACACACTGACGTGGGAGGCGACGGATTTGTGGGGATCGCGGATGAGGGTGATGAATTTCCCGTCCGGAAAGGCTTCGAGCAGCGATTCGACGGCGCCGGACGACTGCGTAGCCTTGGTCAATATCGTTTTGGCCGGACCGCTGGCGTAGAGGCGACGCTGCAGGCAGCTCCGGTAAAAGGCCATCAGCTTGCGCCGTTTCTCCGGCGGCAGCGCATCCGGGAAACCCGCCTCCCATAACTCATCGACGTGCAGGAACAGCAGGAAAATCGCCTCGGTGACGAAGGTGTAAACAAAAAAACCATCGTCCTCCTCCGGCTGGTTGAAACGCATCTGGTGCAGGTCATCCCAGCCGCCGAACCACTTTTTTTCCGCCCACGCCACGATCCGCCCCAACGGCCGGCCCGCTTTCCGATCGAGCCAGACCACCGCGTCGAAGCACCGCTGAAAGAAGACCGCCGGGAAAATCGTCTGGTACAGGGCGTTGTAGACAAACCGTTCCTCGTCGAGACTCATGAGCTTTTGCAGCAGCGTGGTTCCGCTCCGTGGCGGCGCCACAATGAACACCGGCTGCCGGAGCGGCTGACGCTTGTACCCGGAAAAAAACACATGGTCCAGCGCCCGCCCGGCGGCCACGATGATCCACATCATCCCATACAACGCCGTGAAAAAAACCACGTAAATCCAGCGCCGGAGACTGAAGCGCGTCTTGAACAGCGACAGATGCAGTGCCCGGGTGAACAGCTTGCCATTAATATACATACATTAAAATTGTGTCTGCAGGATAGCAGATGCCGGCTCCCGGCGGCAACCCGGAGCCGAAGCCCAGGGCCGGTCCCTGTGTGCGGAAGATAACCGCTTCCGGCAGCGGGTGCCCGATGCTGCGGCAGCACGCTTCGACCGTCAAGCCAGTCGGGTTGAAAACCAGGCCGGCATCCGTCGGAACTTCGCAAGGATCGGGTTGGCTTCGGGGCAGCGGGTGTTTTACCGACGGGCGCAGGTGGCGTCATGGTTTCACTGGGCCGGAATGGTGATCAGCGGAAGACTTTCCTTCTCGCCGGTGTCCGCCAGCGTGAACAGCATCATCATGAAGGAAAAAACGCGCTTGGATTTCAGATCGCGGTCGTCAATCCAGAACCAATGATGACGATACTCGACCGTCACGAAGGCATTGGTCGGCTCGGATTTGGAGCATTTAATCTGGATCAGGCGGACGGCACTGGTATTGATATTGGTGCCAACGGTTTCCCAGCCCGGGCTGGCCCGGCCCTGGGCCACGTCCTCCGGCGGAACTTCCACCTGCGAAGCCATCGTGGTCATCTGCTGCATCATGGAGCGGGTGATCACCGCGATTTCCTTGTCGCTGCCGGACCCTCCCCCGAAGATCAGGTGGAGTTCATCGGCGTCGGGATCCAGACGCAGCAACCGCCGCATTTCGTGGATGTCATTGAGGGTTTCCGGAGAAATGTTCTTCGAGCGGAACGTGAGGATGGTCGTTGGCTGCTGTTGCGCATCCTGTTTGATGCGCATCGAAACGGCCTCGGAGAGCTGGATCTTGCGCATCAACTGCAATACGCGCAGGAAATCGGGATCGGGCGGCGTGATCCCGGCAATCGAACTTTCCTGGTTTTTCAAGCCGTTGAGCGAAGCCACCGATGCGAACAGCACGCCGTCGGCCGGCCAGCCTGATTGGATGGTGAAGAACACCGACTCCGGTGACAGCGGCGTCATCAGGCCGCGGACGAATTTGTTTCCCGTGAGAGGCACGTAGGTGATGGTGGGCCGGTCGGTGTAAATGGCCGAGCCGCCGATCGTTCCGAAGTTGCCCTGGATGGCATTTTCCGAGGAGAGGGTGCCGCCGGCGCTGACGCCGGTTTGCAGGGAATAACCGGCCACAATCTGGCCCACATCCACAAAGATGGGCGGGTCCACGTAGCGCAACTTGACGATGTTGAGCAGGGTCTGCCGTTTCCAGGAATCGCCGATGGCAGAACTGTAATCGGAGCGGTCGCGCGGAACGGTACCCGGGCCGACGGATTTACAGCCGGTCAGGGCCATGAAAATGCTAGTGGCAGCCCAGATCAGGATGAGAGGATGCAGTTTCATAGTTTTGAATGTTGGATCGTACTTTGACCGGGCTCCGCGCGGTTCTCAGAAGGGCTCGGTTCGCCGGTCTACATTTATCGATGCTGCCGGTACCACCAGATCCCGCCCGCCAGCAAACCCAAGGCCACGAGCAGCAGAACCAGCCGCAACTTTCCCCGGAACAGCTTCAACACAATCAGACACAAAACGATTGCGCCGGCACTCATCCCGGTCTCGGGCAGATGGTTGGACACGGAGTTGTACATTTCTTGCAGGTTCATGTGTTTGGTTTCACCTCAGGCGCTCTGTTTACCTTCAATAATTGTTGATTTCACGGTCTGTCTTCGTTCTTTATCTCATCGGAAATGACCCATGACAATTGGACCTTGGTCCAAGGCGGCTTCCGCGTCCGAACGTCGGCGTCCGGGCCAGCACAGTTTCGCGCGCGAGCACAATCGACATCGCCCTGACGGCAAGTAATCGCATCATATTATCCTCCCAGCGCTATGGTCAGGTACACCAGCACACTTCCGAGCCCGACCATGGCCAGACCGGTCAGCCAGGGGCGGTACCCGGCGATGCGCCCAAACGTATAACCGGTCAGGAACAACAGGACGACGGCGATGGCGTTGGAAACACGCATGGCCTGCCCGAGGTTGTCCATGAAGATAAACGGAATCGCCACCGGGAAGGTGGTGAGGGACACCCAAAAGAATACCGCCAGCGCCCCCAGCCACTCGCCCCTGCCCAACCGCGGGCGCGCGGGCGGCTCGGGCAGCTGCACCAGCCTCTGGCGCAGGGTCTCATATTCCGCGGGGCCGAATGTGGCGGCCACCATCGGCGGCAGCGCGTCGGCAATCACGCGGTGCGCCTCCTCCGGGACCGCCGCCTTTTGCAGGGCCCGCAGCGAGCGGATGCCCTGTCCCTGCTCGCTCAGGCAGCCCATGAGATAAAAGATGCCGTCAATGATGCCCCAGGCCAGATTGCATCCCAGCGCACCGACGAGCATGGTGCGGACTTGGTTGCGGTCCGCCTGGGCGACACTGAGCGAGCCGGTGAAGGTGAGGACCATGATCAGACCGAAAAGCACTTCAGAGATGCGGTCGTACGGTTCGAGCACGCGTTTGGAGGATTTGCCGGGTTCGTTGAACATGAGCAATGTCAGTCGGGCTGTCTGGTAAACATCCTTTTAGAACTGATGTCCGAGTTCCATGTAAAACATGCTGCCTTCGCCGGACCGGGCGTAATCGAAACTGACCACGGTCGAGAGATTCCACGCCAGCCGGAAACCGGTACCGCCGTCAAACTTCCAACGTTCGAGCGTGGTGTCGCTGACGGAATCGAACACCCGGCCTGAATCCACGAACGGCACGAGCATGAACCGGAGGTGCTGCTTCCCGAGCATCGTTTCGCCGAAACTCCACCGCAATTCCCCGTTCACCAGCGCGGCGGCATCGCCGACAAACCGGTCGGTGACAAAACCACGCATCGTCGCATGCCCGCCCAGCCCGCTCACATCGCCATCAGTGGACGGGATGTTCGGCGCGGAATAGAACGGCACCTGGCCGAACTGCATGACATAGGTGGCCCGGCCGGCGAGGACCAGCCGTCCGGTTTCGCCGAGCAGGTTGTGAAAGCCCCGCCCGCTCACCGTGATTTGCTGGTAATCAAACGCCGAGCCCAGCGCCTGGCTGGAGATCCGGCCGACGGCCTGCAGCATAGCCCCGGAAGCGGGGTCGGGCTCGAAATCGCGCGTATCGAACGTCAGCCCGGCCTTCAGCGCGTTGTCCCAGCCGCCATTGAATCCGGTGACGTTTCCGGCCTCCTGGTCCAGGAGCAGCCGGGTCGGCTGCATCACGGCTCCGTTGACATTCTCGCCTGTGTAATCGTGTACATCCACGTGATTGAACTGCAAGCCGAGCTGCGGCCGGAGCCAGCCGCCCCAAAAGTCCCGTTCCACCGTGATCACGCCGCCGGCCTCCGTCCGCTCGTACTGGTTGTAGCGCGCCCAGGTTTGGCCGCCCACGTTCTGCTCCAGCGCGCGGGTGTAGTCATCGAAATTATCGAACGTGCGGGGGGACCCCGGGTAGGTAAGCGGGCCAAGCGTGGATTCACCCACGCCGAAATAATTCTCAAATTTGTTTTGGTTGAACAGGGCTGCCGTGCGGATCCGCCACGGGGAATCCGCCACGTACGGCTGGTCGTAACCGATCGCTGCGCGGGTCGAACCGCCGGTGCTGCCGGTGGCCGCCACGGCCACCCGCCGCCGGTACGGCGTGTAGCGAAAGAACGGGCTGTCGGCGGGCCCGTTGTCGAACCATTGCACGGCCGCACCGTAATTGAATCCGGTCTCCGGATCCCAGCCGAGGGCGGGAAAACCGGTGTAGTAACTGCCGGCGCGTTTGTCCTTGAGCAACAGATCCGGCAACGGAGTCTTGTTGGCCATGAATGCCGGCGGCGGCAGCACCGGCGGGAGATTCGTCAATTCGGTGGCCTGGAGCCGGACCGGGAACAGCGCGCCGGCAGCGCCGGCCACGAGAACCAGGACCTGCAGCCTAGCCCCGGCGCCCGGACCCTGTCGGCGGGGAGGACCATCGGCCGGCAGTTCATATGGGTTGGCGACCGCGTTGTTCATTGCTCCCAGGGTCGCAGGAAGTTAAGGGTGATCGCCACCAGCATGCAAGCAAATGGCGGTGCCGAACCGAATGCGATGGATGGGCCCGGCCATGGCGGGTGGATTCAGGTTTTTCCGGGCGGAAACAGGCGGGCAACGAGCCAGTGGTAAAGCAAGGCGGCCGCGAGGGTGATGATCAGGAGGAGGATGCCTTTCCAGAAGGCGTAGTCGACGATCTCCCGGCCGCTGGCTTGCGCCTGCTGAACCACCGGGCCGACTTGCGCCGAGAGCTTCGCGAGGTTGGTTGAGCCGAGCGTCTGGTCGAACGTGTGGAGCAACTCGGTCAGTTGCCGCGCCGTCGCATCCAGTTGAGTGGCGGTTGCCGTGTAGTCCTGGATGCGGAACGGCTCGGCGTTCGTCTCCGGCGGCCCGGCCTGGTTCGTTTCGCCGACGCCGAAGCGTTTCATCAATTCGTCAAAGGTCGTGAGCGTCGTGTTCAGGGATGTGGACATCTGCGTGCCGGACGCCAGGATTGACGCGACATCTTTTTCCTGTGACTGGAGCGCTTTGAGAATTTCCTCACGCTCGGCACTGACCTGGTCCGGCAGTTTTTCAGCAACGGTGGCGAAACGTTCCACTGAAGCCGCGATCTGCGTGGAGTTCGTGACCAATTGCTCCACGGCAGGCAGACGGCCCGCGTTGATGGTCAGCAACTCCGTCTGCCAGCGCAGCAACATGGGCATTTTTTGGGCCACGTAGAGGGCGCGCTCGGCGAACAGCCGCGTCTGGGCGATTTCGCGCGTGGCCGGGTCCAGGCCGGAAAGTGGGTCGAGCATGAGCAGGCTGAACACGCTGGTGGATTTGGTGCTCTCGGACGGGTTGGCCTCCGCCAACTGCGACGCGAAACCCACCGCGCGCGCCGCCACCACACTCTCCGGCAGCGGATTCTGCCGGTACCACACCCCAATCGCCCGCCGTAATTCCGTCTGCTGCTCCGGCGTCAGCACCCGGCCGGTGAGTTGCCAGATATTCGTTTCGGTGTTCCGACAGCTGTCCAGCAAGGGCTGCGCCGATTCGCCAAAGACCTTGGGCTGCCAGTAGTCCTCCAGCGCCATGCGCGTCATGGTGATGAAAATGGTCAGGTCGAGCGCATTCGCGACGGCGTTCGGACCGGAAGCAATGGAACAGATCTCGGTGCCGAGCGCTATTTTCCATTTGAGCAGTTCGGCGGGGTCTGGCGCATTGGTGCCGCGCCGAAGCCTGTCCAGGCCGGCGAGCGTACGCGAGAAATAGGCGTCAGAGAATCGCACGAGCGACTGCTGCACCTCCACCGGGTCGACGGCCGGCTTAGCCGACCCACCCGGGGTGACCGCGTGGACCGCCTGGGCCGGAACATTGGCGACGGACTGGACGAGGCGGCAGCCCGTGGCCAGGGTGACGAGCAGAAGGCTGACACCTAGCAACCCGAGGCGGGTGGCGACGGGCCGCGGGAAGCAGCGAACATTCGACAGCGGACTCCGATAAACTCCGTTTCCGCGAACGCGCGACCGCGATTCCAAATCCGCGAAGACACTTTGGAAGTCCTGCACACGGTTGTCAGAGCGGGCCTGGGGCGGGTAGAGTTGTTTCATCGTGGCCTTTGGCTTGGATCTTCCCGTTTCATCGAGTTCAAATGTTCGAGCAGGATCCGCCGGACCTCCTCAATCGTCAGCGGATTGCCCTGGCAAGAGTGGCCGCTGCGCACGATGAATTCCGACTCCGCGTAATCCACGTGGGCGCTGGTGTATGCCACGACCCCATCGGCCCCGTTGGGCGGCTGGTCGTCGCCCTTGATGGCAATGATGGAGTGGGCTTTGATGCCGGGCGCCGTGGGAATCTCCGCCAGCGTAAGCATGAATGGATTATCGGTGGCCATGCCGTTGAGGCTGGTGGGCACGCCTTTGCGCAATGGCTCAGGAAGCCGGATCGTGTCCTTCAATTTCAACAAGCTGGCTGAGGCGTTCATCAGGTCCCCGGGCAGTTCGATGAAACGGTTCAGGAACCGCTGGACAAACCGGGTGTTCTGGTAGCTGCCCCGGTGCGGCGTGGAGATGAAGATGACTTCCGACACGCAGGGCAACGGCTTGAAGAAGAAATTGGCCCGCAACAACTCACGGGTTTTTTCATCAATCTTCAGTTCGTCAATGTTCGTCTCGGAAACGAGGCGCCAGAGCTTGTCGCCCGTGTCCGTCGCCGTCAGTTTCGCCAGCAGCCCGCCCTGGCTGTGACCGATGATGACCATCTGCCGCAGGGCCGGGTCCTTCCCGTCCGGGTCGAAGGTTTTGACCAGGTCCATCAACTCGTTGCGCAGGATTCCCGCCGACAAGGTGATGGGCTTCCCACTGGCGTAATTGAACATCCAGAACTGGAACCGGCTGCGCAGGACCGGGTCGGCCCGCAAGGTGTTGGCCATTTCCGCCCACCAGACCGGGCTGCTGGCCGTGCCATGCACGAACACCACCGGAATCCGGCCGCGCGTGTAGGGTTGCATAAGGCGGATGCCGGTCTTGACCATTTCCTCCGTGGAAAAGAACTGGGCCACTCCCAGGTTCCAGATGGCGCTATTGTTCAACCCCTGGGCCAGCGGCGCGGTGGTATCCGTCTGCAGCGGCACCGGTTTGCCGTTCACTTCAAGCTGCGTGGCGTCGAACGCGGAATAGAGTTCGAGCGTAGCCGCCATTTTCCCGGCGCTCCAGGCGCGCACGTCACCGGATACCCGCAGGAAAACCGTGGCGGGAACCCGCCGCTGGTCCTGAAACCTCCCGATTTTTTTGCTGGCGATGATCAGCGGCGCGCCCAGGCCCGAGTCGCGGTTGCGCGTGCTCAGGCCGCGCACGATGAATTCGTCGGCGGAATAGATTTCCTCCGCCTGATCGAGATCCCACGGGAATCCCGCGCGGGTAAATTGGACTTCCACCGGCCCCGGCGGGGTCTGACGCCGGCCGCTGTCCAGTTCCACCACGGCGTTCGTGTTGACCATCAACCCGAGGCCGAGGCCCCGGTTGTAGAAATCGCAGGCCGCACGGAAGCGGCGGTCAAACGGGCCCGGCGGCGCTTCCCGGCTGTCGCCGAACAGATAAAGATAGGCGTAAATGGCCGAGGCAAAATAGCTGTTGCGCGCCAGGCGCGGCACGCCCGGCCTGACGCTCCGGCTCAGGTGATAGGCGTTCAGATAATTCAATTCGCACAGCGCATAGAGCAGGTCCCGCCGGTCGTCGGTGCAGGCTTTGGCCTGAAGCAATCCCAGCGTGCCATCCGGATCCTTTGCGAAAGACAGCTCGAGATCATAACGATGCAACACCTGGAGGGTTTCACTGCTGCAGTCGCCGCTGTTGAGCGCGTTCCGATTGAGATGGAGGTAGGCCTGTCGCGGCGATGCCAGGTCCGCCCCGATGGGCGCCCGGCAACCCATGACCATAAACAGCGCCGCCAGTGCGCAAACATTCAGCAAATGTTTTTTCATGGTCGTCGTTCTAGCGATTAGCCGGCGCCGGCCCTTCGCCGAAGCCGGGCAATCCCGTGCGGATTTGCTGCGAAAAATCAGCCGCCTGGTCTGCCGCCCGGGCTTGCGGGTTGATGTGGGAACGTTGCTTCAACTCCGCGAACGGCAGATTGGTGACGATGACCCCGCGCTCGTAAAGTAATTCGTCGAGGTGCCCGTTCACCAGCATCCGCCAGTCCCACGGCGCGCGATCCGCCGCGGCGCGCTGGGCGCGGATACCGGTCGTGCAGTTGTCGGTGATGGCGTTGTACCACTCGGCGTGCTCGTGCAGTTCATTGGCCCGGTGAAGATAGTCGAGGAAAAGCGTCCGGCCCTTTTCCGGCGTTACCTGCAAACGATACAGGCAGGCCTCCTCGCCCTGCCGGTAATTCGTCCGCAGGCGAACCAGGTCCCGTTCGTCGGCGACGATGTAGGTCAGTTCAAACTGGCGGAACAACCCTTTCACCGCCGAATAATTTTCGCCCTTCTCCTTGCGGGTCTCGATGGAGAAACAGACGTAATCGCCGTTGGTGAAGCCGAAGCTGACCATCGTGTGCGCGATCAAGGGCGAACCCCAGGTGACGAGAAATAAATCCACCGTGCGCAGCGCGTCGAGATTGAAAGTCCGGTCGTAATGGTGCACGTCGTAGTTCGTCTCCGTGTGGTAATCGCAATTGCGGAGGTTGTGGATCGTCACCTGGTTGCCGGCGATGTCCGCGTACGACAGCACCGCCACGTCCGGCTGCCAGTCCCGGTCATTGGCCGGTTTCAAGGCGAGCCACCAGCCCAGCACGAGCAGGAATCCACCCGCCGTGAGGAGCGCTTTCCACGGACGGCGCACCCACACCCACACCGCCAGCAGGCTCAGCCCGTAGAGGATCGCCAGCGGAAGCCGCAGCCAGGATACCTGGATATCAAAATAGAGCGCAGTGACGGCCCAGGCCGTGGCCGGGGCCAGGACGCACCAGGCGATCGCCGCGGCCAGGCCGCGCAGCGTCACGAATTTGCGACGCGGTGGAGCGACTTCTGCGGCTGGGCTATTGACCGTCATGGTCTGTGAACGCGAGCGAAGTCAGACTGGCCAGGTCGTTTGGGTATGATTGGTTTTGCAGCGGGACACGACCGGCTTGGGCCAGCAAAGGAGGCGTGTTGGTGGCGAGCGGGCTGACCGGCGGCGGGCCGTTCTGCATAAGGCCCGGCAGGATGAAGTCGATGGGCGAAAAGGATTTGCCCACGTTGATGCCGCTGCACCCCGTCGCCAGCGCCCCGATCAGCGTGATGCCCAGCGCAGGGAGCCCGAGTTTTTTGGAGTGTTTCATATTCAATGGGCGATTTGCACATCCCGGATCGGAGTCCTTCGAGCGCAGCGGTTCAGGGTTGAAAGTGAATTCACGGCGCTTCAACACTAATGGCCAGCGCCTGGGTGGCACGGATCATGACTTCCTCACCCACACTCCGCCTGGTCAAATCCACGTCCTTCCGCACCTCGAAGGTTTTGCTCGTTCCATCCGGAAACCGGAGGGTCGCTGTCCGGTTGTTCAAATCGATGGCTTCGACGGTCGCGGTAACCTCCATCGTGCCCGCCAGCTTGACCCCGGGTTTGGCGCCCGGTGGCGCCGTTTCCATCGAAGCGGCGACATCATTGCCCGCTGGTTCCCCGGGCTTGCGCATGGAGACCGCAAGATGCACTGTCAATGTGGTTTTGATCCGATCGCCAACAGCTAGCTGGTCAAAATTGGCGACGTCCGGTCCGGCGGTAACGGTGGTTTCGGCGCCTTCTTTGGTGGCCAGGGTTATTTCGCGCGTCGCCTTATTGATGTCTTTTATCGTGGCGGTTTCTTTATACGTCGCGTCCATGACCCCACCCGGCTCGCCGGCCTTGACCGGGGTGAGCTGAACGTCTTTACCTTCAGGTGCGGTGGAGCAGGAACTGAAAGCCAGGACCACCACCGGCAGGAGTGCCGCGATTCCCAACATTTGGATCTTCATAGATTTGATTTCCTAGGTCGTTAAACGGTTGTTCATGGTTTTGGTTAGTTGGCGGCGGAACCGGCCGCTGCCAATGGGCGGCCGGTCCAACTGGAATCAGGCCAAATTGGTTTTGGGTTTGTCATTAGTGACGGCGCAGGCCTTTAGGTCTGTCTTTGTCCTTTTTCTCTCACCGGGAACCGCTCGTGACAATTGGACCTTGGTCTAATGCCCCGGCTGGGGTGGTACTGTATTCATTGGCCATCATCCAGTCCACCTGGTTGTTGATCCGACCCGCGACGTTTGAGTGCGGTAGCCAGCGTCCGGATGATCAGGGCGTCATTGCACGGCTTGCGCAGAAAGGCCACCGCCCCGCCCGCCAGCGCCCGCTCGCGCGACAACCGGTCATCATGGGCCGTGATGAATACCACCGGAATGTCCTGGCGGATGCGCCGCAGCTGCGCCTGCACCTCCACTCCGTTCAGGCCGGGCATTTGCACATCCAGTATCACGCAATCCGCATTAAAGGTCGGCTGCGACTCGACCTGCTCAATGAAATCCGCACCGCTGGTGTACGTTTCCGCCGCCATGCCCAGTGAACGCACCAATCGCTCCAGGGCGCGGCATACCGACTCGTCGTCATCCACGATGGCAATCAGCGGTTTTGGGCTAGTCACAGCTTAACGCAAGTTGCGGAGCCGGCGTCGGCTGGGCCAAGTTGCAAGCGCACTCTAGTCGAACCGGGAAAGCCTGAACATTGGACCTTGGTCCAACACCCCTTCAGGGAAGGCGGCGGGCAGAAGAGTAAGCCGCAGACCCAAGCCGCCTTACGCAGCAAACCAATCAAAAATAGAATCAAGATGCCTTGGACACAAAGGCGCGCGCGCCGGCGGCCGTGGAGCGAGTCAGGTCGGGGCCGGCCAAAAGAGACCGCTTGGTGGCTATTTGTTCAAAGGAGCACATCGTGCGGTGGCCATGGCCATGATCGCCCACAGGGCCAGGAAGCCGGCGAGAGACAGCCCCAACCGGCCCGGCCAGTTCCCGGTGCCGGTCTTGACGGCGGAAAGCTGGATGGTCATCGGCTTGTGGACCCCGGTCTGGAGCACCTGGGTAAAAGCGTAACACAGACCGCGCGTGGGCAAGTTCACATGCAACGGTTGCACCTTGGCCAACGCCACTTCCTGGGCGCGCTGCAACTTGACCCATTGCTGTTCAGCCGCGGCGTTGTCATAGAGCGCTACGGATGACGGCACCGGACCGGAGACCGAAGACTGGCCGGCCACCGGTCCAGAATTGCGCAGGGCAAAGTCATTTTGTGCCATGATCAGGTTGCTGGCCTGCGCCTGGTTCAGGTCCTTTTGCAGTTGCTTGACGTCCGTGTCTTTCGATTTGCCTCCGTAAAAACCATTCGCAGCACGGTTATAATTGGCCATGGCTTCGCGCACGTTGCCCGATTGCAACAATTGTTGCGCCTTGCTGACGTCCTCCTTCGCCTGCTTCCAGGCGACGGCCTTGCTTTCGTTTTCCATCCGTGAATATTCGGACAGGGTGAAACTCAGCCGCGAAGGTTTCACCGTGGCCACTTCCCGCGTCATCGTCCCGCCAAAACCCTCGTAGTCGTAATTCGGTGGCAGGTACAATTCCCAGCGCGCATTCTTCAAGGGCACGTCAAATTGGGGCGAAACAAAGCCCAGCTGCCCGTGCGTCCTCGGGAAAAGGTTGGTGCCGACATACGTCAACGTCACCGGCACCGTGGCATCGTCACCGGATTGTTCCAGGGGCAACAGGAGTCTGCCGCCATTCTGGCTGGGTCGCACTGGCTGGCCGGCCACAAACGCCGACCAGACCGTCGCGCCGGCCGGCAATTCCACTTCCAGGAACTGCCGTCCGTTGTTGCGCAAATCCAGCGACATCTCGGTCATGGTCTGGCCGTCATCCGCTACTACCGTGGTGAAGCGCGCATTGTCCACGAGTGCCTGCAACACCTCCGCCTCGGCGTAGCGCCGGGCCTCCACCACGAGCGAATAACCGGGACGGAGATAGTGGTACGACAACACCGGGGCGTCGTCGGGCCGGTCCACCCACTCCGGGAAGTCGCCCGCCTCCAGACGGTTCAGGTCCGCGGCGGTCCGTTCGGAAACCTGCAACGGCGGTTTCGCCACAATGGCCAGCAAACCCGTCTCGCGTTCCACCCCGGCGGCGGACACCCCGGTCAGTTCCACCCGGTTGGTCCCAGCCACGCGAGGCTCCTCCCACGTCACCGTCAACGTGTAAAACCCGCTGGTTTTGCCCTGTAATTCCACCCGCCATTCATCACCGTTCTGGTCGCGGCGGCGGATGTTGGGCCCGGAAATTTCCACGTTCTTGAACGTCGCCGGAATTTTCAGGCGCAGTTCTTTAACCGGCGCGTTGGCGATTTCATAACGCACCTGTGCCCGGCCGCTGACCAATGTCTCCGAAATCGTAAGGGTGTCCGCCACCTCGGCGCGCAACCAGGCCTCGACGGTCTCCGTGGTCACGGAAAGCTTCCAATCCCGCGCGGCTTCCGGTTCCCGGGCGGTGCATTTATAAGCCAGCACGCCCGCCACCCCGCGCAGGGTATGAAAGTCGGGCAAGGAAACCACCGGCACCTCCGCCAGCCCGTCAAAGGCCTCGGTCTTCACGGCGACCCCCGGCTCGGCCGAAACCGAGACGAAGCCCGTCAGCTTCCCCGTTTCCAGCGGATGCATGCCCTCGATGGCCAGCGATCGCGGCAATTCCTTCAGGCTGCGCGTCAGCTCGACGCGCAGCGAATAATTCCCGCTGGTCCGCTCTTTCAGCGCCACCTCCAGCAGCCGGGCCGGGCCCTCGGTCCGTTCGGACCATTGGGAAACCTTCTCCCCGGTGACCGATTCCACCCGATAACCGGCCGCCAGGGCCAGCCGGAGGGTGAACACGCCGGCGCGTTTGATGGTGTAATCCACGACGACGGAAAGGTTCAATTGATCCGAACCGATGCGGACGTTGTTGCGCACCACCGCCTCAATTTGCGGCTGGATGGCCTCGGCCTGGACCTGCAGGTTGAATTCCGGTTTCAGAAAGCGGAACACGCTGGTCACGCCTTCACCGGTCGCCGGCGACACGCGGGCAAATTCCTCCGCGTCCACGCGCTGCAGATCGGACGCGGCCGTGACCGACAGGTTCAATTCCTCCGCGCTCGACAGCGCCACCAGGCCGGTTTCACGTTTGACGTCCAGCGCGTGCGGGATTTCCACCGGCACCGTCACCGGCGGCGGTTCCAGGATTCGTTCCGTTTCCACGGTCAGCCGATAGGCGGGGGAAACCCCCTTGAGCAGGTCCGCCACCAGGATCTGCCCGCCGTTCTCATTCCGGATTTCCCAGGTGCGGATGGCCTCGCCTTCCACGCGCAACAAGCGCTGGCCGGCGGGCAATCGCACCCGGACCTGGCGCAATTCACCCTGCGTGATTTGGTAATCCAGCACGGCACGCACGTTGACCACGCCGCCGCCAAAGGCCGCCCGCGCGGCCGTCGAGCAAAACACCGTGACGGCGGTCTCCGCCGCGCGTTTCATGCGCGGGGTCCAGAGCAATTCCACCGCGCCGCTCGAACCGATGACGGCTTCGACCCGGGTCCGGTCCTTCACCGTGACGCGTTGGAAGGAAATGGCCGTCGGGAAATCCACGTCCGCGTCCGGCTGGTCGAGCGTGAGCGCAAACTGGCTGGACAGCGCCGGCGGGATGCCGAACGCCAGCCGCCGTTTGGTCACATCTCCGCCGGGTTTGACGAGCAACCGGATCTGGATGGTCGCCGCGCCGCGCCGGCCGAGTTGCACGGCCACGCCGTTGCCGTCACGGACCAGCCGGGCTTCGCCGGATTTTACCGAGAACTGTTGCACCGCCACGTCCCCGCCGAACAAGGCAATTTTCTGGTCCGGTTTGACTGACGACAATTGCAACGTGGCCTCGAGTTGCGCCACGCGGTCGTTCACTGAACCGGCATAGCTGGCGGCCAGGATGGAAACGGCATCCGTTGCGGATGACGGATTGCGAACAGCCGATTCCGCGGCCTGCGCCTGGGCAAAACCCAGCGTCATCAGCAATACGATGGCGGCGACCATGGGCGGCGGCACACCGGCGGACGGTGCCGCGGGCGTGTCGTCGCCCGGCACAACCCCGCGCGGCCAGTATTTCCAGACCAGCCACGCGATCACCGCCAGGGTCACCAGCGGAAACCCGATGATGAGCACGTCGTGCAGGGCGCGCCAGGCAATCAACAGGCTGCACACCGACGCGAGAATCAGCACCAGCGCCAGCGTGAGAATGAAGGTGTTGGGCCGTTCCCGCCGCCATTGCCAGCCGAAGATGAGCAAACCGAGAACGAATGCGCCGGCCTGCCCGACCATCTGCAACATCTGAAAGGCATGCAGCGAGATGACCCGGGCGCGGATGGAAAGCGGCTCCCCGCCGTCGCGGATGTTCAGCACCTTGGTAAACAGAAACGAATTGCCGGTGTGCGGAATCTCGATGCGGATGGAGCGAATGCCGGAAACGGTCGCCACCGGAGCGGAAACCGGCTCTTCGTCCGGAACCAGCCGGCCGCCAACCGAGGGAGCCGCCGCCACTGGCAATCCGGTGGTTGAATCAATCATTTCACCTCCGGCCGAAGCGAGGCCATTCGTGCCGGTGACGGTTATGCCGGCCCCCCCGCCTCCACCTCCGGCACCGCCGGTCAGTTCCCACCTGCCTCCGTGGAATGCCGGAACCGGCACGTCTCCAGTAGATTGTCTTTCCAAGACCGCCTGAACCTGTCTCCTCCGGTCCAGTTCGTCTTGCGGCACCAGTTTGAGGAAGCCGCGCTGCTGGATTTCCGCGAACTGCGCGCCGCTCACCTGCTGCACGCTGCCGTCGGCATACAACACGGCACAATGGTCATCGTTCACCGGCGAGAACGCCACCACCGAGTCCGGCTGCAAGGCCGCCTCGGCATAACCGCCACCGACGTAAACAAACCGCTGCTGGCTTTCCGGATCGATCGTGACCTTGTCCGTGCCGAGCTCGTTTTTCATCTCCTCGAACGAGGCCGGCAGCCGGTCGCCGTTGTCGCCGGCGAAAAGCCGCATGGCCACGCCGATTTGTTTGAGGTTGCTGACGGCGTTGATGCGTTGCGCCTTGCGCTTGGCGCTGGCGAGTGCGGGCAGCAACATGGCGCCCAGCACGGCCAGGACCATAAACACCACCAGCACGGTGACGACGCCATTCCAGCCGCGGCGCACCGCGGAAACCACCAGGGCCAGCACCAGGAACGCCAGGATCCCCATGACCAACAGGCCCGCGCCGGCTTCCCGCAACACCGCACCGTAGAACGCCAGGAACCTTTGCCATCCGTCCAGCAATCCGTAAGTCGTCCCCTGCGCCACGCTCATGCTGCCGTCAAAGCCGGAGAGCCGTTTGGAAGCCGGCACGTAAAGTTCCCACTCGGCATAGGTGTTCGGCACGTCGGTCCGGGGCGCAGCCAGTTCGAGCCGCCCCGGCCAGCGGGAATTCAGCGCCCGGTTGGTCTGGGCGTACACGATGTCCACGGCAAACGTCTGGTCGCGGTTGACGTTGCGCGGCAACGGCACCAGCACCCAGTCGCCATCGCGTTCAGGCTTGGCGGGCTGGTTGTTGACGTAACAACCCCACAAATCCGCGCCCCGGGGCAGGAGAAACTTTTGGGACTGCTTCTCATTGTTCTTCACCATGAACGAAGCCTGGGTCAGCATCTCCCCCGCCTCCGTGAGCACGGAGGTGATTTCCGTGCGGTCGGCCACCGCCTCCAGCACCGGCACCTCCCCGTGCCGCTGCACTTCCAGCGAAAGGTCGTATTGGTCGCCGGTGTATTGATAGGCCAGCAGGACGTTGCGCGAGATCAAGGCGCGGTCAGCCGCGGCCAGTTCCGCCTCGTCCACGCGATGCAACGAATCGCTGGTGGATTTCGGATTGAGCTTCAGACTGGCGGCGGTGGTGATGGCAATGGAACCCGTCTCGCGCTCCACGTCAAGCGCGTGGATGCCGCCAATCGGCAGCGTCGCGCCTTTCGGATCGAACTGGCAGTCGTAGGTGACCACCAGCGTGTAACCGCCCCACACCTTGTCCTGCAGGCCAACGGTCCAGACATCGCCCGTCAATTCCTTGCGCCGGATGTTCGGCCCGGTGAATTCGACGTTCTTGCAGTAAGCCGGCAGCTTCACCTTGAATTCCTGAACGCCCTGGTTGATGAGACCGTAACGAATCGTGGCACTGCCACCGGCCAGCCCGTCGCCGATGGTCACCAGGTTGAAAACATCCGCGACCACGCGGGCCGCCAGCCGTTCACTGGCCAGCGTCAGTTTCCAATCCGGCTGTTCCGCCGTGAAGGCCAGCAATTCGTCCGAGTGATTGGGCAGGCGGTTGACGGGGATTTCGCGGAGGCCGCCCAGCTCGGCGGTTTTCAAACGGATGCCCGGGGCGGGGGCCGCGCCGATTTGCGTGGTTTCCCTGGTGGCGCCGGCGACGCGCAACGGCGCGACGGTAATCCGGTCCGGAAACGCCTTCAACGCCTGCTCCAGTTGCACCTGCAACGCGCGCGAACCGAGGACCCGGCTCGAAAAATTCACCGTCAGCCGGCTGTCGGCAACGTTCCAGTCCTCCACCCCATCGCCCTGCACATCGGCCACAACCATTCCCGCCGGCGGGGCCAGTTCGAGCACGTACAGCCCGGTTTTCTCAATGTTGAGCGCCAGGTTGTGCGTGATGAGCAGCCGGGCCTCCTCCAGCCACAGCCCGACGCGGTCGGCCACGTTGATGACCGGCTCGATGCGTTTGATTTTCAGGGTCAGGTGAAAGGGACGGGCGTTGAAACGGTAGGCGGCGAGTTCGTTGCTGGCGGCGTTGACCTGCCGCAGACCACCGAGCGATTCCACTTCGACGAGCGTGTCCTCGGCGGCCAGGGTCAGCGCGCCGGATTCGCGATCCAGGTCGAGCGGTTGCGGCGGGTTCAACGGCGCCGTCGCCGGCGTGGTCTCAATGGTTTGCTCGGAGAAGACGGTGAGGTCGTATTCCTGTTCGACCGGTTTGATGAATTCGACGGTGAGCACCTGCCGGTCGCCGTAGGGTTTGATTTGCCAGTCGCGGATTTGCTCCCCCGCCAGCCGCGTCAACGACTGGCCGGACGGCAGGGCAAGCGTGAGGCCCGGGGCATTGCCCTGGACGATTTCGTAATGGAATTTTGTCGTGTATTTAATGACGGTGGGCGTGATTTGCGCCAGCGCCAGGGTGTCCGCGGTCAGCAACGCCTTGCGCGCCACTTCGGCGACCTTTCCCTGCCAGCGCAAAGCCACCGTCCGGTCCGCGCCCAGAAATCCGCGCACCCGCGAGACCCCGTTGGTCCGGACGGATTCGAGCACCGTGCCGTTGAGCAGTTGAATTTCAATGCCCGCGCTGGACGCCTGGGCGATCACCGAGGCGATGGCGGCCCCGGGGCCGGTGAAGGTAATCTGGTTCCACGGTTCGGCGCGCTGGATTTTGGCGACCAGATCGAGTTTGAACTGGTACCGGCCCGGACGGGCGGCGGTGAGCCGGTATTGGTTGCCCTCGCGGATGATCTGCAAATCGGGCGGCAATTTGGCCGGCAGCAGCGCCACATCCCCTTCAAACAAGGTCAGGGTCATCTCGCCCTGACCGGACGCCTCGGCGTCGATGTTCACGGTGAAACGCGCCTCGTTGTCGGACAATTTCCCGTCGTAACGAATTTCCCGGAGCGACAGGGCGATGACCGGCTCCGTCACCGGCGGGGGAACGGCCGGTTTCGATTTTTTGGCCTGGGCGGTGGTGGCGAGAAACAGACAAACGAACAGGGCAGTGGCGATGGTTTTCATAACAGACTCCGTTTTGAAGTTGAACCGCGGCAGAAGATATTCGGCTTCATGAAATAACCTTTAGCATCGGTCAGGCCATGCGGATGTCAGTTGCCGGTAAAGGGTTTGTAAAAGAATTGTATGCGTGGCTCCGGCAAAGCCGCGTGGGCTTCGCGCAAAGCGCGTGATTTTCACGCAGGCGGATGACACGTTCATGGCGGTTGGACGGGATATACGGCAAAATACTCCCGCGCGGTACGGGAACAACGACACGGGATTTGTCCCTGGCAAAAACAATTTATGACCGGTGGATCGGTGTTGATTCGGGCCCGCCGCCGGTTGAACATGGGGCGATGATTCCGGCGGAGGAAAGCGGATTGCTCGCGCGTTGCCGTGGCGGTGAGGCGGCGGCCTGGGATGAATTGTTCGACCGGAACTACGAGGCTACGGCGCGGTTTGTCTTCCAGCTCGGGTACGACCTGACGCGCGAGGACGCGGAGGAAATCTGCCAGGAGGTTTTTCTTTCCGTCATCAAGAACCTCGGTTCCTTCGAGGGGGAAAGCCGGTTCCAGACCTGGCTCTTCCGCATCGCCGTCAACCGGGCGCGCGATTATCGGGAACGCCGCGCAGCCGCCAAGCGCGGCGGAGGAATGACCCCGATTTCGCTGGACGCCGGGGACGACGACCGGCCGCCGATTGATCCGCCGGCGTCCGCGCCCGGCCCGGATGCCAGCCTGCTGGCCGCCGAGCGCCTGGCACTCGTCCGGCAGGCGGTGGACCGGCTGGAGGCGCCCTGCCGCGAGATCATCGAGCTGCGTTATTTCGGCGATTTGAGTTATGAGGAGATTGGCGGCATCTTGAACTTGAACCTGAAAACCGTCAGTTCGCGCCTGAGCAAATGCCTGGACCGGCTGGAAATTATCGCCCGGACGCTTTTTGCCGAGGAATCGGGCGGCACAATTCCGTCCAACACCTGACAACATGGCTGAAGAACGCGACATTGAGAAACAGTTGCGCGCCGCCGCCGAACATCGGCGCCTCGAGGCGGGCGCGCCCTTTGAGCTGCACCCGGCCACGCGCCGGCTGCTGCAGGACGAGGTCCGGCGGGCCCATCCCCGGCCGGATGGGGCCGTCGAGCGAAATTCCCTCTTTGCCAACTGGTGGTTCCGAATGGCCGTGGGCGCCTGCGTCGTGGCCGTGGTGGCGTCCATTTTTCTCCCGCCGCTGTCGAAGAGTAAAACCAAAAGCCGGCGGCTCGCACAGAATTCGGAATGGCGCGTGAATAAAATTGCCGGACCCGCTCAAAACCAGACGGCAACACCCTACCGGGAAAACGCCCCGGCACCCGCGGAGGCGCCGCCGTCAACGCGGGACGAAACGGACAAGGACCGCCCGGTCACGACCCGGGAAGTTGCCTTGAACGACGTCGCGGCAAAATCATCAGCCCTGAGTGTCACCAACGGTATTGTCCCTGGCTTTTCGGCCGGAACGGTGACGCTGGCGTTTGCATCGCAATCCGCACAGCAGAATTTTTACTTCCGCAATGCGAGTGTGCCTCCCGGCACCAGTTGGGGCGCCCGGCCCGTCAGCGGCCAGGCCGGTGAGACCCTGGCCAAATCGGATTTGAAGCGTTCATTGGATGACCAGGCCAAGGCGGTTGGCGATAAAATTCCGTTGGCGACGTTTCAAATGGAACAAACCGGCAACCAGATTCGCATCACCGACAGCGACGGTTCGGTTTACAATGGTGATTTGACTGTCGCCAAAACGGAAACACCCGTGACCGTTGGAGCGGTGGAGGAGCCGGCACCGGCCGCCATGCCTGCCAAGGAACCGGAAAAGCAATTCGGCCGACTGGCCGATCGAAACGAAAAACTGTCCGTCCCAAACCAGGTCGCGGAGCAAAACCAGAATTTCCGGTTCAAAGCCACCGGCACCAATTTAAGTTTGAACCAAAAAATCACCATCAGCGGTGAATTCATCGCCGCAACCAACCTGGTGGACCTATTGGCCGTCACGCAGAGAAGCGGTAGCGGCGGTAGCGGCGGTGGCGGTGGCGGCGGCGGCGGTGAGAGCGGTCTTATTTCCCAGTCAATGGTCAATCAGTCCCAACGGTTGTCGAACGGACGCATCGTGGGCAAGGTGGTCCTGGGCAACGGCCAGGAAATTCCGCTCAACGCGACGCCGGCAGCGCCTTGACCGGCCACTATCTTTCGGCGCAGATCCGGCCGCCTTTGACTTGACCGCGAGGCACGCTGCCCCAATTCAAGACAGGCCTTTCTTTTTCCCGCGTAATTATCGAACGAATCCCTCGTCCAACTGATTCTGGCCCGGGATGAATTGAGGCATATCGGTTGCTCCGTTGGAGAGCGTGTCTGGCCGAAATAAATTCCCGTTTGCGGCAGGTACGATGGTCGTCGGTTTTTTGCTGATCATCGGCGGGCCGCTGCTTGCCGATGACAACGCGGATTGGAAACGGCAGATGGAACTGTTGACGCAACAAAATGGGTTGTTGCAACAGCAGGTGCAACAGCAGGAAAAGACGATTGAAGTCCTGAGCAATCGCGTCTCCGCCGTGGAACAAACGTCCACCCAGCATGACCAGCAACTGGACCATTTGAAGACAAACGTGGCCGATGCCCAGGCCGCCCCCAAGGCCAACCGCTTCAGCCTCGGCAACGTGAATCTCAGTGTTGAAGGCGGTGTGGGCGTGTTCAGTTCGCAGGCCGACGGGAGATATCCCGACACCGATTTCCGGGTGAATGAAGCGCGCGTTTATGCGGAAGCGCCCGTCTGGGATGACGTCTATTTCTTCGGCGAGGTGGACCTGGCCACGCCGGAAAGCGACAGCCTGAACACCCAGCTCGGCGAGCTGTATCTCGATTTCGAGAATGTTTCGCAGCTTTGGGGGTGCGACCGGATGTTGAACGTGCGCGCCGGCCGCATGCACATTCCGTTCGGCGAGGAATATTTGCAGCGCAACGCGATTGATAACCCGCTCATCTTGAATTCAGTCTCGGATCTATGGGGCATTGACGCCGGCGTCGAACTCTACGGCACGCTTGGCCGGTTCAGCTACGTGACGGCGGTCCAGAACGGGGGCGGCATGGTACCTGACGGCAACGGCGACAAGGCGGTGAGCGGCCGGCTGGGGTATGATCCCACCCACTGGCTGCACCTGAGCGTAAGCGGCATGCGTACCGGCAATTTGAGCGTGCAAAATGACCAGACCTCCGCGCTGTGGTTTGGCAACGGGTGGTTCAAATCCATCGGCGGCACGGGCACGACCACCCTGTTCCGGGTCAACCTGGTGGAGGGAGACGTCGATTTGAATTTTTCGCGCGGCCAGATCAAGATGTTCGGCGGTTACATTCATTACAATGACAATGACTCGGCGGGACACAATGTCCGGGAGCTGTACTATTACAGTGTCGAGGGCGTGGGGGACATCACCCGCAAGTTCTACACCGCCGCGCGGTTCAGCCAGGTTTTTGCCCCCAACGGTTATTCCATCCCGGGCGAAGGCAACTTCAACGAATATTTCAACAACAGCCTGACCACGCGACTCTGGCGACTGAGCATCGGCGCGGGTTACCGCTTCAGCAAACGGCTGGTCATCAAGGTGGAATACGCCTTTGAGCACGGCCTGGAAGCAAACGGCGACCATCGGAATGATGAGGATTTTGTCGGCACCGAAGCCGCCTTCAAATTCTAATCATGAAATCCGCCGTTCTGAAAATCCTACCGATTCTTGCGCTCCTCGCCGTCCCGGCCGGCGGCGGCACCATCACCGGCACGGTCCGGGCCGAAGGCAAACCCGGCACGGACAGCGACACTACCGGCGGCGGCGCCTATGACAGTCGCAAGTTTAAATTCGTCGAGCGTGTTGACTACGCCGCGATGCATGATTTCGTCGTCTATCTCGAAGGCCCGGTGGGCGACAAACCCGTGGCCCCGGAAACACCGGCGACGGTGGAATCCCACCACGTCGTCCAGAAAGGGGCGGTTTTCAACCCCCATGTCTTGCCCATTGTGGTGGGAACCACGGTGGAATGGCCCAATAACGATGATATTTTTCACAATGTATTTTCCATGTCCGAAGCCCGGCAATTCGATCTGGGCTTGTACAAGCACGGTGAGCCGGGCAAACGCGTGACCTTCGACAAGCCAGGCCGGGTGGATGTGTTCTGCTCCATCCACGCCAACATGCACTGCATCATTCTGGTGCTGGAGAATCCTTATTTCGCCGCCACCGGTGACTCCGGGCATTACACCATCACCAACGTGCCGCCGGGGACGTATAAATTGACTGCCTGGCACGAGCGCCTGCCCAAGCAGTCCCGGGAAATTACAGTGCCCAGGGACGGCCAGGTGAAAACCGATTTCGTTCTCAGCCTCACCAACCTGCCCCAATACTGACATGGAGCGCATCAAAACCGCCTTGCTGCTGAGTTTCCGGACCAAAGTCATCGTCCCGGTGGTGGCGGTGATGATTTTGTTGCTGGCCGCCTCCATGTGGCTGGTGGACCGGCAGATCACCCGGCAGCTGCAGAATGATGCCGCACAATTGCTGCTTACCGCCGACACCATGCTCAAAAAATGGCAGGAGACCCGCGCCAACGACTTCTCCCTGCGTTTCTATAACATCGTCAAGGAATCCCGGATCCAGGCCGTCGCCAAAACGGAGGACCCGGCCACGTTCCGCCAATTGCTGGATGATTTGATCGGGGAAGATGCCGCCGAGGTCATGGTCTTGTCCTCCCGGGATGGCAGCGCGCAATCGGCGGCCGCGCGCGACCCCCTGCTCAACCTGGAGGAATTCAAAACCCGTTCCGCCGCCACCTCCGCCCAGGCGGCCAAAGGCCAGTCCGCCGTGAGCACGATCCGTTGCGGCGACAAATTGTTTGACGTCGTTTCCATCCCCATCCACGTCGACAACCACATCGTCGGAATGATGACCTTCGGCCTGGAAAATGCCATCGCCGGGGAATTCAAACAACTGACCCGGAGCGACCTGGTTCTCTTTTACGACGGACAGGTCGTCGGTTCCACGCTGGCCAAGTCGGACATGGATGCCCGGCTGCTGGACAAGATGTCGCAATTGTCCGCCTTGCCGGCCGGCATCGATTTCAATTCTTCCGGGGAAATCACCCTGGATGGCGAACGTTTTCTTTGCCGGGCCGGGAGCTTGAACGCGCGGAACCAGGCCCATCCTTTGAATTACCTGGTGCTCTCCTCCTATGAACGGCCGCTGCAGGCCCTGGCCTCGATCCTGCAAAGGATTTTGTTGATCAGCGGATTGGGCATCCTGCTGGGCACGTCGGGGATCTGGTTCTGGGTACGCAAAGTCACCGCCCCGTTGCGGGAATTGCGCGACAGCGCCGAAGCCATCGGCCGCGGCGATTTCTCCCGGCGCGTCGAGGCCCATTCCCAGGATGAATGCGGCGAGCTGGCGCACGTCTTCAACAAGATGACGGAGAACCTGAAGAATTCCCGCGAACAGCTCGAGGCCACCGTGGACACCCTCAAAAACACCCAGGCCCAGCTGATCCAAAGCGAAAAACTTTCCGGCATCGGCGAGTTCGTCGCCGGCGTGGCGCATGAATTGAATAATCCACTGACCGCGGTGATGGGCTTTTCCGAATTGCTGAAACAACAGGACGTCGATCCCGACCGCAAACGGCACCTGGACATGATTTTCAAGAGTTCGCAACGTTGCCAGAAAATTGTCCAGTCTTTGCTCAGCTTCGCACGGCGCCATCGCCCGGAGCGCAAGGCGGTTTGCGTCAATACGCTCGTCGAGGGCGCGGTGGAAATGCTTCAATATCAACTGCGCACCAGCAACATCGAGGTCATCACGCACCTGGATTCCAGGCTTCCCGAGGCCATGGTGGATCCCCACCAGATTCAGCAGGTGTTTTTGAACATCATCAACAATGCCCGCCAGGCCATGGAATCACACCAGGCCAAAGGCTGGATTAAAATCACCACGGAAACCCGCCGGAGCAACGTGCGCGTCACCCTCCAGGACAATGGCCCGGGCATCGCCCCGGAAAACCTTTCAAAAATCTTCGACCCGTTTTTTACGACCAAGGAGGTGGGCCAGGGCACCGGCCTGGGCTTGAGCCTGTGCTACGGCATCATCCGGGAACACGGCGGCACCATTGTCCCCCGCAGCCGGCCAGGCGAAGGCGCGACGTTTATCATCGAACTGCCCATCGCCTATGGCGTCGAGGAGAAATCCACCACAGAAATTAAACATGCGCCGGAACGGGAGAAGATTGACTCGCGCGAAGGGGTGGGGAAAAAAGTGCTGGTGATTGACGACGAGGAACCGATCCTGCTGATGGTGCGCGAAACACTGACCCGCCGGGGTTACCACGTGGATACCGCCGCCGACGGGGAAGCCGGCCTGCGCCACCTGGACCGGGAAAAATACGACGTGACCCTGTGCGACTGGAAGATGCCCGGCCTGAATGGCCAACAGGTTTACGAACGGATCCGTTCCAAAAACCCCGCCCAATCGGAGCGCATCATCTTTTTCACCGGCGACATGGTGAACGAGCGGACCTGCAAATTTCTGGAGGAGCAACACCGCATCTGCCTGGCCAAGCCCTTCACCTTCGCCGAATTCCGTTCCGCCATCAACCAAGTCACCGCAACAGGTTCCAAGTGACTTTCAGATCGGGACACAAACAACCTCAGTCGATCCCGTTGGCTGTTTCCATGAACGGCGGGCAATAAAAAAGGCACTCTGAAATATACAGAGTGCCCCGGGAAAAAATGCGTTGGTTTTACTTCGCGCCGAGGATGGCGTCTTTGGCCGCTTTGGCCACGCGAAACTTCACCACCCGTTTGGCTTTGATTTGGATTGTCTCACCGGTGGCCGGGTTCCGCCCGGTGCGAGCTTTGCGATTGACCAGCACCAGCTTGCCCAGACCAGGCAGCGTGAAGGTGTTCTTCGCATTCTTGTATGCCAGCTCCGCGAGATGTTCGAGAATCTCCCCCGCCGATTTTTTGGAGAGGTTATTCTGGGTGGCGATTTCAGCTGTGATCTGGGATTTAGTCAGGGCTTTGGCCATAATTCGATCAATGGTTTTTCGTTTGGTCCGTTATTGTTTGTTTATCGGGGAGCGAATTAAAGCGGTTCGTGAACCCCTCACCAAGAAAAAACCGCATCTTTTTTTCAGAGCCGACCGGGCTGTGACAACCTTTTGTGTGGGGTCGACTCAGGGGGTTGCGCTGTTCTCGGTGGCCAGACCGACCTTGGTGATGTCGAGTTGCTGGAGCACGTCCAGCACGTTGATCATGTTCT
>CAYPSF010000031.1:0-2800 GCA_964413165.1 uncultured Bifidobacteriaceae bacterium
TACCATGGCATCGCTTTGCGGGACCCGGCCGGCCTGCTGTCGGGAACGGGCAAGTCCGCCAGACATGTGAAAATCACGGACATCGCCGAAATCAGCTCTCCAGCCATCAAGGCATTGCTTCTCGCCGCCATCAAGGAGCGGACGACATCACCGCAATCCAAACCCCGCGACGGAAAAAAGGTCAAATGAAAACTCAAACAAATCCTTATGAGACGCGTTCCGCTTTTTAAATTATTGACCCGCGACCAGAACGAGGCGCTGGCATTCTATGTTGAAAAACTTGGTTTCGAAGTCGCCGAGGACAATCGGATGAGTGACTACCGCTGGCTGCTCGTTCGGCTCCCTGACAACAAGGAATTCTGCATCAATCTGGAACTCGCGAGAAATGACGCTCAAAGGGTGATCGTCGGCAAACAGGCGGCTGATCTGCCCCTGTTCAGCATTGAAACGGATGATTGTCTGCGCGACTATGCGACCATGAGCGCCAAGGGTGTGGCCTTTGAAGCGGCGCCTGAAGTTCAACCGTTCGGAACCGGCGCCATGTTGAAGGACCTTTATGGAAACAAAATCTACCTGAACCAGGACCCCTCCGGGTAACGTCGTGCATTCTCTATTCCGGGGGCATCGGCCAATCAATTTTCAACAAGTCTGACCGCGCCTCGGATGGTCTTCCTCGGAAAGCAAATGCCAGCCACAGCCGAACTTTCCCTGACCACAGAACCTGTTTGTGGGCAACCAGAACAGAATGGAATCACTAACATTGATATTACCTTTGGCGGGCTCAATGTGAATGAGTCAAAACAACAAATTGTCAACGTCCTCCCTGGACCACCTCAGATTGAGGCCATCAATTGGAAGGATGACGCATCCGTCGCTGGCGACGGCACATTTAATGACGGAATTTTGACGGTAGTGAAAGGTAACGTGACCGGCCGGGCATTTAATTAAAATGCTAGTTGTTTGCCGGCGTCCGGGGTGCCGTGCATTCCGGCACCGTAATCAGGAAGGTGGCTCCTACATCCGGGGTGGCTTCGGCGGTGATGGAATCGTTATGCCGAACAACGATTTTTCGGCAGAGGGCAAGCCCGACGCCCGAACCCTGGTACGCATTGCGAGCGTGCAGGCGCTGGAATACTTCAAAAATCTTTTCGCTATATTTTCCTTCAAAGCCGATTCCGATGTCCTGCACTTTAATTTGCCAGTGCCGTACGACCGGCCTTTTCAGTTTTTAGTTTCTCGTTTGCCAGTTGAAGTTCACGCGTGCGCTCAGCAACCATTTCTTCCAACTGATCCATTCTCGCCCGGTCTTTTTGTTGCAGCTCCCATTTTTCTACCAGCGCATGGGTCAGCTGCAACACTTCGATGGCATCAAATGGCTTTTTCAAAATGATCAGACGGCTGGAAATTCCCAGCTTTGCGATCATTTCATCCCACGAATAATCGGAATGGGCAGTGCAAATGACGATTTGAAGATGCGGATAAATCTCCCAGATTTTCGCCGTCGTCTCGATTCCGTCCCAACCGGGTGGCATCCGTACATCGATGAAAGCCATGGCATAGGGTCGGCCAGAGGCGATTGACTGCTGAACCAGCGCAAAACCTGCTTGTCCTTGAAACGCTGAATCAATTTCGAAGGGAGCCAGCCCGGTGGAGAACCTGGTCTCGCCAAAAACTTCCGCCTCGAAAGCATCCAATCTGGCCTTGGCGCTCGACCCTGGATTCAGAATTTTTTTGAAGTCCTCATGGATCGCCGAATTGTCGTCGACCACAAGAACGCGGCGATTCTGCTGCGCGGGCGTGTTGCTCATGGTTTTGTTTTTTTTGGGGGGGGATTGCCATCGTCAGTCGGTGGATAGACGGTAAAATCGCAACGGGATCGAATTGGTATCGATAAACGTAAGCGTGCCGTCTTGCGCCGCCGGCAGTATGCTGATCTGCGCCCAGGAAGTGAGATTGGTCGAAGCATGAATGTAACAGGTGTTGCCCGGGGTTAATCCGGCGCAATAAAGGGTAAGCTGGTTCGGTTGGCCATTCGTGCCGGGCACAAAGGTGATCGCGAGGATTGATGGCACCTCGGTAATCGTCAAAGCACCGTTCGTGAAGCTGAAAGTGTAGTTGGCGGCGGTCAATGTTCCCGGGTCGATTACAATCGGATAAACACCCACCGGGCTGTTTGCATTTACCGTGGTGCTCAGCGCCGGATTGCCACTCAGGACATTGGTGCCTTCACCGCTGACAAAACCGCTGTAGCTGGCCGTCAGTTGCGGATTGGTTGTTCCATAAGCGCGCGATTTGTCATCGGCATGCACCGTGATGCTGGCGGCGGTGATGCTGGCTGTCGTGTCAGTCATCGCGTTAAACACGTAATTGTCCGAGTCGGCCCCCGTCATTGAAATACCGGTTACGCTCACCGTCTTGCCAGTCCCGACGTTCTTATCCATAAAGCCAGCGGTGGTGTAACTCGTCGTCAACACATCGCCAGAGATGCGGTTATCCGAAAGCGTCACCGTGGCGTTGGTGGTTCCGTCGTAAACCTTGTCCACGCCGGTGGCGCTGACGATCAACGTCGCTTTGGTGACGTTGGCTGTCGTGCTCGCTGTGGTGTTCGCCGTGTAATTGCCGGAATCGGTTCCCGTCACTGCGATGCCGATTACATTGACCGTCTTGCCGATCCCCACGTTCTTGTCCGCAAAGCCAGCGGTGGTGTAACTCGTCGTCAACACATCGCCAGAGATGCGGTTATCCGAAAGCGTCACCGTGGCGTTGGTGGTTCCGTCGTAAACCTTGTCCACGCCGGTGG
>CAYPSF010000031.1:2900-33704 GCA_964413165.1 uncultured Bifidobacteriaceae bacterium
CGATGCCGATTACATTGACCGTCTTGCCGATCCCCACGTTCTTGTCCGCAAAGCCGGCGTTGGTGTAGCTCGTCGTCAACACATCGCCGGCAATCCGATTGTCGGAAAGCGTCACCGTGGCGTTGGTGGTTCCGTCGTAAACCTTGTCCACGCCGGTGGCGCTGACGATCAACGTCGCTTTGGTGACGTTGGCTGTCGTGCTCGCTGTGGTGTTCGCCGTGTAATTGCCGGAATCGGTTCCCGTCACTGCGATGCCGATTACATTGACCGTCTTGCCGGTCCCTACGTTCTTGTCCGCAAAGCCGGCGTTGGTGTAGCTCGTCGTCAACGCATCGCCGGCAATCCGATTGTCGGAAAGCGTTACGGTTGCATTGGTCGTTCCATCGTAAACCCGGTTCACTCCTGTGGCGCCGACGGTAAGCGTCGCTTTGGTAATGTTGGCCGTGTTTGTGGCGGAGGTTGATGCCAACGCGTAATTGGCGGCGTTCGCCCCGGTCAGGCTCAACCCGGTAGCTATCACCGTCTTGCCGTTGCCGACATTCTTGTTGGCGAACGTCGCCGTGCCGCCGGCCAGGCTGACGACATCCGAATTGGTCACGCCGCTGAGAGTACGGGTTGCGATGGTTGCCGCAGTGGTGGCGTCGTACGTCTTGTTGTTCGCCGTGATGGACCCGGTGATTGTTTTTTGGGCGACGGAAACGGTTTGATTGGTCGTTGGGGCGGCATTCCAATTGGCGTCGCCGGGCTGCGAAGCCTGAAGGGTGACCGAACCGGCGCCGGTGATCGTAAGCACATTACCTGCAACGTTGGCCGGTCCCGAGACCACGCTGTATTTCACCGTCAAACCAGACGAGGCGATGGCGCCGAGGGCAATGGGTCCAACGCCGTAAGTCTGATTGCCCGGAGAGGGAAAGGTAATTATCTGACTGCCCGGGAGCACGGTAAACGACGCGCTGTTGCTAACGGTCAGATTGTCGCCACTGGTTCTGGTGATGGCGAGACTTACGCCGCTTTCGGCCTTCGTGTAGGTGACGCCGCTGATCGTTATGGCGTTGGTTCCGGCGGGAATCGTTCCGGAGAGTGTCCCGCCCAGAACGCCGGTGCCGGTATTCAGATTAAGACTCACGGCCGTATTGCTCACCACGTTTTGGGGAGTCCCACTGTCGTCCTGAGCCTGGATGACTACATTGAATGAGGAACCGACGGCCGGAGACGAACCGCCGTTCACCGAGGCAACCGCCAATTTCACAGCTGAAACCGTCTGTGTGGCTCCGACACTCGAGAACGCTGGTGAAGTACGTTGATTATTGAACTCGGTGCTCACCCAGGCGGCGTTGCGGACGGCGTGGGAGACTCGAACTTCGTCCACGCTGCCAGCAAAGTATCCACTCGCACTCACGGGCCAGGCGCCGGCGAGTTTGTAGGAACCGATCCGGTACCAGCCGGTGTAAGACTGGCCGGCGTAGCTGTTGGTGGTCGACTGGAGCACACCATCCACATAAAGGCAGACGTTGCTGGCCGCATTGTCCCGGCACCCCACCAGGAAATGCCATTGCCCGTCGTTCACCGCATTCGAGGAGGTGACCGTGTTGCAGATGGCGGCGTTGGCGTCGTAGGTACCGAACCGCGCCTTGCCATCGGTGCCGATGTAAATGTGTCGGTCATAGTTGCCCGAGGCGGTGCCGGTCTGGTTGTTTTCAAATCCAACCACCTTCGTCCCGGTCGTGCTGGTGGTTTTGACCCATGCCTGGATTGTGAGCGTGAGCGGGTTATTGAACGAAACGGCAGTGGAGATGTAATCACTCGCACCGTCCAGTGTCAGGCTGCCACCGATTTTGCCCGTGACCTGCCCGCCGGCGGCAATCGTCTGGCTGGTGCCTGAGTTGGTACCGGAAGTTGAGTCCGCGATGTCCCCGGCGGACCCGGTCGGGGCCTGGTTGAGGTGCCATACGCCGACGTAGTTGGAGTTCCAGACGGCGGCGGCGTTCTGTTGATTGGTGGCGGAAGCATTGCCGTAGTAGAGATACAACGTCGTGTCGGCTGTCGGCAAAAGGAGCGGCACGTTGACCCAGGCGACCAGGGCGCCGTTCGAGTTCGTGTAGCGCTCGATCTCGTGCGCCAATTTTGTGGTTCCGTCGCTGGCAGTGAACAGAATGTCGTTGCCATTGGTTTTGGCAAACTGCTGGAGCGCGCTATTGGTCAGATTGATCAACACGGGGAAATTGGTGAGGTTGCCGGCGACATTGGTGTGATTGATCGCGATAGGCAGACGATAGCGCCAGGCGCCATTGTACCAGAGCGCCGAATTTCCAATCGCAAAGTCGCCGAACCCGCTTTGTCCTGTGATGCTCGTGGCGTTGGTGGTTGGTATTCCACTCTCGGTCGTGGCCAACCAGGCGCCGGCATTGTACCGCTGCACCTGAAACTGGGCTGGTATGGTGTTGGGGTCTACATCCGTTGCCGGGTAATTGAAGGTTGTGTCAAAGGTGCCGAAGGTGCCTCCCGACTGGGTCAGCGTCCAATACAGGTTTACGTTTCGGCTGACATCAATGCCACTTGTGCCAAGCTGAGGATGATTGCCCGGGGTGGTGGTCGTCTTGATGCCCCCGGAAGTCGTCACCACCAGCCCCGACAAGGCCAAAGGGGTATAAGCAGAACCATCGCCAATGGGAAAGGTGAATGCCTGGGTGCCCGGACTGAAGGTTTTTTGCAGGCTGCCGTTCACATAGCTGCCGGGGCCTCCGCCGGAAACAGCGGCATTCGTGGCCAAGCTAATCTGCTTTGCTCCGGTCATGAGCAAGCCGTTGGTCAATGTGAGCGTACCGCTGACGGTCGAATTGCCGGATAAGGTTACGCCATTGCCATTGTTAATCCTCAGGTTTGGAACGGTTGCCGTAAGTTCCGGCCCGGTGGTTTGTGCCGCACTTCCATTGTATTCCAGCGTGGCATTGATCCCGTTGGTCTGGGGAGCACTGGCGGTCGCGGTTCCTTGCATCGACAAAACGCCGTTCACCAACACCCCGATGATCGTTTTCGTTCCAGAACCGGCCAGGGTCAGGTTCTGATACCCAACAAAAGTGGTCAGGTCCTGATAGGTGGCCGCATTCACCGTTTGGGCAGCACCCGAATAGATCACCGTCGCATTTGTCCCGCTCGGATTGAAGGCGCTAGACCCGCCGCCGGTAAACGTAAAGGGAGTCGAGCCGGCAAGTTCCAACGTTCCTTTTTGATTGCCGGTCGCCATGTTCAAAATAGGACCAAACAGCGGCACGGTCGTGAACGCGACGCTGCCGTTGACGGTGACCCAACCGGAACCGAGTGCGAACGTGCCGGCATTGGCCGCCGACTGCGCGGAGTTGTACAGGGATTTGACCGCCAAATTGCCCGAAATGGCCAGATCCGAAATGGTGGATGTCAGTGTAGCCGTGAAGTAGCTGCTGGTGGTCGTTGGGGTGGTGGTCCCGCCAACCGTGAGCGAGGCGCAAGTAATCGTACCAGGTCCCTGAATCAAGGCTGCCGTGTTTGCCGTCGCTGCGTTTTGCAGGAGAATGGCTGCGGTCACCGTTAAAGTTACGTTGGAATTGACCGTTAAGGTGGCGGTGCTTGTGCTGGAGCTGTTGAACGTGATTGATGTAACCGTGGCGTTGGTCGTGACGGTGACAGAAGCGCCCGCCACAATTACAACCGTGTCGGCGCTGAGAGGAACAACCCCGCCCGACCAGGTGCCGGTGGCGTTCCAGTTGCCGCCCGATGCCGTGGTCGTTCTCGTCGCCCCAAGGCTGTTGAATGTCCCCACCAGGAAAAAAATCGCGGCAAGGCAAATATAAGACAATATACTTTTCAAGACTTATTTTGTAATTATCCTAAATATTTAGTTTTGCGTCTCCCGGTCCGGCCCGAACAGCCTGGAGCGGCAAATCTTGCTCCGAAAATGGACATGCCATTACCACAAATGGGACACTGGCTATACACCGGTTGCCCTCCAAATTTTTGGCTCATCTCACGTCAATTTTAATGGTTTCAAAGGCAATTCGAGCGTAAAGGTCGCACCTTTATCCGGCCCGTCGCTGTACACCAACAGCGCGCCCCCCATCTCCTTAGCTGCGAGCGCGCCACTATGCAGACCGAAACCGTGCCCGTTCTGGCGAGTGGTGAAACCGTGATTAAAAATCCTGGTGATATTCTCCGCCGGAATCCCCACGCCATTGTCGATTATGGCAATCCGCACCCGATCATCGCCGTTACTCACCCGTACAATCAGGCGCTTCTCCTTTTTCTTCGAATCGTCGCAGGCGTATTTGGCGTTACGGATCAGATTGACTAGGATTTGCAGCACCTTATGTTTCTCCACCGTGATTTCAGGGACCTGCGGGCTGTATTCCCGGATGAGTTGCACGTCGTGACGCACCAACGCGCCGGCGTTCATGCTGAGAGCATCTTCAACCAGGTCAGCGACCTTGACGGTTTCAGTCACGCCGGAAACCTTGGCGTAGTTTTGCTGCATGGCCACGATGTCCTTGATATGCTCGATATGTTTTCGGACGGACTCCATTTCATTCAAGAGCGAGCCTTGTTCCTGGCTCAAAAACCCCGCCAACTGGGCCAGGTACTCCGGCAGTTGCCGGCCTTTGGGATCCTGCGTCATGAACTCACCCAGGTCGGCGGCATGTTCGCGCATCAGGTCGGCAACCCGGGCAATATTGGCGGCCTTGGATTCCTTCAATTTGTCGGCAACCACACTCGCGGAGATATTGACGCTGTTGAGCACGTTGCCCACATTGTGGAGAACACTGGTGGCCACCTCGGCCATGCCTGCCTGTCGGGAAGCCTGCACCAGATCACGATGGGCGGCTTCCAGCTTTTCCTCCGCCTGCTTACGCCCGGTAATGTCGAACGCGATCCCCTGTGTGCCCAACACTTTTCCATCGGAGCTGAACACGGGCGACTTTATCACCTGGAGGTATTTCGTATTGCTGGCGGCGTCCTGGTGTTGCTCTTCTTCTTCAATGGTTTCGCCCGTCTGCATTATGGTCTGGTCTTCCCGGTAATATCGCTCGGCCAGATCCCGGCTGGCGGTGATGTCAAAAATCGTCCTGCCCAGGACCTGTTCCGTGGTCAGGCCCTTGAACTGGCAGAAATTGGAGTTAACGAACACGAAACGCCCTTCCTTGTCCTTGCGATAAACATGCACCGGCAGATGTTCCACCAGCGAATGATAGAGCGCCTGTGATTGACGCAGTTCCTCGGTCCGGTCTTCGACCCGGCGTTCCAGGTTGTCACGGGCCGCTTGCAGCGCGCCATCCCGCTCCTGAATTTGAGTGAGCATTTCGTTGAAACCGTCGATGAGCTGCCCCAACTCGTCGCCGCTTTGCTTTTCCGCCCGGACCGAATAGTTTTTGTCCAGGGCCACGGAGCGGGTCATTTGGGCGAGGTGCAGGATGGGACCGGAGACCACCCGCTGCAGGCGGGAGGACAAAATAAAAGCAACGAGCAAAGCCGCTGCGAACATCCCGCCCACGACGGCGGGATAATGTGCCAGGCGTTCTCTGAGCTCAGTCAGATCCGAGGCGACGAAAATGGTTCCGATGGTTTCTCCCTGTTGGGTGATGGGACGGAACAGGTACAGGAAATCACCTTTGAATTCATGGCCGGCGGCCTGCAGAGACGGCGGAACAAACGCCGCGGCGCCGGTACGGTTGTAGGCCGCGAACACTTCGCCTTTCCGGGAATATATGCGGGCGGAAACAATGCTGGGTTCCGCGCGCAGGGCGCTGAGCGTATCTTCCGCGGTTTTGGGGTCGTTGAACTCGATCGTCGCCGAACAGTTGTTGCCAATCGCTTCCGCCAGCACCGAAACTCGCTTCACGATCTCCTTGCGGAAACTCATCACATCGTAAGCGATAAAAATGGCGCAGGCCAGCAACAGCGAAACGGTGCTGGTCAGCATGATGATCAGCATCTGCTTCCGCTTGATGGACATGTTATAAAATACGCGCATAACTATCGCTCCGGTTTGTCCTTCACCACCTCGGCTACGACCAGCAGCCGGGAACTGATCTTCAGGTGCGCCTTTCCGGCGGCACTTAAATTCACTTGGAGCCTGATTTTCCGGTCGCGATGGACCAGATTGATAATCCCGCCTTTCTCAAGAAAATCGTCGCTTTCGCCTACCGTCAGAATGCTGGAGCCTTTGACTTTTTCGAGAATGGCCGCGATCCGTGGCCGTTCCGAGGTGGCAATAAATAACACCTGAATGTTATTGCTGATTTCCTCTTCCTTGGTGATGCGTTTGAGCACGATCGGGTGTCCGCCAATGGTTTTGCCACCCTCGACCATGCCGGCAAATTCGTTGGCCACGTCGGCGTCTCCCAAAATGGCCACGGTGATCGGGCTGTTGGTGTCGGCAAACGCGCCGGCCGGCCAATCCATATATTTGGGGAAATTGACCAGATAAGCTGCCTTGACCTGGTAATCCAAAGGTACCACGTCTTCTGCCATGGCAGCCAGGGTCCCCAGCGCGAGGTTCATCCCCACCATCAGGAGACAAACAAACCACCCGGACCGCCCGGACCGTTGACGCAATATCCCGAACCCGGCCAACCAGTGGCCAGGGCGGCCGCCGATAGCTGGTTGCAGGTTGAAAATGCGGTTCATGGTTTATGGTGGTTCAAAATCTCCAGCTGATTTTGCCCAGGATTTCCCGCGGAATTTCCGTTTGCACCGGGGATTTAAGATTCGGAAATTCCGCGTGTCGACCGTCGATCAAATTCTGCCCCCAGATGCCGATTTCCAATGACTTGGTCGGATGCCAGACCAGCCCTAAATCCAACCGGACGTAAGCCGGAATCGTCACCATGCCCAGACCGGCGGCGGCATTCTGCCGGTCGACGTAATACAGCGCGCCGTTGAATTCCGTGTGCCAGGGCAAGTCAAGATAGGAACGCAACTGGACCTGTTGCTCCGGGTTGCCCTGGAAGGAAGGGTCATTGGGATGCAAATTCACGTGCAGCCAGGAGTAACCGGCGATCAGGCGCCAATCGTCCGTCACCTTCCACTCCGCTGACAACTCGGCGCCGTAGGTTTCGGCGGAACCCGAATTTTCGATGGTTTGTGGGAAGACAGTGATGACGGGAGACTGGACAAAACTGCTGTTCGTGACGAACCGCAACAGGTTGTTATATCGGTTATAAAAAGTCGCGAGGTCGAATGACAATCGCTTGGTCGGTTCGACCCGGTAGCCCAGTTCGTAAGCAATCAATTTCTCGGATTGAGCATCCGGATTTCCAAATAGTGAAACCAGCCCCAGGGGAGTGGTGGCGGGCGGGTTAGGAATGGGCGAGACCGAATAGTTGACCCGCGCTCCCGTTTCATACCGCGAGGGCGTTCGGATCGCGCGCGATACCGCGGCCCACACGGTTTGCTTATCCGAAGGCGTCCAAAGCATCCGCACGCTGGGTTCGACCTCGTAACCCGTGTAATCATTGTGTTCGAATTTTGAACCAAGAGTTACATTGAAACAGTTGGGGACGATGGTGATTTCATCCTGGGCAAACGCGCTGTACACCCGGTACTGCTGCGCCGGAGGGGTCCAGGTCAAATAGAAATTCGGGATAAAGTTGTCCGACGTCCAATGATAGCCAAGTCCCCAGATGATGTCATTACGCGTCCCCAATTGGAACCGGTGTTGTCCATCGAAATCAATGGTGTCACGGGTTTCCGAAGTTCCCACCTGTTCCTGTTTGAAATGGTCATAATATACGCGCAGGCTCAGGGTCGAAAGCTCCGAGAACTCGTGCGTCCATCGGCTCAGCGCGTTCCAGCCATAGTCGTGGTTCTCTATGTTGGTGTTCGTATCAAAGGGCGGCACCAGGAGGACGGCGTTTTGATTTTCGTGGACAATATCGTTGTAGTAATTTCCTTGCAGGGTGACTCTGTTTTCGTCCGAAGGCTCCCAATCGAAACGCGTTCCACCCTGGAGCGAATTCCAGCTATCCCCGGCATCAGCACCATTGGTCAGTACCAGGCCGTCCTGATCAAAATATTTGCCGTAAACCCGGTAAAAAAGATTGGAGGACAACTGGCCTCCGTACCGAGCGGTCAGAGAGGGCTGATACTCCGTACCTCCATACGCGGTGGTCAGCCAGCCTTGGGTGTCCTTTGCACTCTTGGTCATGACGTTGACCACTCCGTTGACTGCATTGGCGCCCCAAAGTGCCGCCCCCGGCCCGCGAATCACTTCGATCCGGTCCAGGTCTTCGAGGACCGTGTCCTGCATGCCCCAATTGACGCCGCCGTACGCAGGTCCATAAATGGTCCGGCCGTCTTCCAATATCAGCAGCTTGTTGGCAAACTGAGCGTTGAATCCCCGGGCGCTGACTGCCCACTGATGGGAATCAATCTGAGCTACGTCCATGCCGGGAACCAGCCGCAGCGCTTCCGGAAGACTTGTGATGCCCAGGCGGCGGATGTCATCCGGGGTGACAATGGCCGCCGCCGCCGGTGCCTGTTCCAGTTTGGTTTCCTTTCGGAAAAGGGAAGTCAGGGAAACGACGTTGACCTCGGTCAGCTGTTCGATGCTCATTTCGGCCAGCCGCGCGGAGAGGGTGTTGGTCTTGCTGCTGTCGTCGGCCGCGGCAGCGGAAAGCGCTGCTGAAAAACACAATGCCAGCCCGATCCGACCAGGAAGCGACATCCAACAAGTGCAGAGCTTCTGCCTCAAGCGCCTGACTTGGAATGCGACATGATCTTCATTGTCATGGTCGTTCATTTTGCTTCTGAAACTTCCACGGACACCGGGTACGAAGGGTTCAGACAGCAATGAACGAGCCATATTGGCCCGATTCCACGGGCCGAAAAACAGCCTGGTGCTGAATCGTCCGATTCTATTGAATCAGACCATTAACCTGCACGGAGTGGCTGAATCAACAGGGCTAAATGCCCTGCAAACAGGGGCAAAAGCAGGATGGAGATATGCGCCCGGTAAAATTGGGGCACACCAAGTATATTTTTTTGACTCGGCGAGGTTAAGCAGATGCTGTCAGTTCGCCCCCTCTCCGCCGGAGGCAAAAAGCCATTTGGAACACCCGTTAAAATTAGCCGTTCAAAAGGCAATAACGGTGGATTGACAGAATTTTGAAATTGTGAGCCAATTAAAAAAGCTGTGAAAGTTCCGCACCCATCCGCCAACGGAGCCAATTTCGCTTGCGAACCGGGATCATTTTTCGTCCCGGCTGATAACCGGAAGGAAAACCATGAAAAAGAACCTGTTCGGATTTATCACCGTGTCCGTTCTGCTGGCGACAGCGGCCGCATCGACGGCCACGACTTTTTTCACTGATAATTTCAACGCCGGCAGTACGGTTAACCAGGCGCCAGGCTCTCCCACCATCTTTTCAACCAGCTACCAGACGGTAGCGGGTTCAGCCACGATTACGAATGTCATCAGTGCGAACGACCTTTTCTACAGCTTTCCGGCCAGCAGCTCGCTTTTGGGAGAGGTGCTTGGCTTGTTTACCAATTCGCCGATCGCCTTGTCCCTGCCGGGTGACTATCTTGCCATTACCATCGTCTTTACCAACACGGCCAATATTCTCGGAGGTCTGGATACGGCGAATTCCACACTGAATATCGGATTGTTTAACTCGGGCGGGGTTCCGCCCAATCAAGGTCCCATTGTATCGCCCGTCAATACCAACAACGCCAACACAGGCGGAACGCAAAATTGGGTTGGTTACGTTGGCCGGATGTTCTTTAGTGGCACCGCGAATATTTTTACCCGGCCTGCCCAGGCCGCTAATCCGGCGACAGCGCAATGTCAGGATTTGCTCTTCTCGGGCGCCAGCAGCACCCAGGCATTCAACAACCCCAATGGCACATCCCTCGGAGGCACCGGCATTTCCGTGCATCTTACGAATGGCATGCCTTACACACTCCAGCTGGGCATCCTGTTTAATACGCCCGGATCGCTCCAGATTACCAATGCCATTTTCGGCGGAACGAGCGCCACCGGCACGCCGATCTTCACGCAGACCCAGACCGCAACGAATACAACCATTCTCGCCGGCAGTTTTGATGGATTCGCCTTCGGCTGGCGCAATACCGGTGGTTCACAGGTCAGCGCGCTGGATATTTCTTCCATTACCGTAAGCGGCTCGGTCACTCCTCCTTGCTGCTTGCCAATCATCGACGGTCCCGCGCCCGTCGTCGTCGCCACCAATGGGTCCTGTGCCTTCTCCGTCTTCACGTTGTTCGTTATCGGCGAGACCTATCAGTGGCATCGGAATGGCACAAATCTCCTGGATGGCGGCAATATCTCGGGCGCCACCAGCGCCCAACTCATCATTTCCCCGGCCGGAACCAATGATGTGTGCTCGGGCACCAATGGTTACTACGTCACCGTCACGGGCGCCGGCGGTTTTACCTTTAATTCGACCAACACCTCCTTGGTGCTTTGCCCGGCCGCCAACCTGGTCTGGTCGGGTCCTGGAAACGTTTGGGATGTGGCGACCAGTTCCAACTGGCTCGATGGCGGAGTCAGCGCGGCTTTCAACTACGGCGACTCGGTCATCTTCGACGATTCGGCCGACTTCAATAACCTGGTGAACGTGTCGGGCAACTATGTCAGTGCCAGCTCGGTGACGGTGAGCAATGACAGCCTATATTATAAGTTCCAAGGTTCCGGCAGCATCTCCGGCCCGGGCAAATTACTCTATAACGGCGGCGCCCCCCTGGAGTTGAACTGCGTCAATTCCTTCTCCGGCGGCACCATCATCAGCAACGCCACCGCCTACCTGAAAGTTGACCTCTACGGGGCACTGGGGACCGGACCCTTAACGTTCGCCCGCGCCGGGGGCCTGATGGAAATCGTCACGAATGGCAACATATTCACCGGCATCAAGGGCGATGTCATCGTTGCCGACGACTTCACCATTCAATTTGACGGCAGCGGAGCGTTCGCCGGGGTCTTTCTAGGCAATCTCTCCGGCACCACCGGCAAAACCCTCACCCTGACTCCCCAAAACCTTTCCGCCAACAGCCGGTACCGGGTTTACGGCATCAACACGGTGTTTAACGCGAACCTCGTCCTCGATGGCAACGCAACCAGCCAGGCGATTTATTCCGGGACCGTGCTGGCGCTCTATGAGTCGAGCGGCAGCCAAACTTACAACGGCATCATTTCGGGCAACGGCGGACTGGTCCAGCGGGACAGCGGCACCACGATTCTGAATGGCCCCAATACTTATGCTGGCGGCACCACACCCACCACCGGTGTGATTGCCTTCGGGACCGATACGGTCGGCGCGGTGGTTGCGGGACCGATCGGTACCGGACCCTTGTTTCTGTCGCCGGAAATTCCGAATCTGACCGGCAGCGGCACGGTCATGGCCTGGAACGGCGCCCGCACGATCGCCAACCCGATTCAATATCCCAGCGCCACCAATAACCTGACGCTCATCATCGGCGGTACCAATGCCCTGACCTTCACGGGCCCAATCTCCCTCAACGGCAACGATTTCAACGGGACTTTCACCAACCGCATCTTCCAAATCACCAATACCGCCTTGACCGCTTTCTCGGGTGTTATCAGCGACGGGGGCATCGGCTTCGGTCTGACCAAGACCGGCAACGGCGTCCTCGCCTTGAACAACACCGAAACTTATACCGGCCCCACGACCGTCTCCAACGGTACCCTCCAGGTCAACGGCCAGCTCGCGGGCACCGTCAACGTAAACGGGACGAATGGCACGCTGGCAGGCACCGGCACCATCCGTGGCGCCGTCACTATCACCGTCGGCAGTACGCTCGCCCCCGGCACCTCCTCCGCCATCGGCTCACTGGCCATCAGCAACAATCTCACCCTGAATGGCAGCCTGTTCTTCAAGCTCACAAAGCTGGTATCCCCGTCCAACGACGTGGTGACGGTCAGCGGCTCGCTGGCCAACGGCGGCACGGGGACATTGACCGTTACGAACCTCGGCCCGGCTTTGGCGGTCGGAGACAGGTTCCAGCTGTTCGACCACGCGCTGACCGGCGGCGGCTCATTGACCGTGACCGGCGGCGGCCCGAGCGTTATCTGGATCAACCATTTGGCAACGGACGGCAGCATCATCGTTCAGGGCATCTGCGGGCCGACGATCCTGTCTCAACCGGTCAGTCGGGCGATAGCCCCGGGTGCGAGTGCGACTCTGTCTGTGACCGCCAGCACTCTGACGATGCAGACGAACTATCAATGGTTTCACGGCACCACCAATCTGGGGGGCCAAACCAACGAGACACTGGCCGTCAACCACCTGCAGCCCGCCGATTTGGGGAGCTACACCGTTCTGGTTGACGACGGAACCTGTTCGACCTTGAGCAACCCGGCAATTCTGACCGCGGCGGTTTCGCCCGCGTTCTTCAACCTGAGCGTCAGCGGCACCACGTTCATCATGTATTTCCCCACGGAATTCGGCCCGTCTTACGTCATCGAAACCAAACAAAACCTGATCGATCCCGGATGGACACCGGTGACGACCTATTTGGGAGATGGTTCTCCGAAAGTCTTTACCACCCCGACCCAAAGTTACCCGCAATCTTTCTTCCGCATCCGGCTGGAATAACTTCGCGGAGGGTCTCGTCGTCCAGCGCATCGTTCGGGGTTCATTTTTTCAATGTGCCGCGCAATTTTTTCGATTCACGCCCAGGTCTGATTTTGCCCTAGCCTGACGGCGTGAACCTTGTGAAGCCTAAAGCGCCGTCCGCCGCGCGACGCCGAAAAATTATTTTAGCCGGCGGCCTGGCCGTCGTCTTTGCCTGGGCCGGCCTGCCGGCCCGGCCGTTTCAGCCGGTCGAACCCATCCCCGCCGGCATCGTGGACATGCACTGTCACATCGCCGGCCTCGGAGCGGGCGGCAGCGGCTGTTTTGTCTCACCCCGGCTGCGGCACAACTGGCGGTTCAAAACCTATCTGCGCAGCTTCGGCGTCTCGGAGCCGGAAATTTTGAAACACGGCGACGGCCTGGTGGGCGACCGCATCGCGGCTTCGCTCGCCCAAAGCAAATTCGTCAGCCGGGCCGTCCTGCTGGCGCTCGACGGCGTGGTGGACGCAAACGGAAACCTCGACACGAACCGGACGGAGGTTTACGTGCCCAATGAGTTCGTCGCAGACATGGCGGCGCGGCACACGAACCTGCTGTTCGGCGCGTCAGTGAATCCGTATCGCCGCGACGCCCTGGCGCGCCTGGATTGGGCCAAGGCACATGGCGCAGTGCTCGTCAAATGGATCCCGCCGATCATGGAGATTGATCCGGGCGATCCGAAGCTCATTCCGTTTTACAAAAAAATGGCCGCGCTGGACCTGCCGCTGCTGTCGCACACCGGCAAGGAGAAATCCTTTTCGCATGCCACCGAGGAATTTGGCGACCCGGAGAAACTGCGGCTGCCGTTGAGCCTCGGCGTGACGGTCGTGGCCGCGCACATCGCGTCGTCGGAAAAATACCATGGCGAACGCGGTCCCGACCGGCTGGCGCGGCTGATGGGTGAATTTCCCAATCTCTACACGGACATTTCCGCGTTGACGCAGATCAATCGGCCGGGCCGGTTGAAGGAAGCCCTGACCCGGCCCGAATTTGCCGGACGGCTGGTTTATGGCACGGATTTTCCTCTGATCAACACGCGGCTGGTTTCGCCCTGGTATTCATTCCACCTGTCGCTCCGACAGAAATGGTCCATCGGGCGCACAAAAAACGCGTGGGACCGGGATGTTTTAATGAAGCACGACCTGGGCGTACCGACGGAAACCTTCGCCCGATCCGGGAAAATGTTTGGTGGAACAAATTGAATTTATTGCGTGGCGGAAACGACGGGGACTTCGGTCCAGTCCAGTCTCCGGATATTTTCCGCATGGTCTTCCACGAAGGGATCGCTTTGGGCGTTGATGCGAACGTTCTTGAAGGTGATGTCCTTCGCATAGGCGCAGGTAACGCCATTCGTGCCGGAAAGATCAAGATGGTCGAGGGTGACGTTTTGGATGGGACATTCCTCGAGGCCTTCAATCACGCAGCATCTCCCGGACTCGGTGGCAGTGACGTGATCGATATGGATGTTGCGGAACTGCGGGGTGCGCTCGGAGAACGGTTCCTCCGGGGTTTTGGTGTAGCGCAGGGAGAGGATGATGGCGTTGCGAACGTTTTTCAGACGGATGTTGGAAGCGACGATATCTTCAACCACACCGCCGCGTCCACGCATACTTTTGAGCCGGATGCCGTTGTCGGTACCATCACCATCGCAGTCAAGGAATCGGACATGGCGGACGCCGCCGGATTGTTCGCTGCCAATGGCGCAAACGCTGTGACCATGGAGGACGTGGCAACGGATATAGGTGACATCCTCGGTGGGACGATTCATCTTCCGGCCTTCTTCGTCACGGCCGGACTTGATGCCGAAGGCGTCGTCGCCCACGTCGGCGAAACAGTCGTGCACCACGACGTGGCGGCAGGAGTCGGTATTCAAGGCATCGGTGTTGGGCGACGTGGGCGGGTTGATCATCTTGCAGTGACCGACGTCAATGTTCTCGCTGTACAGCAGGTGGACGGTCCAGAAGGGGGCATTGATGAAGCTGGGGCCATCGATGCGGACGCACTTGCAATCCTTGATCTGGACCAGCATCGGGCGGCGGCGGATGGGGCGGTCGGGCCGGGCGTTACCATGCTCGGCCATGTCCATGGTCGCCCACCACGCGGGACCCTGCCCGTCAAAGGTGCCGGTACCCGTGATGGCGATATCATGGAGACCGTTAGCGAAGAGAAGTGGACGCGGACCGTTTTCCGTAAGCCCTTCCCAACGCGAAGTGATGTCGGGATATTCAGTCCGGTTGGTATCGAAAAGAACCACTGCGCCGGCATCAACCTGCAAGGTCATGTGGTTCACCATGTCGATGGGGCCGGTGAGGAAATGACCGGCCGGGACCCGGACCATGCCACCGCCGGCTTTCTGGCAATCGGCGATGGCCCGTTGGAACGCATCAGTGCACGAAACCGTGGAATCGTCTTTCGCGCCGTAGTCGGTAATGGTGAAGACACGCCCGTTTTTGCCGGTCACACATCCGGCAAGAGACCCGACCAAAAAGGATAAAAACAAAAGCTGTTTAAAACCGCGGATGGACGCCGATGGACACCGATTTTGTTTGAAGGTAGGGCGCGTCACTCCGTGCGCGCCGTTCGGTCGTTGTGAGTGCCTCGGCGGGCAGAGGACTGCCCGCCCTACCCATCCGTGTTTATCCGTGTTCATTCGTGGTTAAAATCGCTTTCAAAGCAGCTTCACCCGGCTCCCGGTTTCCGCGGACTCATATGCCGCGTAGATGACATTCACGCAATCCACGGCAAGGTCGATGCCGGAGCGCGGTTCCCGGCCCTCACGGATCGCGCCCACAAAATCCTCAATCTCCTGGGCAAAGCCGCGAAACCAATCCTCGTCGCAACTCGGGCGGTTCCAGCCCGCCTTGGTCTCAAGCTTTTCCGTAAAATATTCACTTTGAAACGCCGCCGCGTCCGGTGCATAGGTTTCAATCGCGTCGTTGGCCGTCATGTTCGCCTTGATCACGCCGTCGGTCATGAAAGCCGTGACGCGCGTGTTCAATCCCCCCAGCCCGACGTCGCTCACGACTACGGTGCCCCGCGAACCATCGTCGAAGGCGATCGTCAAATTCGCCCAGTTTTCCACGTCCACGGGGTCAGCGCTGATCCAGCGGTTCGCGCCCGCCTTCCGGGCCCGCTCGGACGCCGGGCTGTGGATCAGATCGGCGGCGTCCGCAAGCACGGACACGGGCCGGATGCTCTGGCCCAGCCGCAACTGGCCTTCCCATTGCTTCAGGTGCAGGCAGGCGCCGACCGAATGCACGCCCATGCGCAACAACGCGCCGCCGCCGGTCGATTTCCAGTCCCGCGAAAACACCGAGTTCGAGCCCGAGTGGTTTTCCTCGGCGCGCAACTCGAGAATGGAGCCCGCGGAAGCCGCGATGAGCCGCCGCATTTTGTCGATGGGCGGCGCGTAAACCCAGTTTTCCGCGTAACAAAACCGCACGCGATTCCGGCGCACCGCTTCGCGCACTGCCTCGGCATTGTTGCGCGCCCCCTCCCGCATACGGGCCCGCGGCACGCGCGTCCCGATGGGCTCGGGGTCGCCGGGCATTCCAAAATATCCGGTGAGCGGCTTCTCCAGGATGATGTGTTTGCCGGCATCAGCCGCGCGAATGGCAAAATCATGATGCAACGCCGGCGGCACGCAGATATCCACCACATCGATGTCTTTCCGGGCCAGCAAAGCCGCGTAGTCGTCGGTGACAAACTCGACCTTGGCTTCCCTGGCCAGCGCACCGGCGTTGTCCCTGGATCGGGAACAGATTCCCCGAATGACCGCGAGGTCGGGAGCCAACTTGGCGTAATTCGCCAGATGCATCCGCGCCCCATGGCGCGCGCCCACCAGACCGATGCCCAAGGTTTTCATCCAGGCATTCTGCCGCGTCTGACCTTGATGACAAGCCGGTTTCTCCTGGGAAGGCGATGAACTGTAGCGTCGGCTGTCTCAGCCGATGGTGCGCTGGGGACGGCGCACTACAACAGGAACTCCGGAGTTGACGGGCGAAATCAGGTGGGGAATCCTTGGCTTGTGCTCCGCGAGCAGCAGAGCCGCCGGTTTGGACGGCGTGTTGAAAATGACTGTGCTCTTTCGGGCGGTGGAAACGGAAAAATTGCATCTCCCCCCGGATCAAGTTAAACCAAACGGAAAATCCCCTCACCATGAACCAATCCCCGCTCCGTTCCCTGGCGTTGTCCGCGTCCGTCGCCACCCTGCTCCTGTTGACCGGTTGCAGCACCGTCAGCATCAATTCCAACCAGTATCTCGGCGTGCAGCCGTACCCGCCGTCCAAGCCGGCGCAGATCCAGATCCTGCGCCAGGAGCCGACCCGGCTCAACGTCCGGCTGGGCGAAGTGCGGGCGGTACCGGCCAGCGACGACGTGAGCGCGCAAAAAATCGAGACGGCCATGCGCAACGCAGCGGCGAAAATGGGCGCGGACGCCATTGTCATTCTGTATGACCGGTCGGAAGCCACGGGCGCCGTAATCACCGGCGCCGGTTTCGGGTCGCGTTCCGTTCAACCGGTCATGGGGCGTGTCGTGCTCGGCGTGGCCATCAAATACACGGACGCCGGGGGAAGTTGATTTGATTACAGCCGAAACAACCCAGTGTAATCCATTGGAGCAGCCGGGTCGAAGACGTTCCTCCCTTCGGCCCGGTTGCCTCCGCAGTCTTGAATGAATGGGGAGGGGGAAATCGCAGTTTAAACGATGCATCGCATCAAAAAGGAGAAATGAACCCTAAAAAAACTAAAATCCTAAACCGGGCGGGGATGCTGTTGCTGCCGGCGGTCCTGGCGGTGCTCACTTCCTGTTCGTCCACCCCAAGCTCGTCCAATTCGAACGTGTCCACCACTCCGGCGGCCTATGCCGATCAGGGCAGTTTTGCCGGCCAGGTGGTGACTGATTCCATCACCCGGACGGACACGGTCGTTTCCATCGATGTCGCCGGGCGCATCATCGAACTCAAACATGCGGATGGCAAAATCACCGGCTACAAGTGCGGCCCGCAGGTGGCCAACTTCGACCAGGTCAAGGTGGGCGACCAGGTGCGGGCTACTGTGGTGGATGAAATGGCCCTGTTTCTCAAGCCCGCCAGCTCAATGCAAAGCCTCACCCGCACCGCCACGGTCGCCGGGGCACGGTTGGGAGCCAAACGAGGCGTCGTCAGTCTCGATACGCTGGATTTCACCGCCAAGGTGCTGGCGATTGATCCCTGGCAACATCAGGTGACCCTCCAGACGGTGGACGGACGGACGAGACCGGTGCGGGTCGGCGAATTCGTCAATCTGGCGGACTTTAATGTGGGCGACGAGGTGGTGGTGCGCCTCACCCAGGCGCTGGCGATCCTGATCGAGAAACCTTGAAACCCCGGGGCCACGGACGCAGACTGTAACGCGGCAGCCGGAAGCGGGCAGTGATTTGAGGAAAAAACGAACCCGGAGACAGCAGGCGGTTCGTTCCCGGGAAGCAATGATGATTCGCATTGAAAAAGCAAAATAGGATAACCAGAGTCAAAACCATACAACCGACCGAAAAGAACCAATGAAAAAACAAATCCTGAAATTGTCAGCGATGCTTTTGATTCCGACCGTTCTGTTGGCATTCACCTCCTGCTCGTCAACACCCACCGCCGCCCCGGAGCTCAAGCAGGGCGGCATTCTGATTGATGGCGCGTCGGCCATCGCCACCGTCCAATCCGTCAATGCCAGTGACCGCACGGTCGTGCTCAAGCGCCCGGACGGCAATCTGATCACCTATGTGTGCGGACCCGAGGTCCTCAACTTCGACCAGATCCGGCCGGGCGATCAGGTCACGGCCGAGGTGGCCGATGCCGTCGCCATCGTGCTGGTCAAGGGCGGTGGGCCGCCCGGCGCCGGCGCCGCCTCCGTCATGGTCCGGGCGCCACTGGGAGCGAAACCGGCCGGCAGAATGGTAGAGACCATCGGGTTCACCGCCAGGGTCCTGAGCGTGGACAAGCCGAACTATGAAGTGACATTGCAAATGGCCGATGGCAAGACCCAGACGGTGAAAGTCAGCCCGGATATCAAATTATCCCAGGTCAAACCGGGCAACGACGTAGGAGTGCGGCTCACCCGGGCCTTCATGATTGAGGTGACGGCGCCGGAACATGCTCCGACTGCAGCCGCACCGGTAGTCGCAGCCGCGGCCGCTCCGGCCGTGCTGTCGATAACACCCGACGAAGCTGTCGAGCTTGGCACCGAGGCTTATATTTATGGCTACCCGCTGGTCACGATGGAATGCACCCGCCGGGTGATGAGCAATGTGGAGAAGCCCGAGGGGACACGAGCTCCCATGGGACATCTGGTCCGGGTGCGCGAGTATCCGACGGCGGCCTTCAAGGATGTCACGGCACCCAACGCCGACACGCTCTACACCATCGCCTGGCTGGACGTCGGCAAGGAACCGTGGATCCTGAGCCTGCCCGATGCGAACGACCGCTACTACCTGTTTCCCATGCTCGACGGCTGGACCGACGTGTTCCAGGACCCCGGCAAACGCACCACCGGCACCGGACCGCAGAAATACGCCATCACCGGCCCCGGCTGGAGCGGCACGCTGCCCGATGGCGTGACCGAATACAAATCGCCAACCAGCCTGGTCTGGATCCTTGGCCGCATCTACTGCACCGGCACGCCGGAGGATTATGACGCGGTGCACAAGATGCAGGACGACATCTCCGTGGTTCCACTCAGCTCGTATGGCCAGGCTTACGCTCCGCCGGATGGCGTGGTGGACACAAACATCGACATGAAGACGCCGGTGCGCAGTCAGGTGAACGCCCTGAGCGCGCAGGGTTATTTCCAGTTGCTGGCTCGATTGTTGGAGGCCAATCCACCCGCCGAAGCGGACGCGCCGATGGTCGAAAAATTGGCGAAAATCGGGATCGTCCCCGGCCAGGATTTCGACATCAACAGGCTCGATCCAGCCGTGGCCAAGGTCCTGCAAGGTGTGCCAAAATCCGCCTTTGCCAAAATCATGGCCCACTATAACGATGCGGGCACCATCCAGAACGGCTGGCTCTTCACCACCAAGGCCGGCGTGTACGGCACGGATTATCTCCAGCGGGCGACGATTGCCGCGATCGGACTCGGAGCAAATCGTCCGCAGGATGCCGTCTATCCAACCTCCCTGGCGGATGCCGATGGCAAGCCCTATGCCGGTACAAATCAGTACGTGCTGCACTTCGACGCCGGCCAACTGCCGCCGGCCGAGGCGTTCTGGTCGTTGACGATGTACAATGGCGCATTCTTCTTCTCGGCCAATCCGCTGAATCGCTACACGCTGAGCAGCCGGAACCAGTTCACCGCCAACCCGGACGGTTCAACGGACTTTTACCTCCAGCACGAGTCGCCGGGCGCGGACAAGGAAGCCAACTGGCTCCCCGCACCCGAGGGCAGGTTCATCCTGATGTTCCGGCTGTATTGGCCGCGGGAAACACCGCCCTCAATCATCGACGGCACCTGGACGATTCCGCCGGTCAAGCTGGCGCCCAATAACAACAGTTCCAGTTAGCCCGGGCACGGCCTGTCACCGGGCCGGTGGCGGACCACGCGAGCTGCGCCCTTTCGGACCGGCCCGCGAATTCACCATCGGTGTCGCATTGAACATGTATAAAGCGGACAACTCCGCGTGACCTTTAAAAAATATGAACCTTGATTCAATCAAAGAGTTTTTCAACAGTCTCGGCAAGCAGGACCTGCCGGCCGGCGGGGCCGGACTGGTCGGAATTATTTTGCTTTATCTGGTCTTCAAAGTCGGTAAATGGGGCCACCGTCTTTTGCTCTTATTCATCGCCGTCGGGCTGTTCGCCGGCGCCTGGTGGTGGCACACCCACAAATGATGACTGCCGCGGGAAAACCGGCACCGGCAAAGTGGCCCGCGGGAGCGTGGCCCCATTGTCTTGGGCCCCGCTGGTTTGCTGACGCTCGACCCGCAGGCCGGAAACGCCGCCCGGGCGCTGCGAACCGATTGCTGGCGCTGCTGTTGTTCACCATTACCCTGACCGGTTGCCAGTCAGGGAAATTTTCCAGTTACGTCTCGCCCCGGGTGACCGGCCAGGTGCTCGCCGCGGACACCCGCCAGCCCCTGCCGCAGGCCACCGTCCGGCGCTTGGTGCCCTACCCGACCAGTGGCGAGGACACCGCGCCCAAAGGCGGCATGCTCCAGATGCGTCCCGCCGGCGTGCGACCGGACGCCGACGGCCGTTTTGTCCTGGATGCGACAAAGGTGGTCACCTTGTTCCGCCGCGCAAACTGGCATTCGGTGACGGTCGCGGTCGAGTGCCCCGGTTACGAAAGTTTCCAGACCAATTACTCCGTCTCCCAATTCGGGGAGCGCTCGCCCGAAGATGTGCCCCTGGTGAACGCCGGCGACATTTTACTCACGCCTGCCCCGGGAAAATCAGCCCCCTGAGTTCGGCGGATGGCGATTCCCGGTCGGCCCCATTTCGTTTCCCATGTCCTTTTGCCAGCGGTCAAAAATCACGCACCGGAAATGTGACCCGGGCCGGAAACCGGGACCGAACCCGTCAGAGCTGTAGAATATTTTAAACCTCGGAACACAGAATGGGATGGACAAATAAGATGAAAGAATCTAACCTATTTCCACACCTTAAATTGAAGCAAGTCGTTGATGGGATGCTTGTTATCGGGTTATGGCCAATCAGTTGGCAAATCGAAATGTTCGGCGACAGGAGTTCGACTTTGATGTTCTGAAGGTTTCTGACTCCCGGGGAATTCTCAATTCCATCGTCCGGTCAATGACGGCAGGATACATCGCGCCCAGGCAATTGGCCATCCCCTTCCCTTTCCCAAACAAGACATGAAACACCCAATTGCGAAATACCGTGCAGCGCTTGCCGGAACAACAGCGCTGGCGCTCGTTGCTCTCACAACGACTGGAACTGCGTTCGCCCAATCCTCCGCCGAAGGGCAGACCGTGGTGGCGGTCGAAGGCGGCAAAGTCCGCGGTGTCGCAACGAACGGTTTGATCGTCTTCAAAGGCATCCCCTTCGCCCAACCACCGGTCGGCGCTTTGCGCTGGCGTCCGCCCCAGCCGGTCAAGCCGTGGGATGGCATTCGCGCCGCGACGGCCTTCAGCGCCAATCCGATGCAGCCGGTGCATTCGGCGCCTCCGGGGGCCGGCATTTCCGAAGATTGTCTCTACCTCAATGTGTGGCGCCCGGCTGCCACCTGGGACAAACCGTTGCCAGTGATGGTCTGGATTTACGGCGGCGGCCTCGTCCGCGGGGGAGCCTCGCTCTATCCCGGCGAGTTCCTGGCCCGGCAGGGCATTGTGATCGTGAGCCTCAACTACCGCGTCGGCCGCCTGGGGTTCTTCGCGCACCCGGCACTGGCCCGCGAAGCGCCGGACGATCTGCGTGGCAACTACGGTTACATGGACCAGCTTGCGGCGCTGCGTTGGGTGCAGAAAAATATTGCCGGGTTCGGCGGCGACCCGAAGAACGTGACCGTCGCCGGCGAATCCGCCGGGGGCGGTTCCGTCCTCGTCCTGTTGACTTCGCCGCTGGCCCGCGGCCTCTTCCAGCGCACCATTTTGGAATCCGCCGGCCTCCCGACGCCCCGCGCCGGCGCGACACCGATGCGAAGTCTGGCGGCCGCCGAGTCCATTGCCGTTGAATATGCGCGCGCCGCAGGAATCAAGGGTGACGATCCGGCCGCGCTCGCCGCGCTCCGCGCAATTCCTGCAGCAACGCTGTGCCAGGACATGGATGCTTACCTCCTGGCCACCATGGGCGGTCCCGAAATACCGGGCCTGTCGCACTCCATCATCGACGGCCGGCTGGTCGTGGAACCTCCTGAGGCGACCGTACGGGCGGGAAGGCAGGCGATGGTCCCGGTGATTGTTGGTGCCAACAACGTCGACCTGGCCGCCAGCCCGGCACAGACCAAGGAGGGGGTATTCGCCATGTTCGGCCCGCTTGCGCCGCAGGCGCGCAAACTCTACGACCCGAAGGGTGACACAAGCCTCAAGGATCTCGTTCAGATGGTCATCTCCGATCAGTGCATGGTGGAGCCTTCCCGCAACCTGGCGGAACTGATGACCCGGGCGGGCCAGCCAGCCCATTTCTATCGCTTCTCCTATGTGCCGGAGGCCTTGCGGGCTAAGATGCCCGGTGCGCCACACGCAGCGGAGATTGTCTTCGCATTCGACTGCCCCGGCGCTATCCTCAAAGAGAAAGTGACCGACGCGGACCTCTCGATGGCGCGGACAATGAGCGGCTACTGGGTCGATTTTGTGAAGACCGGCGATCCGAACGGCGGTGGCCGGCCCGCCTGGCCGCGCTACGATCCGGCATCACGCGACGTGCTGAACTTCACCGACCAGGGTATTACGGACGGCCCCGATCCGCTGAAGGAGCGCCTGGACCTCTGGCGGACGGTCTGGGAACAGGAACATTGAGGCATTGTTGGCCAGCTTGAACAACTCATGAAACCTACGCACCTTAATCGCTCCCCGGCACTGCGGGGAGCGGCGGTCGGATTTTGCGCCGTCCCGCTTGCGGCGACGCTCGCACTCACCGCGATGATTCTTCGGCTGACCCGCAAACGGCCGGACGCAGGATGACGGTCCAACCGCTTTATCACCAAACCACAACCAAACAACCAAGAAAAAATATGAAAACAAAAACCAACCAATTCGTATTCGGCATCACCCTCGCCGCGGCGCTGGCCATTGTGGCCGGCTGTGCGTCCAGGGGTTACGATAAAGCCACTGCCACCGGCACAGCCTTGCAGGCCGCGGCGGACAAGATCAACCAGGGCAACGCCCAGCTCGACCAGACGATGGCTTCATTGAACAACCTGGTGGAGCGTCCGCAAGCCGACCTGCGCCCGCAATTCGAGAAGTTCTCCGCCGACCTCAGCAACCTGCAATCGCTGGCCTCGGACGTGAACGACAAGGCCACGGACATGCAGGCCAAGGGCCAGGATTACTTCACGGATTGGAACCAGCAACTGGCCTCGATCAAAAACGAAGACATCCGCTCGCGCAGCGCCAAGCGCGTGAAGGAAGTGCAGGCCAAATTCCAGGACATCAACGGCAACTTCCAGGAGGCGAAAACCGCGTTCAAACCGTTCATGTCGGATCTGAAGGACATCCAGACGTATCTCAGCAATGACCTGACGCCGGCGGGCATCGACGCCATCAAAAAAACCGTCACCAAGGCTAACAAACAGGTTCCGGCGCTCAAAAAGACTATCAGCAAACTGGCCAGCGATTTCAAGGCATTGGGTCTTTCCATGTCGGCCATGACTCCGCCGCCGGCTGGTGCTGCCCAATGATGCCTTTCGCCTTCCAGTAAATCCTTTTGTCCCCATCCCGGCGCAGCGCGCAGGCCCAGGTTCCAGGTCGCGCGCTGCGCTTCTCCCGTTCAGGTGTTCGGTTGACAGCCACCGGCAATGGCTGGCAGGGTGGCCGTGAATAAATGAACTGGCGCGCGCCCAATGAAGACCGGCTGTCCCTCCCGCGCAAACGTTCGCGGAAGAAAACCGGCAGGCTGGCAGCTCGAAGCGCGTTCCTGCTTTCGTGGGTCGGGCTGACGGCCGGGGCCCAGGTGCCGCCCGACGCGGTGCAGCAACTCGATGCGGCCATCGGCCAGCGCGTCGAGGCCACCGCCGTGTTCGGCACCCAGAGCATTGCCTCCCGCGCCGGCCTCGGCTGGTCATTGAATGGCGCAGACGGAACCATTTTCAAAATCCCCTGGGAGACCGAGTTGCGGGACCCGCGTCCGTTGGACGACAGCGACCTGCTTTGGACGCCCGTTTTCGAGGGCGGCGCGGGCTACGGCGGGTTCGTCAACCATTTCAACAACAATGTGCTCGCGGGAAACGAATCCGATTTCGACACCGTGGCGCTCGCGCTGGGCGCGGGACCGAGATTTTATTTCGGCGACAGCGGCTTCAGCGTATTGCCCGCCTTCAGCCTCCTGTTTGCCTACACCGAAAACCACTTCCACGCGAACACGCCGCTGGGCCAGCAGGTCGTGACTGACGGGCGATATGTCAACTGGAACGTCCAGACCCTCTCCGTCGTGCCGTCGTTCGAGTTTCAGTACAAAAAAACGTTTGGCCGCTGGACGCCAAAATATATTTCGGCCTTTGCCTACTACAACACGCAGCCGATCAGCCGGTCGACCGACGCCTTGAGCTTCCGGAGCGACTCGAAGGTGTGGGCCAACAAATTCGACCTTGATTACCTGACGCAGTGGAAGGTGCTGGATTGCCCGATGCATTTTGGCGGCGATTTCGGCCGCACCGATCTTTACGAGGGGCTGCGCGGCGCGCTGGGGACCGACCATTATTACGAGACCGACGGGCGGGTGACCTTTGACGTCCTGGGCAAACTCTGGAAGGTCAAAGATGTGGGCCTCACCGGCGGTTATTTCTGGTGCGGCGCTTTCAACGGCTATTCCATTGGGCTGGAAGGGTCTATAAAATTTTGACCCAAGGGTTGTTTTTTGGGGGAAATTCTAACTACAATGGAAATCATGAAGTCAATAATCAGATATTTGCTGGCCGCCGGTGTCGTCATGCTGGCGGGTTGTTCCTCCACTCCAACCCAGGTGAACAAGGGACCGATCCATGCGGGTACGTTCAGTTACGTGTCGGGCCGGCCCGCGCCGCCGGAATACGCCGAGAAACGCGAACAGGTTCATAAGCTTATCCAAAGCGCCATCAACAACACCCTCGCCACGAAGGACCTCACCCGCGTCAACAACAGCCACAATGTCATCGTGGCCTACCTCGTCATCCTGGGGAACAACGTGTCCACGACCGACCTGAATGATTATTTCGGCTATGGCCGGAATGAGGACGCGCTCCTGGACAAGGCGCACCAGGCGGGCGCCATCGACAGCAAGAACCCCGACCATTTTGTGGCCGGCACACTGGTCATTGATATCATTGACGCCAAAACCTACAAACTGCTCTATCGCAATTACGCGGTGCGCAGCGTCTTGCGCAATGCCCCCGACAACGTGCGGTTCGACCGGATCCAGTCGGCGGTAAACCAGGCGCTGGCCGGGTTGCAGGTCACCCATTGACCGGGCCGCCGCCCGCCCATGAAAACCCGATTGCTCCCTGTCCTGGCCGCGCTCGGTTTGCTGGCGGGCGGCTGTGCCTCACCCAATCTCAATCCCGCAGTCGCCCGGCCCCACACCGGTTACGTGGATTTTTACGCCGTCAACGCGGACGATCTGTCCTGGGACGTCACCGACGTCAAAAGGAACAAAAAGGTTTTTTACGAATTCGATCCGGTGAAGGAACCGATCCTGCGGCTCGCGTTCAAGCCGGGAAAGTATCAATTGCGCATCACCTTCCTGAACCACCCCATCGTCGTGCCGGGTGTGGCGGACGTGGAAGTCCGCGACGGACTGGTCACGCCGGTGACGGTGACGTTATTGCCGGCGGGCACGGCGATGGTCGACACCCAAAGCACGCAGACAGGCGGGACATATTACGGACGCTATGGCCGGCGGACAAAGATCACCGGCACCGAGGCAATCAGTTACGCGGTCAGTGCCGAACCGCAACCGTCGGTGGCTTTCCAACCCCGGGCGCAGATGCCCTATGCCGTCCCGCCGAAAGAACCAATATCCGGGCCTTGAAAACAGGCCCGGCGTCAGTCCGAACCGCCAATTTCAGGCTGGATTTTTGGCGGCGACCCGGTTGACACTGGCTGGGCCGGCCGGCAATCGACATGAGCCAATCCAAACCATCCCAATCCCGGTCGTCCAGCGTCGCCAGCGTTCTGACGCGCACCCGGGGTTTTCTCCGCACCCAATTGTGGGTCTGGCCGCTGGTCGCGGCGGTGGTCCTTGCGTTCCTTGGCCTGTGGCTGCGCGTGAAAATGGAGGGCGCCACCAAGCAGCAGATTGCCGACACGCTCCAGACCATCCTGAACGCCAACACCGAAGCGCTCCGCTCATGGTCGATCGCCATGAAATCAGACGCCGAAGACGCTGCGGACGACGACCGCGTGCGCGAACTCGTCGTTGGCCTGATCCAACAGGCAAAATCCAGTTCGCAGGTCCAGGCAGCATTGCTGACGGCGCCCCAGCTATCCGCGCTGCGCACCCATCTGAAGCCCGTGCTGGAACGCCGCGGGTTTACCGGGTTTGTGGTGCTGGACACTAACTTTTTGGTGGTCGCCTCGATGCGTGACCAGCTCGTGGGCATGCAATCACCGCCCGGTAACCGGGAGCATATGTCGCTGTGCCTGGCCGGCAAAAGCATGGTCACCCGCCCCTTCCCCAGCGTCGCCCTGTTGCCGGATGCCAAAGGCAACCTGCGCGCCGGCGTTCCCACCATGTTCGCCGTCGCCCCTATCCAGTCAACCGACGGCCAGGTCATCGCCATCCTGGGATTGCGCATCGAGCCGGACAAGGATTTCACCCGCATCCTCGCCACGGCGCGCTCCGGCCAGACCGGCGAGACCTATGCCTTCGGCCGCGATGGCAAACAACTTTCCGAAAGCCGCTTCGACAATGACCTCAAGCGCCTGGGATTGATCCCGGACTCGGACGACGCGCTCTCGACCCTGACCCTGGAGCTGCGCGATCCGCTGGTGGACCTTGGCCAGGGACGCCAATCGCCCAAGCGCCGCACGGAACTGCCGTTCACCCACGCAGTGAGCGAGGCGTTGGCCGGCCATGCGGGCGCGGATGCCAACGGTTACCGCGATTATCGCGGCGTGCCGGTGGTGGGCGCGTGGACGTGGCTGGATGATTTCAACATGGGCCTGGTCACGGAGCAGGACCGGGCCGAGGCATTCCGACCGCTGCACATCCTGCGGATAGGCTTCTGGTCCATCTTCGGGCTGCTGATTTTTGGGGCGGTGCTGGTTTATGTGCTGATGCGCCTGGCCAACCGGCTGCAGGCCGCGGGCCAGAGAGCAGCCATGAAGGCCAAACAACTCGGGCAATACGCGCTGGATGACAAGATTGGCGAGGGGGCGTTCGGCGCGGTCTATCGCGCCCATCACGCGCTGATGCGCCGGCCGGTGGCGGTGAAATTGTTGCAGACGGAAAAAATGAATCAGACCACCGCCGCGCGGTTCGAGCGGGAGGTGCAGATGACCGGCCAGCTGACCCATCCCAACACCATTGCGCTTTACGATTACGGCCGCACACCCGAGGGCATTTTCTATTACGCGATGGAATATCTCGACGGCCTGACCCTCGACCGGCTGGTGAAACAATACGGCGCCCAGCCGGAAGGCCGGGTGATTTCCATCCTGCGCCAGATCTCCGGGTCGCTGGCCGAGGCCCACGCCATCGGCCTGGTGCATCGCGACATCAAGCCGGCCAACGTGTTCCTGACCCGGCGCGGCGGAGTGCCGGATTTCGTCAAGGTGCTCGACTTCGGCCTCGCCAAGGCACGCGTCGAGGAGGGCCAGGTGGAATTGACGGCAGCCAGCGTCACGCTCGGCACGCCGCTCTACATGGCGCCCGAGGCGGTGGAACATCCCGAGACGGTGGATGGGCGCAGCGACCTCTACTCGCTGGGCGCGCTGGGGTATTTCCTCCTCACCGGCGAGGCGTTGTTCGACTGCCTCACGCTGGGCGAGGTGCTCCTGCACCAGGTCAACGACCTGCCCGTGTTGCCCTCCAAACGATTGGGCAAGCCCGTGTCCGCCGACCTGGAGGAACTTCTGATGCGTTGCCTGGCCAAAAATCCCGCGTCCCGCCCGCCTACCGCCCGCGAACTGGACGACGCCCTGGGCCACTGCCGAAGCGCGGCCGACTGGACGCGCGATCAGGCCGACGAGTGGTGGCGCAAGTTTGCCGCCACGCAGAGCGAGAAAACCATGGTGACCACAAACCCGCCCGCGGCAAAATGACCAGGCTCGTCCTGGAAGGAAGCAGGTTACTACCCGACCGGCATTCGGAGTCAGGTTTTGAATTCTGCACCGCTGTCTTTCCCCGGTTCCACAATCAACCCGACCGCCAGTTCATTTTTTTGGCTTCATCCCGGGGGTTGCCGGCCAGCCGCCGCCGAGCGCTTTGTAAAGCTGGACGACGGCAATATATTCACCGGCCTGTGTCTGGACCCAGGCGCGCTGGGTGGGGTAAAGCTCCTGCTGGGCTTGCAACACTTCGTAGTAACTGGATTTGCCATTGAGATAACGTTGCATCGACAGCGAAACGGAAGACTCCAGAGCCACCACGGCCTGGGCGTCAAAAACCTCCTCCTCGGCGAGCTTTTGACGGGAAATGAGCGCGTCGGACACGTCCTCGAAGGCCGTCAACACACTCTGCTGATAAGCGGCTTTGGCTTCCTCAAATTGCGCCTTCGAAACGCGGTATTGCGCGCGCAACTGGCCGCCTTGAAACAGCGGACCCGTCAGCGTGGCGCCGACATTCCACAGGTTGCCCGCTCCGCTGGTGAAGTCCGACAATTCGGGACTGGCCCGGCCCAAAAAGGTGGTCAGCCCGATTTGCGGGAAGAAATTGGCCACGCTCACGCCGATGTTGGCGTTGGCGGCGATGAGCAATTGCTCGGACCGCAGCACGTCCGGCCGGCGGCGGAGCAAGGCACTGGGCAATCCGGCCGGTATCTCCGGTGTCAGCGATGATTGATCGGCCAACGAACCCCGCGGCACCGGGCCGGGGTTGCGGCCCAGCAGGACGTTCAACTGGTTCTCCGTAGTGGCGATCTGGAGCTCGAGCTGCGGGATGAGGGCGGCCGCATTCGCCAACGCCGCGGCGGCGCGGTCGGTTTCCAGCCGGGAGGCGACGCCGTTGGTCAGGCGGTCATTGAAAATTTGATAGCTGCTCGCATAGGCATTGGTTGCTGCGCGTTGAATCTCCAGTTCCCGGTCAAGGTCCAGCAACTGAAAATAGACCGTGGCCACGTCGCTCATCAGGGTGATGGCAACCGCGCGACGGGCTTCGTCGGTGGCGAGATATTGGGCCTGGGCGGACTGGCTCAGGCGCCGGATGCGGCCCCAGAAATCAATTTCCCAGAACGCGTTGAGGCTCGCCTGGGCCGAGGTGGCCGTGGCGCCGCCGGTGGCTGCCGGGGCATTGTACAGCGCGTTGCGGCCCCGCCCGACGTTGCCGCTGTAATTGATTTGCGGGAAGAAGGCGCTGCGGGCGGCGCTGGCCAGGTTGCGCGACTGCTCCACGCGCGCCACGGCCTGCTTGAGGTCGTAGTTGTTCGTCAGCGCGGTGCGGACCAGGTCCTGCAGCATCGGGTCCTTGAACACCTCCCACCAGGACAGGTCGGCGAACGAGTTGGTGCCCCGGGTTTCCGCGAAGCGGAAATTTTCCGGCGTGTCGACGACCGGTTGCTTGTAATTCGGCCCCACGGCACAACCGCCCAGCAGCGCCAGAAAAATAATCAGGGATATGCTCCCCCCGATTTTGCGTGTGAATTGTGGCCATGAGCCGTTGGAACCAAAAACTTCTCCCTCTCTTCCGGCTCGTTCCTCACGGGGAGAGAGGGGAAAAATGCCATGCGTTCCGCCATGGCTCTCTCGCAGACCGTGATGGATCCTGAATTTCATGGTTTCAGCTACTTCTTCAACAATGCTCTCTTGGCAACAGTGAGTTCCTTCAGCTTGTCCGCGTCGACCGCGGGATATTTCAGGTCGAGGGAGGCGAGGGTCTCGATGACCGCCGCGGCGACGACGGCCCGGGTGAACCATTTGTTGTCCGCCGGCACCACGTACCAGGGCGAGTCGTCGGTGGCCGTGTGCCGGATCATGTCCTCGTAGGCCGCCTGGTATTCATCCCAGTACCCGCGTTCATTCATGTCCGCGGAGGAGAACTTCCAGTTCTTCTGCTCGTTCTCAATGCGTTCGAGGAACCGCCGTTTCTGCTCCTTCTTCGAAACATGCAGGAAAAACTTCCGCACCAGCACGCCGTTGTGCGTCAGGTATTGCTCAAAGTTGCGGATGTCCGAAAAGCGTTCCGACCAGATATCTTTGGTGACGCATTCCACCGGGAGTTTTTGCTTTTTCAGGAACTCGGGATGGACGCGCACCACCAGGGTTTCCTCATAATAACTGCGGTTGAAGATCCCGATGTGGCCGCGGTTCGGCAGGCATTTCATGCAACGCCAAAGATAATCGTGGTCGAGATCCTCAGCGGTCGGCGACTTGAAGGAGAAGACCTGGCAACCCTGCGGATTGACGCCGGACA
>CAYPSF010000032.1:0-2667 GCA_964413165.1 uncultured Bifidobacteriaceae bacterium
AAAAACTCGTCACCTTCAAATATTTTTTCACGCGCAAGTTGATTTTCATCCGCCACTCGGACGCCATCGTGCTGTTTCCCGGCGGATTCGGCACGCTCGACGAGGGTTATGAGGCGCTGACCCTCATGCAGACCGGCAAGGGCCAGCTCATGCCGCTCGTCCTCGTGGAACCCCCCGGCGGCACTTATTGGAAGGCCTGGGACAAATACATTCGGGAACATCTGTTGCGCGACGGGTTGATTTCGCCCGATGACCTGGACTTTTACCAGATCACCCATAACGCCGACGAAGCGGTAAAAATCATCGCACGCTTTTACCGGAATTATCAATCCACCCGGTTCGTGAAGGATCTCCTGGTCATCCGGCTTAGAAACGCGCCGTCGGAATCCGCCCTGGCCGCCATCAACGAGGATTTCGCCGACATCATCACCGGTGCTCCCATCCGGAACGTCAAACCGACCCCGGACGAGGTCGAGGACAACGACAACCTGGATCTCGCGCGCATCGCGTTCGGGTTCAACCGCCGCGATTACGGGCGCCTGCGCCAGTTGATTGAAGTGCTGAACGGGTTGTGAAAAAATGACAACCAAGAAACAAAGTAACGAAGGACGGAACAGAACTCATTTCCAGCAGGTCTTTTTTTCTTGGTTGCTTTGTTGTAATAAGTTTTTGTTTGCACTACCCGTATGCTCGACACTTTGTCCCCTGGTTGCTAGCGTGTCGTCATGAATTTTCTGGTCACCGGCGGGGCCGGCTTCATCGGTTCGCACGTCTGCGAACGGCTGTTGCGCGATGGCCACGCCGTCTGGGCGTACGATGACCTCAACGCGTTTTACGATCCGCAACTCAAAGGCCGGAACCTCCGCGACATCCAGTTGCTCGCCAAACCGTTCAAATTCGTCCTCGGCGACCTGGCCGATCGCTCCGGGCTCGAACAGCTTTTTTCCTCGGTCAAGTTCGACCAGGTCATCCATCTCGCCGCTCGCGCGGGCGTCCGCCCCAGCCTCGCCGAACCGGCGCTGTATCAGCGCGTCAACGTCGAGGGCACCGTCAATATTCTCGAGGCGGCGCGAAAAAACCGCGTCAGGAAAATCACCATCGCCTCGTCCTCGTCCGTTTATGGCGTGAATGCCAAGGTCCCGTTCAACGAGAGCGACCCGATTTCTTCCCCCATCTCGCCCTACGCCGCGAGCAAGCTGGCCTGCGAGGCGCTGGGCCACGTTTATCATCACGTTTACGGCATGGACGTGACCCTGCTGCGCCTGTTCACCGTCTATGGCCCGCGCCAGCGGCCCGACCTGGCGATCCGCAAGTTCGCGACGCTCATCCACGGCGGCCAGCCGGTCCCGGTCTTCGGCGACGGCAGCATGGCGCGCGATTACACTTACATCACTGATACCGTGGACGGCATTGTGGCCGCCACGCAAAAGGAAATCGGTTTCCAGATTTTCAACCTTGGCGAATCGCAGACCGTGACGCTGGCCCGCCTGATTGAACTGCTCGAGGCGGCGCTGGGCAAAAAGGCCGTGATCGACCGCCAGCCGGTGCCGCCCGGCGACGTGCCGGTCACGTTTGCCGATATCACCAAGGCCCGCGCCCAACTGGGCTACGATCCGCAGGTCAAAATCGAGGCGGGCATAAGATTATTTATAGATTGGTTTTGCAAAAATACTGGCTAGAATCCCGCCATGAATTCAGCTGCGCAATGCAATCGCCCCTCCCTGGAGGCCGTGCTCAAGGACTGGAAGAAATTGCTCGCCGAACGCGGTTTCGCCACGGACCTCGTCTGGATCTTTGCGGAAAATCTTTGCGTGGAAAAATCCCGCACCGAGCCGGGCGGCTTCCATTTCGGTTACCAAACCCGGTTCACCCCACCGGCCCCTGATGCGCTGGATATTGCGTTCGACCATTTTAGCGAGACGGCCGCGCCGATTGTCATTTACCGGCTCGGCGGGCGTCCGGGCAAGTCCGTCTGCATGCTGCTGTGCGACCCCTGGTTTGAAAACAAGCGCGCCGCTGACGGATTCGTGCACCGCGACGAATGGCGGATTTCATTTTATCCCGGCCAGAAAGACGAAATCGAGGAGGTCACCGACCTGACCCGCTGGTTGCGCCGGGTGAAGCGCGGCCGCGCGTTTCACGACCTGGATTTTTCCATGTCGCTGGAGGCCGTCGACGAAATCAAGATGTACGGCCGGGCCCTCGCGCCTTACGAACGCTTTGCCGCGGTGATGGTCAACCGGCTGCGCCGGTTTTTGGGACAACCCGCTTGACACCGGCGGCCCGGCGCAGTGGGCGCTGTCAAATCCCGGGACAAAATCCTGTCTTGCGCGCCCTTTTCGCGTCAACTTTTCGTTCATCCCGGCCGGCCCTGGCTGGCCCGACCCATGCTAAAGCCCAATCATGACCCGGATTGCATACAACGTGAGCAGGAAGAGCCAGGTTTTTAACACTACGCTCATCCCGGCCAACCACTCCGAAGAGGCGCGGTTTGGCGCGATCGATGGCGCAGTCATTGTCTTCTTCCTCCTCTGTGTCGCAGGCTTTATCTGCTTCCTCGTGGCCTGAAGGCCGCGGCAGATCTGGCTTCGACGTGGAAACGGCCGCAGCGGCCGGACCCAAAAGCCGTTCGTTTACGGGAGTCGCACTTCGTTCCCGGATCGGCCA
>CAYPSF010000032.1:2767-32794 GCA_964413165.1 uncultured Bifidobacteriaceae bacterium
CCGGACCCAAAAGCCGTTCGTTTACGGGAGTCGCACTTCGTTCCCGGATCGGCCAGCTGGCGGTACATTGGTGGCCTTGTTCTTGAAGGCCGAGCGCAACAGCCAGTGATGTTTTAATCCCTGAACCAAGTCATCGGCATCGATGACAGTTTTGGAAATCCCGCCCAGCAGGTTCGTGTTCGCCTGGACCTGGACGTTGAGATTGCTGGTGATTCCGGCCAGGGAGATGAGCAGGGCATCCAGGTTTGTGTCGGTGTGCGCGAGCAGGGAATTGGCGTTCGTCAATGCGCCCTGCAACTGCTCCTGACCGTTGGTGCCCAGCGCCCAGGTCCCCAGGCCGCCGGGTTCCCGCAGCTGGCTGCTGATCGCGGCAAAATTCGTGATCATCGGCTGCGTTGCCGCAAGCGTCAAAGCGGCGTTGTCCAGCATGGCAGTGATCTTGTTGGTCAGCCCCAGGATCCCCGGCAACGCCTGTTGCACCTGCGTGACCATCGCTTGCAACTGGTCGGAAATCGGCGCCACCTCCACGGCCGGCAGCCACGCGCTGTCATCGCTGGATGTGAAAATCTTGTAATGATGATAACGCCCGTCCCACGAGGCCACGATGGAATGTTTGCCCTTCTCGTGGTTGTCATAGGCGTAGATGGAATCCGGTTTCAACGACCCGATGATCTGCAGGTTCGATGTCGTCAACGTGGCGTAAGCGTGGAAGAGCAGGTTGGAATCGGCATCAAAGACATCCTGGGAAAGTTGCCAGTGGCCCGGTTCGGCGGCGACCCGACGATTCAATTCATCGAGATCGGTGAACATCGTGACCGGCTGCGTCACACAAATGGCGTAGCCGTTCGTGGCGCGCGTGACTTCCAGCTGCCGCTGGTTTAAAAAGCCGGCCGCGGTGATTTTCACATACGAGCCGCCGGTCCAGATGTAGCGGAAATAGGAGTCACGGATTTCGAAATCCACCCGGACATTGTGCGGTTCATACGGTTTCTGCGGGTCAATCCGGGTGATCTGCCCGACGGGAAAACCCATCATGTAAACGGAATCACCCACGCTCAAGCCGGCCGAGCTCAGCAGGTAGGTGTGGAAGGGGGCCTTGATCTTGAACCAGCCTTTGCGCTCGGCCGTGTGGTAAATGTAATAGCCAAAACCGAAAAGCAGCAGCGCCGTTGCCAGAAACACAAACCAGCCCACCGCGCGTTCCATCCGGCTGAGTCGGGTTCGCAGTTGCGGGGTCAAATCCTGTAATGCCATGGGTTCCTCACTTCGTTTCTGCCATCGGAATGGCCTGCAATTCCTTTATCGCCGGGTCGTTTGACGCTTCCACGTCGCTCCACGATCCGATCGGGGAAAATTTTTTGTCGTGCAACAGCGCGAACTTCCGTTGTGCGCTCTGCCAGGAACGCAAATCGTCCGTGGTGGCCACCAGCGTTATCGGCCGATCGCCCGGCTGTGCCTGTCCGTGCCACAGCCGGTCCAGGAAACGCAGCCACCATTGCTGGTGCCGCGCATCCAGCCGGCCCAGCGGGTTGTCCAGCAGCAACAGCTCCGGCTTGAGCACCAGCGCCCGGGCCAGCGCCGCGCGTTGCAGCCAGTTGCCGCTGACATTTCCCGGCGTGATGTCGGCCAGCGGCGTCAATTCCAGCAATTCCAGCAGCGCCTGCACTTCCGGCGCCGCGTCATCGGCGGACAAATTCCGGTGATATTGCAACGGCAACGCCACGTTCTCGCGCAGGGTCAGATGATTAAACATATGCCCGCCCTCGAAGACCAGTCCCACGCGCAGCCGCTCGGCCAGTTCGGCTTCGCCAAAGGTCCGGGTGTCCCGACCGAAAAGCCGGCAACTGCCCCGCACCGGTAACATCAGCCCGGACGTCTGCATCAGGAAATCGGTCTTGCCGGAATGTTGCTGCCCGGCAATGACCCAGAATTCGCCTGGAGCCACCGTCCAATTCACTTCTTCCACCACGATGTAGCTGATGTCACGCGTGGCGCCCACACTCGCCCCGTGCATCTCAATGGCCGCTGGGTTTTGATTTTCGCTCATGTGACGAGATAAAGCAGGATGAACAGCGCATCAATCACGATGCAGACAACCACGCCCTGGGAAACCGCGCGGACGGCCACGCGCGAGACTTCTTCGAGCCGCAGGGGTTGCGCCAGTCCGTGATAGCAGGTCACAATGGCGATGAAAAATCCGAAACCCAGGGTTTTAAGCGCCAGCACCGCAAAATCCAGCCAGCTTAACGCCTCGGCCAGTTGTTTGAAATATTCCCCCGGCGTCAAGGGCACCTCCTGCAGGTAAGCCCACAAATACCCGCTCCCCAGCGCGCCGATGATCAAATAAACCGTCAGCGAAAAAATCCCCGCCATCATTCCCCACACCCGCGGCACGATCAGGTAATGCACCGGGTCGATGCCCAGCGCTTCCAGGGCCTCGACCTCGCCCATGGCACGTGCCGTGCCGAGCTCAATCACGTGCGCGGTTCCGACCCGGGCCAGCACCAGCATCGCCGTCAACAGCGGCCCCAGTTCGCGCACCACCACAATTACCATCGTCGCACCCAGATAATCCGTCGCGCCCACCCGCGCCAGGGCCGACACCGTCTGCCCGATGACGAGAAATCCCATGGCGGCGGCGATGAACAGGAACATCGGCAACAGCGCCACGCCGGCCCGGACGATTTCCTGCCGGATGCGCGGCCCGGTCACGTTTCGCGCCACGCGGTTTTTTTTCAACAGGACCCCCAGCGTGATCAACGCAAACGCGCCCAGTCCATGGATGGTGAGGAGCAAATTGAACAATTTCCGGCCCAGGCGGTCGGTGTAGGATTTCGACAAGAAGGCCCGACGAAACAACTGCGTGTTCGTCAGTTCGAAGGCCTTGGCCAGGTTTCCGCGCACGACCCACAACTTAGAGCATATCGCCCTTCGGTCAAAAATGTTTTTCCGGCCAGGCTGCTGCATGGCAAAAGCAAAAAATAACTTTCTTCAGAAGAAACTTCACGCGACAAATAATAAGGTTTTCCGGATTTTGATTGTTTAATGCAAAAGATCTAGTTATCAGTTCTTGGGTTTAACTCATCGGGGAACAATGCTTTTGCGAAAGGCTACCTCGGGGAAACGATACGTTGCCGCAGGCATGGTTGCAGTTTTCCTGCGGGCTGGAGCAGGAATCACAACAATGAAATCCATCAGATCATTCATCCGGGGCGTGTGGCCTTTGGTTTTAAGCGCTCTGGTGTCTTTGGGAGCAAGTGCCGGCGCGGCGGACACCAATTCCGTCCGTATCGCCATCGGGCCTTTTTTTGCGCCAGCCGGAAACCAGCCGCTCGAAAATATTGCCACGGCATTGCCCGATCTGTTGACAGCTTCGTTGTCGCAACAAAAACGGTTTCAATTGGTTGAGCGGGAGAAGGTCAATGCGATCTGGAGCGAGTTGCATCTAACTGAAGCCGGACTGATTTCCGCGAACTCCGTCGCCAAGCTGGGGCGGATGCTGTCCTGCGACTGGCTGGTCAGCGGTTCATTCGTCCAGACCGGCTCCAGCACGCAAATCTGGGTCAAGGTCATCAACACGCAAGACAGCGTCGTGTTGGATCTGCAGGCCGTGCCCTTTAATGGAACCAATTTGTCCGCCACGGCCGATGCCATCGCCGGATTCCTGGTGCAAACGGGGTCGCGTTCGCGGCCTCGTGAATTCATCGCTCTGGGGAAATTTGAGGACCAGAGCATTTCCACTACGCGCGAGGATTGGGCTCCGCGGCTGGTGGCCTTGCTGGAGAAGTATTTTCTGGCCGCCGGCTACGGGGTCGTCGAACGCGACGCCGTCGCACCCATTTTTTCGGAATACCAATTTCAAGCAGCGGGCTTGACCGGCGATTCGACCAACCGGGTGAAGCTCAAGCCGGCGTTCTGGATTGTGGATGGTGGCTGCAAGTGGATTCACGACACCGGGGACAAATTGAGCGTGACGATCCGCATCCAGAAGATGGGGGGCGGTGAACAAACTTCCAATTTTACCGAATCGCCGGGTGAAATATTGGAGAAAGTGGTGATTTCCATCGTCCAGTCGATGCTGACCCAAATGGGTTCCACAACCGTGGCAGAAGCCCAGGCGGGCGAGGAAAAAATCCGCACCGCCCATCTGGAAGAATTGGCGAAGGGGCGCGGCGAGACAGCGCCTTTGCACTATTCCACCAACCAGACATTCATCACCGTTACAAATCCGGACGGCGGGACGAGGCAGTTGCAGGTGGATCCAGGCTTTTTGGCGCAGCGGGAAAATCACGCGCGCGAAATGCTCAAGACCCTCCAGCAGGCAATACTGCTAAACCCGAAAGATATGCGGTCAAAATGGATGTTGGGAATGTCATGGTATAGCTCCCGTGATGCGGTAGAAAAAAAACAGGGACAGGATCTGCTCGAAGAGGTGGCCGCATCGGGCGATGCAACCTATGCGCTCAAGGCAAAAAACTGGCTGGCGGATTTCAAATCGGGCAAGCTGACATTGGAGCCCGACCGGTTGGGAAATCTTCAAATCGTCACCCACGGCCAACCGGCTTCCGTCCCGGTTTTGGAAACGAATTCAGTCGCCCGTAACATCGCCAGCCTGAATGCAAAAGTTGCCGAGATGAATCGGCATACCAATGCCGCGACCCGTGCCGAAGCCGTGGTCCAACTTTCGGCTTTGCCCGAAGGCGGCAGCTTTAGTGGTGTCACGGCCGTCAAACTCTGGAAACGGATCGTTCTAATTGCCTGTGGAACCACCCTGCAATCGTATGATCTCGACGCCAACAGCACCCATGAAGTTGGTTTGCCGATCAAGCTGAAAAATTCAATATCAGCCATTGAGGCTGACGCCGATGTTCTCTGGCTGGGCACCAGCGGTGGCTTGACGCGTGTATCCCTGTCCGACGGAACCGTCCGTGAATTTACCGAAAAAGATGGATTTCCGACGCCGGCCATAACCGCCTTGCGGCTGGCAGGGGGACGTCTGTTTATTGGATTCAACGGTGCGTTTGGTTATCTGGATATCAGCACGGGAAAATTTACCGGACTGATGGCCGGGGCAAACCTGCGCAAAAATTGGGCGCAGGCGATGCAAGAACCGCCCGCAGGAACCATCTGCTCCATCACCACGCTGGATGGGACCAACTTCTGGATTTCTTCCCAGCAAGGCTTCCAGCATTTTGATTTTGGGTCAAATAAATGGAGCATGGCCGCGCCGATGGAAATAACCAGGGAACTTAATTCCCTGAGCGGAAATTCGATCTCCATCAACTCAAACTATCTGGTCGTCAGGGACTCCATGCATTGCGCGGCTGCCTGCCGGTTGCCGGGATCACAGTGGACGCGGGTGGATGTGGTCACCAACCGGGATGACGATGACACGACGGCGATTGCACTGGATCCGGCCGAACCTGATTACTTGTGGATTGGTGGTTTTCAGGGAAAGGTCACCCTCCTGGATCAGGCGACTTCGAAAATTATTGGCGAAGGCACCATTCCGAGTCCCAAACCGGGCTTGGTGCAATGGATTCTCCCCACGCCGGACAAGGTGGTTTGCATGGCCGGGTCACCCGACGGCTCGTGTTCTTTGCATTGCCTCGATAAATCCGCTCTCTTTGCATCGATGCCGGCGGCCAAGGCCGGCCGCTTGGATGAAATCACCAATGTGGCCGTCAAGTCGGAACATCCGGTGCCGATAACGCAGAATCCGGGGGTAATTGCCTATCTGAATGATGGTCCGATAACGGCTTGTTCTCCCGGCAGGGCTTTTGGAAAGGGGCAGCTGCTCGTGGCCTGTGGGACGGTTTTGAGAAATTTTGATTGGTCAGGCGGTTTCGGGTTTGGGTCGGGCGCCGAGTTCGAAACCGTTAACCTGCCTTTAAAGATGGAACACCCCATTACCGCCATTGCCGCTGATGAGCAGGATTTGTGGCTTGGCACCGATGGCGGAGGCTTGATCCGAATTCCACAATCCGGAGCCGCTCCCGCTACTTTCACCGAAAAAAACGGATTCCCAATGTCATCAATAAGGTCTTTGGTTTTGATGCGTGGACGGTTGTTGATTGGATTTGGACGCGGGATGGACGGCTCCTTTGGTTATTTGGATACCACCACGCTAACATTCACGGGAACGAAGCCGTCTGGAATCAGTCTCAAAACGGCGGAGGAATCATTGCAACCTCCGCCTCGACATTCAGTCTGGCAAATAAAGTCCCCCGATGGGACCAACAACTACTGGATCGCTTGCGATTCGGCCTTATATCGCCTCAAATTTGATTCCCAGGAATGGAGCCTGCAACTGCCCTCGCATAACTTGCCCGATCGTCCGCTGGTGGGGGGGTGGAAAACGCTTGCCGCCTTCAAAAATTGTGTCGCCACCATCATTTCATCCGGCGGAGTTGCGATTTACAATGTGTCAGATGACCGATGGACACATTTAAACCTGTCAACCAATCGGAATGAAAACGATATCACCACCCTTACCATAGATGCCGATAAGCCAAATTATTTGTGGCTGGGCGGCCACGGGAAAATCACAATCCTGGACATGGCCACGCAAAAAATTGTTTGCGAATGCCCAATCGCCTTTCATGACGGTGCCATTGAATATATGGCTGTATATCCGGGTGACATTTTTTTTATTGAAGAGGTGTCCGGATCCTATCAATTGATGCATTGGAACAAACCGAATTTATTGTAAATCCCGTCATCGGGGAGATGACGTTTTGGAGTTGGCTTGGCAGCCATGCCTGCTGTGGCTAATCTTTCCGTGTGACACCGGCTGAAGCCAAACAACGCCACGCCCGGCTCGTGGAGGAAATCCGCAAGCACGACCACGCCTATTATGTGGCCGGGCGGCAGCTCATCACCGACCACGAATACGACCGGCTGTTCCAGGAACTGCAGGAACAGGAGAAAAATTTCCCCGGCCTCGTCACGCCGGAATCGCCGACCCAACGCGTCGGCGGCGCGCCCAGCGAAAGTTTCGCCCGCGTCAAGCATCTGGTGCCGATGCTCTCGCTCGACAAGGTCGAGGCCAGCGATCATCCCACCAAGGATGAGGAGCCGGACCGCGACCGGCGCAACCGCGCGCAGGATGAAAACACGCTGGCCGAACTCCGGGCGTTCGATGCGACCATCCGCAAGCATCTCGGCCGTGACCACGTTGAATACATCATTGAGCCGAAGGTGGACGGCGTTTCCATCAGCGTTCACTACCGCCTCGGCAAGCTGGCGCTCGGCGTCACGCGCGGCGACGGCATGGCCGGCGACGACATCACCACCAATCTCAAAACCATCCGCGGCATTCCGCTGGAATTGAATCTGAAAAATCCGCCGGCACTGCTCGAAGTGCGCGGCGAGGCTTACATGGCGATCAAGGAATTCGAGGCTGTGAATGCCCGGATGGTCGCCGCCGGTGAAAAACCGTTTCCCAACGCCCGCAACGCCACCGCCGGCACGCTTAAGCAGCTCGACCCGAAACTCGTCGCCCAACGGCCCATCCGCGCCGTGTTTTACGCCACCGGTGCGGTGGAAGGAATCGAATTTAAAAATCACTCCGAAATGCTCGAAGCCCTCGCCCGGTTCGGCCTGCCCACGCAAAAGCTCTGGTGGGTCTGCGATGGCATCGAAGCGGTCTTGAAAATTTACGCCGACAAGGTGGTGGCACATTACAACGAGGACCATGACCTCCGCCGGCAGTTGCCCTACGAAATCGATGGCATTGTGCTCAAGGTGAATACGCTTGCCGACTGGGCGCGCATTCCCGGACGCAGCCGCGCGCCGGGTTATGCCATCGTCCACAAGCCCGTGCCATGGATCACGCCGGCGGAAACGGTTTTGAAGGCCATCACCGTGCAGGTCGGGCGCACCGGCGTGCTTACGCCCGTGGCCGAACTCGAACCCGTCTTCGTCCAGGGCTCGACCGTGGCGCGCGCCACGCTCCACAACGAGGATGAAATCCGCCGCAAGGACATCCGCATCGGCGACACGGTGGTCATCCGCAAGGCCGGCATGGTCATCCCCGAAATTTTCGAGGTGTTGAAAACCAAACGTCCGCCCGGCGCGAAGGAATTTGACCTGTTCCAACATGTCGGCGGCAAATGTCCCGCGTGTGGCGGAACCATTGCCCGGGAAAAAGTTTCCGCCGGTGATGCCGAGGAGGTCGCCTGGCGCTGCCAGAATGTGGCCGGCTGTCCGGCCCAGCAAACCCGGCGCGTCGAATATTTCGCCCAACGCAAGGCGCTCGACATCGAATCGCTCGGCGACATTGTGGCCGAAAAACTGGTCGAACGCGGCCTGGTGAAGGAACCGCTCGACCTGTTCAACCTGAAACTCGAGGAACTCGGCAAACTGAATCTTGGTACCGACGATGAACCGCGCGTATTCGGTGAAAAAAACGCGACGAAAGTTTTGGAAGCGCTTCAACGCACCAAGACCGCGCCGCTGTCCCGCTGGATTCACGCGCTGGCGATCAGCGATGTCGGGGAAGCCACGGCGAAACAGCTCGCCGCCACCCACGATTCGCTGGAGGCGCTTGCCGGGTCCGAGGTCCTGCGCGATATCCGCGATCTCGGGGCAAAAGAAAATGAGCGCGCTGAAATCAGCCCGCGTTCCCGCAAGAATCCGCCCAAAAATGACGCCGAAAAAGCCGCGCGCGAGCAGCGTGGCGCCACCCTCAAAGCGGAAATCGTTGCAATTGAATCACGGCTGGCGGCCGGCGGTTTGAAGGCCAGGCTGCAGGAAGTTGGCCCGGTGGCGGCTGCCAGCGTGTTGGATTATTTCGCGTCACCCGCCGGTAAAAAAATTCTGGCCCGCATTCGTGAGTTGAAAATCAAACCCGAAGCCGAAGTCGGCAAGGCCGTTGCTGCGGCGGAAGCGGGAATTTTCGCCGGCAAAACGTTTGTGCTCACCGGCACGCTGCCGACGTTGAAGCGCGAGGAAGCCGCGGCAAAAATTGAATCCCACGGCGGCAAGGTCAGCGGCAGTGTGAGCAAGAAAACCGATTACGTTCTGGCCGGCGAAGAAGCCGGGTCCAAGCTCGACAAGGCGCGGGAACTGGGGGTGAAGATTTTGAGCGAGGCGGAGTTTTTAAAAATGTGCGGCAGCGGTGAATAGGGAACCATCCAAGGTGTGCTGTCGCAAAGGCAGTCTGGGTGTTTTCGCCGGATTATGCTTCTCAAAGTGGGCCCAATGGCTTACTATCTAAGCTCTTATGGAAAAGTGTTTCTTTAGGCCCATTCTTCTGCCGGCGATTGTCTTCTTCACTGCAATAATATTAACTCCGCCGGCCAGTGTTGCCGGTTCGGTTGCGGCGCCATACGAAATCGGAACGTGGGAGGGATTCCGTCCGGCGGCCATTTCCTACACTTTTGACGATAATTTGCCCAACCAGTACACCATCGCGGTCCCGATGTTTCATGCGGCGGGCTTCAAAATGACGTTGTTTACCGTGGTCAACTGGGTGGGCACCGTCACCTGGTCGCAGGCACAAACCGCGGCTGCGTACGGGGATGAAATTGCCAGTCATACTATGACGCATCCCAGCCTCACCGGTGTGACCGCCGTCCAGTTGACCAATGAACTGGCGAATTCTCAGTCGAATATCAACAGTCACGTTACCAACGAACTTTGCGTGACCCTGGCCTATCCCAATTGCGTGGTTCCCAACGAAACCATCGTCGCGCAATATTATATCGCCGCGCGAGGCTGCTCCGGACAACTCGTCTCCAGCACCCCTTTGGATTTCATGAATATCAGTTCGTTTGTGTGTGGTCCGGCCGGTTCCATCCAAACGGCCGCCCAGTTCAACAGCCTCGCGGACAACGCCGCCGCGGCCAAAGCCTGGTGCGTGTATCTGATCCATGCGCTCGACGGCGACAATGGCTATTCCCCGCTTCCCAGCGCGACGTTGCAGGCCAGCGTCGATTATATGAGCACCAACCAGAACAAATTCTGGGTGGAAACCTTCGGCAACGTCGTTCGTTATATTCGGGAGCGGAACGCGTCGTCGGTCGCGGAAACCGCCAGCTCGGACAATAGCCTCATCGTTCAAGTGACCAACAACCTCAATAACTTGATTTATAATTTTCCGATCACCTTGCGGCGGCCGCTCCCGGCCAATTGGCCGGCCATCGCGGTCTCGCAAAACAGCCAGCCGATAGCCGCAAAGCTGGTCACCGTCAATTCAACCAATTATGTGATGTTCGACGTCGTGCCCAATGGCGGGAATATCGTCCTCGCGAAGGCGGTTTTGCCTTTCAGCCTCAGCAATCCGGTGCTGACGCCGGCCAGCCTGAGCTTTCGTCTGAATGGCCAGACCGGCGTGACCTACACGGTCTGCTCCTCGACCGATCTGGTCAATTGGTTGCCGATTCAAAGCAACACGCTGGTGGACACTTATACCGGCGTGACGGTGGACGCTGCCAGCGCCCCCCAATTCTACCGCGCGCAGTGGACGCCATAGCAGGGCACACCTCAAACCTGGAAAGGTAGTCTCAAGCCGCCAGCCTGGTGGTTTTGCCGTATGTGCCGGCCAACCTGGCCCGGAGCCTCAATCCGAATCGTCGTCCATTCCGGCGAAGCTGCCGATCAGATCGTATTTGATGCCGACGCAGTTGTGCTCACAGAGCCAGTCGGTCAGTTCCGGCAGGCTGACGGTGGGATCGTTCAGCTGCACCCAGGTCATTTCAACCATCAAGCCGTGCCGCGCGACGGAGCCGAAACCGGCGCCGTCGGCGTCCGCCCCGGCCGCCGGCCGGTCGCCGTCATATTTTACCTCGCCCAAATTGGCCGCGACCTTGCGAAACAATGCGGCCCGCTCCGCGCGATTGGTGTAGTTGAATCGTAACAGTTGGGCGTTCAAATCAATCAAGACGGTATCCACCGGATTGGTTGCGGCAACCCGGAGACGTTTGCAGGCCTGGGCCTGGAGCTGCTGCACCAGTTGATGTTGTTCCGTCTCAAGCCGGTTCACCTCCGTTATCGCCCCGCGCCGTGTGGCGGCGATGATCTTCTTGTTACCGGCTACCAGTAACGGATCGTTCATGACTTTGCCCAATTCGATATCAATGTGGTTCCATTCACGCCGCGCGCGCCGGGCAGTTTCGAATTCCGGTTTTCGGGCCTCGGGCGACCACGGTGGGACGAGACGTATTTCCGTGATGGTCATCAGATAATCTTCGAGTTCCCGGGACAGGTTGGTAGCCACCGAAGCCGAAGGCGCAAGGAAATCCAGGTTGACCATGACGGGCCGGTTGCTCACCGCCACGAACGCATTGGTGTTGGCGTCCTGGAATTCGTTGAACCAGGTCTCGCGCGCGTCGTCGTCGGCGGCCGGCAACGCCAGCAGCAGGGAATCCCCGAACCGGACGAGCCGGCCCGTGGCTGGCAATTGACTGGTCAATCGATTGAATTCAGCCGCCGCCTGGTCATGCCGGTTGAACGTGACCACCAGCAGATTGTGCGGTGACGGCAGGTCGGCACGGGCTTTCCCGCCCTGCCAGCGCTGCACGTCGCCACATTTGAAGGAATGCTGCGGCTGGCGGATCGCCGCCTTCGCGAAATCGCCCAGCGCGCCGTACCGGCCGATGACCAGGACCATGCTGAAAACCAGCACCAGCAGGAATGCCCCGCCATGCACCGCCATCAGGCCGATGGTGGCCAGCGTGCCGGGCGGCCGCGCGTTGAGGGTTTCAAAGACGTTCAACGCATGTTGAGCGATGGCTTTGTTGCTGACGTTTTGCGGGAAAGCCGCTTTCAACTCCTTGATGATGGCCTGCGCGGTCGGCACCGGAATCTGGTCCTGACCCGGCATCGGCGGTGGCAAATTGGCCTGGCGCAAGGTGTCCGTCACCCGGGCTAGCTTGAAAGCCAGCGGCAGGGCAATGCCCATGAAAATGGCCAGGTAAAGAAATACCTTCCCCAGGCCGGCCATGCCCAGCAACAGCAGTCCGCCAATGGCCAGGACACGGAAGACGACGTCCAGCCAGCGGTTGCGACAGAACAGGATCGTGTGCATTACGTGCCCGCCGTCCAGCGGCAACACCGGGAGCAGGTTGAAACCGTTGATGAAAAGCAGCATAAAAGCCGCCTCATTCAGCAATGTCTTTTTTGACACCAATCCGGCGACGCCCAGAAAAATCCCCAGCGCAATGCCGGGCAGCGGACCGGCCAGCGACACGATGGCTTTCTTCCAACCGGGCACGTTCCAGTTCCGCCCGGTCACCGCCGCGCCAAACAGCGGGATGAAAAACATGCGGAGATTGCGATAGTGGAAGAGGCGCATGGCAGCCCAATGTCCGCATTCGTGAAACAGCAGTACGGGAATGATCAGGAGGGTGAACTGCCAGTTCCATCGCGCGGCCCCGAGCGCCAGGAACAACACCAGGGAAATGACCAGCACCCAGCCGGCGGCCGCCCAACCGGACTTTTGCTCCTGCAGCTTCTGCATCTCGGCCAGGATTTCAGCGTGTCCCAGCCCGCTCGCCCGCGCCTGGTCCACGCTGGCGGTGAAGGCGTCGGCCTTGGCCTGTTCGCCCGTGGTGCGAGGACGAAACACGCCGCGGGCGAGGTGGAAGTCCCGCACCAGCCGATGATGTTGTTCCGTCAGGTTCACCAGGTCTTCACGCGAACGCACCGGCGCAATCATCCGCCGGTCAGTCAGCCGGGCCGTCAGCTGCTGGTGCGCCTCCCAAAGCGCGCCGGATTTGGCGCGGTACATCCGGTTCATTTGCACCGTTTCGGGCGCGACCATGTCCGGTTTGCCCGCCGAGGAAACCAAAAAGGTTCCATCCGTGAATACGGTGAAGAACATCGGAAACAAGCCGCGATTTGACTTGGAGGCCTGCTGCCAGGTGCGCTGGTGAATGCGCGCAAAATACTTTTCCGATTCGTGGCGGAACGTCGCCCAGTAAATGGTCGTGCGGGTGCCCGGATCATGAATGGCGTGGTAAACCGGATCGGAAAATCCCAGCTTCATCAATTCCTGCGTGGGCGGTTCGAAGCCGGCCAGGATTTTCGGAGGCAGGGAAGCAACGACAAAGGGAAGCGTGGAATCAGTATTGGGATCGTCGGAAGAACCCGGGATGCGGATATGCAACCATTTGATCAACCAGCCAATGATTACCAGGGGAGATTTTGAACCCCACCAATACTCGCGGTGGCTCACCCGCGTGGAATCGACTTCGTAGAATTGGCTCATACCCGTTCCCCTGCCGGCGGACACCGGCCATCGCCAGGCGAGGCTGAATTAAATGGATTAGGCGCGGGTAAATCCTTCAAGTCAATCCGATTTTCACGCGAACAGCCGTACCCGTGCTTCTAAATCAGCCGCCGCGTGAATTGCGAGCAAACCTTCGTCACGTCGGAGGCATTTAAAATTGCCGCCACGACACAAATGCGTCTGGCGCCCGCGGCCAGGACCTCGTCCAGCCGCTGCAAAGTGATGCCGCCGATGGCAAACCAGGGAATTGTTACATTCGCCGCCGCCCAGCGGACGTATTCCAGCGTCACCGGCTTCGCTGATAGCTTCGTGCGCGTCGCATAAACCGGCCCGATGGCGATGTACTCCGGCCCGGCCGCCAGCGCCCGCTGCGCCTGCTCCGGCGAATGGGTGGACAAACCGATTTGGAGTTTGGAGTTTGGAGTTTGGAGTTCAGAAACGTGTTTGTATCCGGCGTTGAAAAAATCTTCCTGGCCCAGATGGCAGAATTCCGCGCCAACTTCGCGCGCAATTTCCGGATGATCATTGATGACCAGGCCGATGTTGGCGCTGCGCGTCACGGGAAGGATTGCCTCAGCCATCCGGCGGATTTCATCGGGCGACGATTTCTTGGCGCGGAGCTGGATCAGGTCCGCGCCGCCGTCGCACAATTGTTGGGCAAAGACTTCCGGCGCGCGGCCATGGAAGTAAGCCGAGTCGATAAAGGCGTAAAGCCGGCAGTCCGTAAGCGGTTTCACGGAAAAAGCTTAATTCATTTGACAGGAGATAACAGAGGAAACTGAGGCGGAAATCAAAGTTTCACTGCAAAAAATCCACCACGGTTCTCCGAATCAATTCTCTGGTATCTCCGTTCGCTCCGGTTCAAAATAAGACGGCAGTACAGATTTCTCGTACCTGAAGAATGCTCAGCGCGTGCATTCAAACGCCAGCCGCCAGAACCGGTCACTGCGCGCGGCCAACGCCACCAGCAGGTTTTGCAGTGACGGCGTGAGCAGGAACCTTTGCAGCCATTGGGCCCAGGCCAGTCGCCGGACAAACGCCTCGTCGCAACGGCGGGCGATTTGGGTTTGGGTTTCCGGCCAGGATATTTCGCCGCGACTCCACGCGGCCAGCGGTTCGATGGCCAATTCCGCCGATTCGAAGGCCATGGACATCCCGTTGCCGGTGACGGGCGGGATCATCGTGATGGCGTCGCCGATGCAACATTCCCTGCGGGCAACCGCCCGGTGCGGCCGCAATGACAGTCCGGCGACAGCGCAAAACGAATTTTCGTCAAATTCAGCTCCCGCCAACCGCTGGCGCAGCAACGAACCGGCCGACCCGCGCAACAGCTCCAGTCGGTCTTGCCGCCGGTCGCCCTCACCGGCGCGCTGCCGGAACAGGCCGCAGACATTCACCATGCCGCCGTTGACCCGGCATACACCGACGTAGCTCCGCGGCGAGACATGCATCTCGAGGTCCGCCACGAGCGAAACATTGTATGCGTGTGCCTTCAGCCCGAACCAGCGCGCGCCGTTTTCCTCCGCTTGCGCGTGCCGGCCGGTGGCGCGCACGACGCCTTCGCCGGCATCCTCATCGCGCCGGCGTTGTCCTTCCCGCAGTTCGCCGCCGAGCTCGCGCAATTTTTCCGCGAGCCTGGCGTCCAGGATGAACCGCGAAAGACAAATGGCTCGTGCCGGCAATGGTCGTGGGCCAGTGGATCGGGTGGCCGAAAAAAAGGCCGCCGTGTCCGCGCCCACCGCACCCGCGTTTTCGAGTACTTCGCGCAGACCGAGCCGCGCCAGCGTTTCCTGGCCGCGGCCGCTGATGAATTCGCCGCAGACGCGATGGCGCGGATAATGCCCGGCTTCCGACAGCGCCACCGGCACGCCGCGTTGCCGCAACCCGATGCCGAGCGTCAGCCCCGCCAGCCCGCCGCCGGCAATCGTGATGGGTTTCAGTATTTTCATTTTCCATCCAGCCGTTGGGCGATGAACAGATGGCTGAAAGCTCCGGCGGATTGCTCGGTCAAACGCCAGTTTTCCTTGTCCGGCCAGAGCGCGGAAAGTTCATTGTGGGAAAATCCCGCCCGCACGCTCACCGCCGCGTCGTGTCGCGTCACCCGGTTGCAGCCGATGGCCCACAACAGCCGGCCGAAAAGCAGTGGCAGGGAAGCGCGGCGCGGTTCGACGGCGATGAACAGGCGCGCGCGGCCGGCAATCGCGCGGAACAATCCGGCCACGCTTGCGTCGTAGAAATGATGCAGAAACAAGTTTGTGATGACGACTTCCGCCGGGTTGCCGGCGGGCAACCAGTCAAAAACATCCGCGGTGACAGCTTCGGCGCGCCAGCCGAGGGCATCAAACGAGGTGAGTGTCCAGGGCGCCACGATTTTCTGGCGGTCAAGTAATGTCACGCTCACGTCCGGCCAGTGTGAGGAGGCCTTTCGCGCCACCCGCAACAGGAAATTCCCGTCCCCGGCGCCGAGTTCGGTGATTTGTTTTGGCGCGTGGCCGTTCAAATGATTCCGCAGCGCCCCGGCCATGATGGCGTGATTGCGCATCCAGGCGTTCACGCGGCACAAATCGCGCCGGGAGCCGATCGCCAGCGGGTCATCCGGTGACAATTCATCCAGCAGCTCCGGTTCAACAATGCGTTTCATGCTTCATCTTCACGCTTTCACGCTCCACGGATTTTTCCCCACCTCCAGCAGTGCGCCGTGGCAGCTGAACCCCGCGCCGAAAGCCGACATCCACCACAAGCCGTCGGGCACGGCGTTGTGCAGCGCACGGTGGAGCACGAAAATAACCGTCGGGCTGCTCAAGTTGCCGAATTCACGCAGCACCGCGGTGCTGTGGCGCACGTCGGATTCGCTCAGGGCCAGTTTGTCGCGCAGCGCGAGCAGCACGTCGCGCCCGCCCGTGTGCAAAATCCAGCCGGCCACCCGGTCGCGCTTCACGCCGGCATCGGCCAGCGACCCGGCCAGGAGTTTCGCCGCCTCGTCGCCGGCGATTTGCGGGACCTGCGGCAATAAAATATTTCGCAACATCCCGTTCTTGTGGCTGAACCGCAGCATGTCGCGCTGGCCGGGCACGAGGCACGACGAGCCGAATTTCCATTCCACGCGGCGGCGTTTCGGCTGCGGCTTGTTGGCCAGCACCGCTGCGCCCGCGCCATCACCGAACAGGCAGGCGCTGATCAGCACGCCGGGATCGTCATCGAGATAAAATGCCGCGCTGCAAACTTCCACGCAGACGGACAGGACCTTTTGGGCGCGGCCGGCGGCGAGGAGGGCCTCGGCGGTGCGCAGGTTGGGCAGGGCCGCGCCGCAGCCCTGGCCGACGAGATCGAGCGTGAAGACGTCCGGCCGCAGGCCAAGCCGTTCGCTGACGTAGCTGGTGAGACCGGGGCAGAGATAGCCGGTGCAGGTGCTGATGAGCACCGCGTCAATTTCGTTCGCCTTGCACTTTGCGTCCTTCAACGCGCGTTGCGCGGCCCGGGTGGCGAGAGCGGGCGCGTGTCGGGCAAAGCGGGCCTGGAGCGCATCGGGTGTCAGATCGAAAACTTCACCGATCGGTTCCAGCGCGAGATGGCGCGTGGCGATGCCATTGTCGCTGCCGAGGACCTTTCTGAGAATGGCGCGCGAGCGCGGCGCGAGCCGGGTGAAGGGCGCGGACAGTCGCAGCGCGTCCCAGCATTCGCGCTGGGTAAAGCGTTGGGTTGGGGCAGTCACTCCTAGACCGATGATGAACATAAAGCGAGCTTAGCGCGCATTTCCTCCGCGCGCTACTGCATTGAATAGGAGGCCGGGTAAAACCGTTTGTTCCAATCTGAATCAGGTAGGGCGCGTCACTCCGTGCGCGCCGTGCCTTGTGTTCGGACGAGCGGCGTGCAGGGGACTCCGATGAATCGCGAGCAGGCTGCCCGCCCTACCATCCCCGTTTTGTCACCCGCCACTCTGCGCCCATTTGGATTTGACTCCCCACCCCGAAAGCCTTTCCTTCCAATCAAATGGTTGGCCGCCAGAGAATGAATTTTCGATCCCTGGTCTTATTGGCGTTCGCTTTGACGCTGTTGCCCGGCTGCCTGTCGCTGGCGCGGCCCGGTAAACAGCAACGAGAGGACGCATCTGCGCTCGCCAAGAAGCAGCTTGCGGCCCATCGTTCCGAACTTGAGAAAGTCACGTACCTGATGTTTGCCAGCGATCACCCGGCCCCGCTCGAATTTTCGAGTCATGGAGGCAAGGTTGATCTCAAGTCCATTAGCCCCGGAATGACCTTGGGTTTGGCGACCGGCATATCCGACGACGGCTACCTCCTGACCGCGGCCCATGTCGTCAAGGAGCACTGTTATGTGGTTGGATGGATGGACGGCAAGCCGGCGCTTTCCCCGGCCCGGGTGGTCTATCAGCAGTTCGGTCCTGAATTTGGCGAGGAGCTGGCAATTCTTCATGTGGACAAACATTTGGATTGTCCCATTCGAATGGGCGCACTGGACCCAGCCGGAAGCGATGTCTATACCTTTGCCTGCGATCGGCAAGGTGAGCAAAAAATTATTGTCATCGCGGGGAAAATTATTCGGCGGCCGGAGCCAATGCCCGGTAAAGATATGTCCATAATGGCGATGGAGGCACCTCTTTGGAAAGGGGACAGCGGCGGCGCAGTCATGTCGAAGGAAGGAAAGCTGGTGGGCGTCTTTGTGGGAGTTATCCAGTCTTACCCGACCTTCAAGGTGTCCCGGGTGACCTGTGTTCCGGACATGGATCGGGTGCAATCAATTCTCGAAGCGGATCGCTTAAGAGCAAAGGAACCGAACCCGGTGCCCGAGCCGCGCCAGCCGCAACAAAATCGCTGAAGCCAATGCCTGTGAAGAGCGTCATCTGTGCGGTGCTTGCGTTGTCATTCGCCATCGCGCGAGGTGCTCCGTCGCAGTTGTTGCTCAGCCACCTGGCCGGGCCGATATACATTGTTGAGGACTCGTATTACTCGAAGGAAAACTCGGTGGTTTACGTCGGCGCCGGGTCGGTGACCGTCGTCGGCGCAACCTGGACGCCCGAGACCGCAAAACTGCTGGCCGGTGAGGTCGGCAAGATAACCAGCAAACCGATCGCCGAGGTTATTGATACCAACTACCATCCTGACCGCGCTGGGGGAAATGCGTACTGGAAATCCATTGGCGCCAAAATTATCTCGACCCGGATGACCTGTAATTTGCTCGAGCACGAGTGGACCAATGTCGTGGACTGGACGCGCAGTGGCCTTCCGGGCTACCCGCGTCTGCCGCTGGTGCTGCCGACGGTGACCTATCCCGGCGACTTTGAGCTTCAGCAAGGACGGGTCCGGGCCTTTTACCTGGGCCCGTCCCACACACCGGACGGCATTTTCGTCTATTTTCCCCGGGAGAAAGTGCTTTACGGCGGCTGTATCCTGAAGGAACAGATTGGCAATCTGACGTTCGCCAACCTTGCGGAATACCCCAAAACACTGCGCAAACTGGAGCGGCTCAACCTGGATATCAAAACGATTATTGCCGGCCACTGGTCACCGGTGCACGGACCGGAATTGATCCAACAGTATCTGGAATTGTTGAAGAAAAATTCACAGGGTTCGCCCCCGGTTAAAAATTCTGGAGCCTGATGAGTCATGCGAGTTACCCGTCACTTTGTACCCTTTGGCGTTGACTCTCCATCACGAAAGTCTTTCCTTCGGTTCAAATTGTCAGCCGCAACTTTCAGCAGCAGCCAATGTTCAATTCAACGGGCTGGGCTGCCGTCGGTGGCTGTGGCTCAGATCACATGAAATCACGTTCCGCTGTTGAAAAAGGGTTTACCCTGGTGGAATTGCTCGTGGTAATTGCCATTATCGCCATCCTGGCTGCCCTGTTGATGCCGGTTCTATCCCTGGCCAAGGCCAAGGCGAAGCGAACGGAGTGTTTGAACAACCTGAAGCAGGTCAATCTGGGCGTTCACGTGTATGCCGGGGACAATGGCGATGTCTTGCCCAACGCCGGCCCGGCCACCTATATCCTCTACAAAGAGGCCGTGAAAAGCTATGTCGGCCTGCACGGGCTGTCGTCGGCGCAGGACAAGGTTTTCGCCTGCCCGGCGGACACATTTTATTACGATGAATCCTCCAGTGCCTATGTGTCGCATGGCCGGCACGAGGAGAGGACAGTTGATTTTTCGAGTTATGTGTTTAACGGTGCAAACCTGCTCGGCACCAACTATCCCAATTTTGCTTACAACGGAATCCTGCCCGGCATCGGCGGCCAAAAACTCGGTGCGGTCAAAAATTCCGCCAGGACAGTATTGGTTGCGGAAGCGTCAGCGCTCGAACCCTATTCCTGGCACCAGCCGAAACCGCCGGTGCTGGGTAGCTGGCCGATGTTCAACGATGCCAAAAACATGGTCAGTTTTGCGGACAGCCATGCGAACTACATCAATATTTATTGGAACAGCACGCTTGGCTATCCCAATGGAGGCGTTTCAGTCGCAGCTTATTACGACCCGCCCGCGGGGTACGATTACCAGTGGAGCGGAAATTGATTGCCGGCCGCTTCGCTGGCCATCTTCCATCCTCTATCTTCGATTTCCGATATTCCGCCCGTTACTTCGCAACCTTTCGGGTTGACTCCCAATCGCGAAAATCCTATTCCCGGGATCGTGATATGGGCTATTCACTCTCCTGGTTAGCGGTCAAAGGCAAGTCGCCGCAGGCGGTGCGTGTCGAGCTTGGCTTCCGTGCTACCGGAGAGCATGAGAAAATGCCTGACTCGGACCTCTCTGCCGCCGAGTTGCCGAACGGTTGGTATTTGATTGTCTCAAATCACACGGAGCAGGTTGCTCCGGATGATGCCTTGCAGAGGCTTTCCAGCGGCTGTGAGGCGGTTACCGGTTTTGTCGAGGAGCATGTGATGGTGAGCAGCGCTTCTGGCTGGAAGGATGGGCAGCGGTGCTGGTCAGTCATCCACGACTCGCAAAAACGGCGCGACTCCCTGGAGACGCAAGGACAATTACCTCCGATGTTCGAATCGATTCTCGAAAAGTTCCGGTTGAAGCAGAAGGAAGCCGATATCAGGAAGCGAGGGGTTGATTTCATTTTTGAAGTCCCTGTGGAGCTGGCCGGCACGCTGGTGGGCTATCGCCACGATCGCGATGTTCCGGGAATGAGCGGCGAGCCGTTCGAGGTGCTGGCCAACGATAATCCGATTGCGGCGGTTGCGGATTCGCGGTTGCAACGGCTGGACCAGAAGTGGATGGCCCTAGCGGGTTGGCAGCGCGGTGTGATCGGCGCACTCATCGTTATTGGCGCGCTCTTCATCATCATTTGCGCGATCACTTTTTTCGTCATGTTGTTTGACTGACGCCGCGCCTTGCCGCTTGACTCTCCACCGCGAAAATCTTTCCTTTTAATTAATTTGTCAGCCACTCCCGACCCATGAACATGCTGCACCATCTCTCCTTCGCCGTTGCCGACCTGGCCCGCTCGGCCGCTTTCTACGACGCCACCCTTTCTGCGCTGGGCTACGTCCGTGTCTGGGCGGACGAAACTGCCGTCGGTTATGGTCTGCCCGGCGGTGACGACCAGTTCGCCATCAAGCTTCGGTCGCAAGGAGTGGTTGTGCCGGGTGAAGGTTTTCATATCGCCTTCCGCGCACCGTCCCGGGAAGCCGTGGCCGCATTTTATCAAGCAGCCCTCGAGCACGGTGGGAAAGACAATGGCGGATCCGGACTGCACCCCGAATACGGCAGCCACTATCACGCCGCATTTGTCTTCGATCCGGACGGCTATCGCATCGAGGCGGTCATCAATGAAGAAGTCTGACCTGATACACCGCAACTTTGGGAGCATCGGCCGGGAATTCCCGTCAAATCAACCATGCAAAAATCATTGTTTCTCATGATCATCGGGCTGGGACTGCTTGTGGGCTGTGCTGGCCGTTCGGAGACCAACACCGGGCCCGTGGCGGCTGAATTGGAGCTAATTCCATTCAATGACGTGGTGGGGGACTACTACTTTGGGGATGGGACGGGAGTAAACTGCAATCTTACATTGGGCGGACGGGGCGAGTTCACGTTTGCCTGGCACGGGTGCCTGGGCACTTACGACACGAACAACGGGAGCGCCGGCATCCGGAATGGCGTTCTCCACCTCACGCCGAAAAAGCCCAACCGCCGGGATGGTTTCCGCGGTACACCAACCGATTTCTTTCCGGTGCGCTGGGGCGATCGGATGTATCTGGTTCCCACGAACGAAATGGTCGCGTTTTGCAGCGAGGTCAACCAGGGCGGTGAACCCCGGTCAGGCAATTGGGGCGGGTATTACCTGCGCCAGAAAGATTGGGACCTGGCCGTCACCGGCCGGCCGGCAGTTGCCGAACCCTGGACGAAGTTTTTCTTAAGCCAGCCGGTGAAGGGCGAGATTGCGCAATTGATCAACGAGCAGGAGGCGTGGCTGAACCGGGGAATGAACGACGGCCTGCTCGAAGGCATGATTCTGACGGCGCGGGCGCATGGCGAGGTCACATTCTCGCAGGTGCGGGTCGAAGCGGTGGAAAAAGAGCGGTGCCGGATCAAGTGCGAATGGAAAGACAGCCGGCTGGCGGCGGGACAGACCGTTTCATCCCGTTTCAGTGAATCAATGTCACCTGCCGCCCGCCCTGCGCCGTGAGGATTTGAAACCATGGGAGCCGGGCCTTGCCGCTTCGGTTTGCCATCCTCCACCCGCCACGTTCGCCCTTTGAGGTTGACTCCCCGTCACGAAAGTCTTTCCTTCTAATCAACTCGTTCGGCAACCAACATGAAAACAACGCCTTTTCTTCTCGCGGCCTGCTCGCTGTTGATTGCGAGTGCCGGCCTGACCTCCGAAACCAACAAAGCAACCGTCAAGCCCGGAGAAAAAACCATGAATGCGCCATCCGTCTCACTCGGTTACGTGGTCCTGTATGTGAAAGATGTCTCGGCAAGCCTCAAGTTCTACGAAGAGGCATTCGGTCTCACGCGGCGTTTTTTCAATGATGACCATGGCAAGGCTTATGGCGAGTTGGAGACCGGCGCGGCCCGGCTGGCGTTCTATAGCCTGGAACTGGCCAACGAACATTCGAAACAAGGAATCGCGGTCGCTACCTCGGATAAGGGGCCGCTGGGTTTTGAGATTTCATTGGTCACGTCCGATGTCCCGGCATTATATGCCCGCGCAGTGAAAGCCGGGGCGACCGCAGTGAGCGCCCCCGAGGCCAAACCGTGGGGCCAGACCGTGGCCTATCTCCGGGACAAGGACGGCCACCTCGTTGCGCTGGGCACCCCGCTGCCGTGAATGAGGAAAATGGAAAACATCGAACATCGAACATCCAACGCCGAACATCGAATCGGAAGAGGAATGACGTGAGTCAGTTCGCGTCACGTCACTTGCCACTCTTTGCGCCCTCTTAGAGTCAGGCAGTTTACACTCAATGTTATGAAACACACATTGCATCTCGGTATTTTGCTCATCGCGGTTTTGATTGCCGCCGTGACGGGTTGCTCCAAACAGGACACGGTTATCAGTGTGACCAAGGATGACCCGGAGATGAACGCCGCCATCGCCAATGCCCGTGCCGCCCTGCCGCAGTTCTGGCAGACATTCGAAAAGCGGGAGCACGGCGAAAGCGACTTTGCGCTCAAGGTTAAAATCACTGATCCGAAGGGGACGGAGCACTTCTGGCTGACGGACATTGAGCGGAAAGATGGCAAGACGCTGGGGACGATCAACAATGACCCGGACATCGTTCGGAACGTCAAACTCGGAGATCGGATACCAATTCCTGAGGCTGACATTTCGGATTGGCTCTACATGCGCGACGGCAAGATGGTTGGCAACTACACCATCAGGGTCCTGTTCAAAGAGATGCCGGCGGAAGAGGTTGAGAAATACAAGAAGATGCTGGCTGACCCTTGAGCGGAGAGTACCTGACAAAACCAGGCAAACGAACCTGTCTCCTTTCGGATTTGCACTTGATCCTCGATACCCAGCCGGCATAGTGCCGTCAACCATGGCAAAAAACCGGCTCAATCAATTTCCCGTCCTTTATCTGACCTTGGCAGTGATGTTTTGTGCCGGACTTGCCCCGGCACAGGAGATTCCCTGGCAGCCGTTCGTCATCGATCACGCGGGCCGGACAAATTCGGCGGCGGATATTTCCTTTCTGCTCGATGCGCCAGCGGGCCGGGATGGCTTCATCCGGGCCAAGGACGGGCACCTGGTCAAGCCGGACGGTCAGCGATTCCGCATCTGGGGCGTCAACCTCACCGGCTGGAGCGACGGTTCGACCATGCTGCCGCCTACGAACGCAGCACCCGGCTGGGCTGCAGAACTGGCGCGGTTCGGCATCAGTTGCGTGCGGTTTCATTTCCTCGACCGGACAACCAAAGAGCGTCCCCAGGGATTGATCGACGGCAACCGCACAAACTCGTTGACACTGGATCCGGAACGGCTCGACCGGCTGGATTTCTTCATCGCCGAACTCAAGAAATGCGGCATTTATTCGGACCTGAACCTCAACGTCGGGCGCAATTACAAGCCGGGCGACGGCGTGCCCGATTACGACCTCATCGGCGTGGCCAAGGGCATGACGTATTTCGGCGACCGGCTGCTGGAGTTGCAGCGCGATTATGCGAAGCAGTTGCTCACCCACTACAACCCGTACACCCGCGCGACCTACTGCAATGAACCGGCGGTGGCCATCGTCGAGATCGCCAACGAAAATTCCATCCTGGAATTCTGGATGCGCAACTGGCTGCGCGGCGAACTGGTCACGACCAACCAGCTCCGCTATCAACTGGATCTGCCGCCGGCGTATGAAAAGCTGCTGACGGCAAAATATAACGAATGGCTGGCCAAGACGAAGCCCCCGGCAGAATTGAACCGGTTGCGCGCGGAAGCCGGGGTAAAGGGTAACGCGCCCGTTCCGCGGCTCCGGCGGGAGGAGTTCGGCGCGGCGCCCAAAGAACGGTTTTATGCCGAGGCGGCGTTTTATACGGACATGGAAACCGGCTACTTCCGCGACCTGGAGAAATATCTGAAGGAAACCCTGGGAGTGAAATCGCTGGTCACCGGGACCGCCGACCACACCTACTGGATTCCCGGCCTGCCTTTGCTCCGGTCCACGTCGCAGCTGGACATTGTGGATGCGCATGTTTATTGGCAGCACCCGGCCATCTACGGTGCCCGCAACACGCCCATGGTGAACGACCCGCTGCATTCCGCGGTGGTCAAGTTGACACGCTCGGCCTTCGCCGGCAAACCGTTCACGGTGAGCGAGGTGAACGAACCCAACCCGAACGAATACGCGGGCGAAATGATTCCGCTCCTGGCCGCCTACGGGGCCTTCCAGGACTGGGACGGCGTTTTCTTTTACACGTTCGAGCCGAAGATTTCCGGCTGGCAACATTTTGTCACCGATCCCTTCGACATCACGCTGGACCCGGTCAAGATGGTGCAGATGGAGGCCGGCGCGCTGCTGTTTCTCCGGCCCGACGTGAAACCGGCGGTGAAAACGGAACTGCGCAGCTATTCCGTGCAGCAGATCAACGAGAGTATCCGTCTGCCGGAATCGGAGCGGCCATACTTCACGCCGGGATTTCCATTGTCACTGGCTTTGCGCCACGGTTCCCGTGTCCAATGCCTGGACTGCGAACCGACCGCGACGTTCACGACGAGGGAAACCAACCGGATTGTTTCCGATACCAGGGAGCTGGCCTGGCAGGTTTCGGGTGGTGCCTCCCGGTGGGGCGAGGCTACTGACGAGCCGGCTCGCGGGGACGCTCGCCCCACCGAAACCAATCAAACGCGCGATAACCGGGGACTCGTGACAATTGACACGGACCGCACACAGGGTCTCATCGGTTTCGTGAAGGCCAATGGCCGAGGGACGAGCCAGTTGTCGGCTGACGTAAAAAATGATTTCTGTGCCATTACCGTTTCCTCACTCGACGGCCAGCCGCTGTCGCGGTCGGCGACGATGTTGCTTACGGCCTGCTCGCGCTGGCAGAATCACGGCGCGAAATGGAACGAGCGGCACACGCTCTGGACGGACTATGGCAAAGGGCCGACGTTGATCCAGCCGGTGACCGGCTGGGTGACGTTGCATGAGATCGAGGGGGCGGTGGGGATGCAATTGATTCCGCTCGACGGCGCGGCCCGGCCCATGGGCGAACCCCTTCGGGGCAGGCGGCTCGAAGACGGCTGGGAAATCCCGCTGGGGAATCCCGCCACCACCTGGTACCTGGTTAAAGTGATCCGGTCCACGGCGGCTGGCGGGAAGTAGGCATATTGTGGTGGGGCGAGGCTCCTGACGAGCCGTCGTCTCAGGATTTTAGTGTGTCAACCGGCTCGCGGGGACGCTCGCCCCACCAAAATTCAGCGCCGGTGGGGCGAGCGTCCTCGCGAGCCGCCGTTCCAAATTCAAACTTCCAAACCGGATATGATTTCCAATACTCTCGGTGATGTGAACGCTCCTTTGGAGAACAAGCTTCCCGAGCGTCAGAACCCATCTCCAGGTGTCCATATTCAATTGGGTCAGTCGAACATTGTGCTGCTGACCATCAACACCGACAAACGTGAACCTTGGCTAGCCAACGAAACAGCGCATCGTTTGTTGCATCAGACCTGGTTGGAAGCCAAAGCATGGTTGGTGGGCGATTACCTTCTTATGCCAGATCATCTACACGCCCTTTGTGCGCCGCGTGATCTGCAATTCACCATTGAGACCTGGGTCGCCTACTGGAAACGTCAGTTCAACCTCAAACAGGGTCGGAAGGAATGGAAGTTTCAAGCACGCGGATGGCATCACCGCTTGCGTGACGCTGAAAACTATTTGGAAAAGTGGCTTTATGTGCAGGAGAACCCGTTGCGCAAAGGATTGGCGCAGAGGATTGGAGAATGGCCATTCAAGGGTAGGGTCTTTGATTTGATATGGAGTGGAAGGTGAAGCGGCTCGCGGGGACGCTCGCCCCACCGGGAAACCAAAACGGCGGCGGAGATTTTCCGCCGCCGCGTGTGTTGGTAAAGTTTACGATTGTTACTGCAAGCGGAAGAACTGAGCAGAGCCGGTGTTGCTGAAAAGGATGGAAATGGCCGGCACGCCGTTGGTGGCGGGCACCCACGGGCCGGTGGCCAGATTGGTCGTGGTCTGCAGGGTGAAATTCGTCCCGGCCGAGGCGGGCCACAGTACGATGATTTGTCCGCTGCCAGTGCCGACGGTCAGCGTCGGCAAATTGGTGGTGATGATATTGAGCGAAAGCGGCTGGTCGGAGACGCCGCCCAGGCTGTCCGTGACTTCCACGGTGAAATTGAAGGTGCCACTGGCCGTCAACGGGCCCGAAAGGAGACCATTCGTAGCCAGGTTCAGGCTTCCCGGCAGGTTGCCGGACGACAACGACCAGCTGTATGGTGACGACCCGCCGAAGGGAACCCCGGCGCTGGCCTGCAATTGTTCGCTGTAGGAAGTGCCATTGGTCCCGTTGGGAAGGGAAGCGGTCGTGATCTGCACCGCACTGTTGATGGTCAGGGAAAATTGTTTGTTCGTAGTATTCACGCCGTCGGTGACCTGAAAGGTGAAATTGGATGTGCCGGCCACGGTTGGTATGCCAAAGATTTCGCCGGAGGAAGGATTACCGGTCAATCCCGCCGGCGGTGAACCGGAAACAAACGACCAGGTAAGAGAGTTGTTACAGCTCGACGCCTGGACAAACTGGCTGTAAGAAACGCCGACTTCGCCGACGGGCAGCGGTGAAGAGGTGGTGATGGAAATGCCGCCGCACAACTGGACGATGATATTGTTGGTCGCATTGCTGCCGGCGATGTTGATGTTCTGGCTGTTGGGGCACGTGTAATTGCCGTTGCCGAGTATTCCGTCCAGGCTGTCGTCCCCGCCATTGCAGTTGACGTTGACGTTCCAACTGCCATTGGGAACAAGCAGGGAGTAATTGCCGCCGGCATCCGCGTCTGCGCTCAGCGTCTGGTAATTCGTGCCGTTGATGGTCGCGTTGGCGGAAATCCCGACGTTCGCGATGGCGTTGCCATTGCTGTCCTGGATATGGCCGGTGATGTGATTGGTCGCCCGGATGGCGGTGAAATTGCACAGCTGCGCCTGGCCATTGGTAAGGGTGGTGTCCAATCCCTGCGAAAAAACATAGTTGACAGGACTGCCGTCGCTGTTGATGCCCACGTGCCAGTCCGCCGCAAGGGCGCCGGCCACGTAGTTCCCGTTGGTGTCCGTGTGGCTGTCCGATTGATACTGGTTGTTGTTGTCGCTGCTGCCGATGTCAATTCCCGCCAGGGGATTGCCCAGCTCATCCTTGACGCTGCCGTAAAATATCGCGGTCGCCTTGGGCAGGGCATTTGTGATCCCGCTGACGCTTCCTCCGGCGGTGTTGGTTTTGATGCTGTTTTGAGCGGCGACGTAGCCATGGGTAGTCAGGGCCTGGTCATTACTTTGAATCTTCCAAACGTTCGGTCGCGTCCCGGCGGTGAAATTGCCATTGGTGTCGGTGAAGCCAATCGCCAGAAAATTATTGGTTGACTCCATGGGCACCAAGAAGCCCGGCAGGCCGATGGCGGGGGTGTTGGAGTCCGCAATTTTCCCGGAAATGCTCTGCGTGGCGTTGGTCAGCGTCAAATTCGTTGTGATCGTCGAACCGCTGCCCAAAACCAACGTCGGCGAGGCCGTCAGATTCACCAGGTAGTTGCTTCTAAAAGCCGCCAGCAGATAAGTCCCCGGCGGCGCCTTGATGGTGTAACTGCCCGCATTGTTTGCCACGGCGCCACTGACAGGATTCAGCCCGTTATTGCCGGATGGTTGGAACAGGAGGATGACGGCATTGGAAACGACCGCGGCGGTGTTGTTGCTGAATATCGTGCCCGTGAACGACTGCGCGTAAGCAAAGTTGGTGACTGTGAACAGGTTCGTGATGGCCGTAAAATGTCCGGCCGGGCTCGAAAGTTTGTACAGGTATTTCCCGACGATGTTTTGCGAGAAGTCGCCGTTTTGAAAGTTCAACGGCGTGGTGATTTGCGTCGCTGTCGTATCGACATCGCCCGGAACATTGAAGTTCGTCACCACGGTCCCGCCGTCATGAAACACGCTCGCCTGACCATCCGTCAAATTGAACTGCTGCCACAAAATGTCCCGGCCATCAATGATGCCGTTGGTGTTGGCGTCGAGATATTTTTGCACCACCACCGTGTCCCCGCCCGTCAGGCCGGTGACCTGCAGCGTGACCCGGCCGTTGTAAGTGTTGCTGACGGAGGCGGGCGTGACGGTGAAAGCCACCGCCGCGCGTGCGCCAGGAGTAAGATGGACAAGCAATGCCAGCGTGATGAGTGAATAGAAAAAGCGTTTTATCATAAATCCGATTCGGGAGAGTTTTGACCTCAGCTATGACCGTAGGTCATGCCCAACCATAACGCAATTAATATTCCCAATCAGGCATGATTGCCAATGTTTCTGCCCATCGATGTTGCGCAACGTCGCCACCACGTGGTGTCTGGTCAAAATGATGCGGTCGATGAAAGACGTAAACCGTTGAATAGTTAAAGCGTTGAATCGTGGAATTGTTGAACCGTTGAATCGTTCACCAGGCCCAGTTCAACGCTTCAACGCTTCAACGCTTCAACGCTTCAACGGTTTAACGGTTTAACGGTTCAACGAATTACGCTTCAACGAATTTTACTTTATCCCGACCAGGTAACCGAAGCGGGCGCGGAATTGCTCGGGCGTCATGCCCACCACGCCGGCGCATTTGGTGAGTTGTTTCGTGTCCTCGAAATCCTCGCGTTCGAGCCGGATCATGTAGGCCAGGGCGCATTCGTAGGCTTCGCCGTCCACGTTGACCTTGCGGTTCTGCATGCGGCCGGTCTTGGGGTCGAGCATCTTGTCGAACGGCAGCGGGTTCATCTTGCCGTCCACGAAACTGATGATGGCGCCGTATTTTTCCGCCTCGGGCGAGAGCAGAAATTTCACCGCGGCATAACCGAGGTCGCGCGTGTATTCGGCGTCGAACGGGATCGGGTCGGCACAACGCAACTCGTAGCCCAGGTCCTTGTCGATGAAGGCCATTCTAATGCCGAGCTTTTCCAGACGCGTCGTCAGCAATTCCTTCATCAGGCGGCCGAACTCGATTTCGCCCAGGCGCAAATGGCCGTGGTCGTCGCGGATGACCTTGCCGAAACGTTCCAGATGCCCGTCCGGCAGCGCCTTGATCAATCCCTGCTCGCCCATCGCTTCGATGAGTCCTTCGGCCAGGACGACGATGCCGTATTGCGACCCTTCGGCGCGGCGCTTGATGATGGAGCCGATGATGATGTCGCACACCTCGTCCACGGTGCATTGCCGCTCGCGGAATTCCTCCGGGATGATGGCCAGCGTGGCGGCCGATGCCTTGGCGATGCCGAGCGCAAGATGTCCCGCGGCGCGTCCCATGCTGATGATGATATACCAGCGCGAAGTGGTGCGGGCGTCCTCCATGAGGTTGCGGACGATATAAACGCCATAGTGACGGGCTGTCTCGTAACCGAACGTCGGCGTGGAACCGGGCAGGGGCAGGTCGTTGTCAATCGTCTTGGGCACGTGCGCGACCTTGATTTTGCCGTGGCTTTGCTTGGCCACGACGCTGGCGGAAAAGGCCGTGTCATCGCCGCCGATCGTCACGAGGGCGGTGATGCCGAGTTTTTCGAAAACGCTGAACACATTCTTCATCTGCTCCGCGGACTTGGTCGGGTTTGTGCGCGCGGTGCCGAGGATCGAGCCGCCCTTGATGTGAATGTCCTTCACGTCGC
>CAYPSF010000033.1:0-24052 GCA_964413165.1 uncultured Bifidobacteriaceae bacterium
TGGCCGGGCGACGCGACAAAGTCGCTGGAGGCTTCACCGGAACTGAAGCCGAAGGTAATGCTGTTGGGCAAGAAGTTTGCGGGTGAAAAAGTTTGCGGGGCGACCCCGCTCGGGGCATAGCCGGGGCGGAAAGCGCGGGCCTGGAACAAGACGTTGGTGGTCACACTCAGGGAAAGGGTGACCGAGCTCCCGTTGGTGAGTGCGATGCCCCCAAGGCTGGGTGGACCGTTGGTGGGAAGGGTGCCGTCAATCGTATACCAGATTGTCACGTTGGTCGTGATGTCGCTGATGGTAAACTGCGCTCCGTTGTTGCCAACGATCGTTGGGTTGGCAACCTGAAAGAGGAACTCGGCGCTAATCACCGGGCTGCTGATTCCGGCGGAGTTGACATTGACCGCTTTGACCACCATGTCCGGGATTGTGGTTACGGGCAGAGTCGAGTACCTGGTCGTCACCCGATCTTGATAAACCGGCGGCGTGCTGCCGTTGAGGGCGCTGGGGACAGTGGGAACCGGCGCGGGTCCGTTGGTGGTGATGTAAAAGGTCTCGATACCATTGGTACCGGGATCAATCGCAATCATAGCGTCATTGTGAAAAGTAATGGCGCCAACGACCGGATGGAGCGTGCTCAGGAACAAGCCGGTTGTGAGGTCAAATTCGTAATCGAACCAGCCGATTCGCGGCGCTGTCGGCGGCGCCGGTGGCACCGGCGGCAGCGGCAGGTTGGCGCCCGTGATCTTGCGAATCACGTGATAAAAGTCTTCCGACGTATAGATGGAGCCGTCGGGTGCAAAGGCCACACCGAAGGGCAGGCGCGACTCGGCGTCAGGCGACTGGTCCGGTATGATGACCGATCCATCGGCCCAACCGGGGAATTTGCCCGTGCCTTTAACCCAGAAATTGGAACTGACGCCGGCGATGTTGGTTACGACGCCGCTGTTCAGCACGGCTTTAATACGGTGGTTGCCATAGTCCGTGACGATCAAAGTCCCATCGCCCGCCTCGGCCACGCTCATGGGTTGGCGGAATTTGGCAGTGCTGCTGGATGCCATGTCGACCCCGATCGGCGCGAAGTCGCCCGCGCCATGGAATCCGGCATTGGTGGTAACGTTGCCGGTGGCGGGGTCGATCAGCAGGATGCCATGCCGGCCTGAGTCACAGGCGGCAATCAATCCATTTTGCTTCAAGACGATGCCTTGCAACAAGGTGCCGGGGGTACTTATGGTGGCGATGTTGGTGATGGCGAGGCCGGAGATCCGGAGCAGGGTATTGCTCCGGACGGTCACATAAATGTTGCCACTTTTAATATCCAGGGCAATCCCGTTGGCATTGGTCAATCCGGCTGCATTGGTAGCCACAAGGTCGCCGAAATTATTAAATTCAACGACCATGCCGTTATTGCCATTGCCGTGATCCAGGACGAAAACGTTGTTGAAGCTGTCCGCCACGACTCCGACGGGCTTGTTAATGGCGTTGGAGGCAATGATGCCGAACGTGTAGGTATTGCCCGCAGTGAGATCGAGGATGCGGATCGCATTATTATCCCGGTCAGCCACCAATAACTGGGTGCCGGTGGCATCCAGGCAGATGCCGGAAGGGGTATGGAACAAGGCCTGGCTCAGGGTATTGCCGTTCTTGTAACCGTAGAATTTGGACGGGGCGCCGCCGCCCAGTGTGTTGACGGTAGTAGCAGCGTGGAGGCTGGCGGCGGTCAGCAGTGATGTGGCCGCCACGATGAAGCCCCGCGATAGCGGGACGAAACACGTTTGCCCGAAGGTTTGCCACGCGCGCTGGAGGTTGAGAATTGTCGTTCTCATAAAGCAAGTTTGATGGTTATATGCCGTTCACGGTTAATCTGGTTTGCCGGTCGATGAACATGGGTTCACCGGTTATTTTTTGTCGAATTCACCGGCGACCGGGGCAGGATTGCTCCAATCGTTGCGCGGTTCGGCACCATCCCAAATCGTATTCGGGTTCAAGCGGGACTTCATGACATACGGTTTGGATTGGAGATATTCACTGCTGTCCGCCGCCTGTTGGAAATCGGTGTTCTTAATAATGGTTGGTGTCAGGAAAATGATCAAATTGTCCTTGTTCATGGTCTTGGTCTCGCTGCGGAATGCCCATCCCAGTCCGGGGATGTCGCCCAGGAGCGGCACCTTGGTGTAACCCGCAGTCGGGTTGTCCTGGATCAAACCGCCCATGACCAGCGTGTTGCCGTTGGGAATCATCACCTGCGAATCAATCTTACGATAATCAAACTGTGGAACAGGGTAGGAGGTTGACGGATTGCCGGCCCCGCCTGCCACCGTGACAATCACATTACCGAAAAAGCTCGAGACGACCGGGCATACTTTGAGCCAGATGAAATCATTGGCCGAAATGCGCGGGGTCACCTCCAGGATGGTGCCGATGTTGGAATAGGTGATTGTCGAGCTGCCGGCGGAGTTTTGGGTGCCCGAGGTGATGTTGATCACCGGGAAGCTGCGGGTCACTTCAATTCTCGCGAGCTGGTTGTCCAGGGTGACGACGCGCGGAGTGGAAACCACCTGGGCGTCAAAAGTCGAATTCAGGAAGGAGAGCACGGCATGCGCGCCGTCGGCATTGAGAAACCCAACGCCCGGCGTAAAACCGCCAACCGTATTCCAGGACACACCGCCGACACCCTGGACGATATTCAAGACAGTTTGCGCGCTGGAACTGGCCGAGCCGCCGGCCGGGTGTCCGCCGCCGGGAGTGGTCCCGGTGGTGGTGTCGCCAGGAATGCTCGCGGTGGTCGAAGATCCCGGACCGACCAGGCCGTTTCCAAAAGAGATGTTTTGCGCCGCCAGCGTGCCCGACCAATCAACACCTTTCTTCGTGGTGGGATTGCTGGAAACCTGGACCAGTTTGGTTTCGATCAAGACCTGGCGGGTGGGCTTGTCGAGTTCGTTGATGAGTTGGTCGATGGCTTCCTGCTCGGCCTCGGTGGCTACCACGACCAGCTGGCTGGTACGGGGATCCGGCAAGACCTTGCTGCGTTTGTCCGCGAGAGAAGCCTGGATCGATTCCGTCATGTTCGTCACGCTGGCATATTTAAGCTGAACGACCCGGGTGGAAAGGGGCACCGGCGCCGTGGGATCCTTGGTGGTGATGCGGGCAATCTGGGTCTTGTGTTCGGTGGTGATTTGCAGACCGTAGTTGTCAAGCAACGCCATGAGCGCCTGTTCGGCGGTGACATTTTCCCAGCGGATGGACAGGGTGGGCTCGGGTTTGATTTGTCCGTTCTGATCGGGCTGGCCATAGCCGACTTTCGGGTCGATCAGGTAATTGATGCCTGCCTGACGGGCCAGATTTTCGATGGCGGTGGTGATCGGAACATCCTGAAATTGAATCAAGGGTATGCTGGCGGGCGCCGAAGGCTGCGGACTGGCCGCGCTGGCAGCTTCATTGGTGCTCGCACCGGGAACCTCAACTGTCGGCGCAGTGGCGGCCGCAGCTTCATTGCTGCTGGTCATACTGGCGTCCGTTGTGGCCGCGGCGGCAGCGGTCGGCGCTGCAGCGTCGGTGGCCGTGGGCGTCGCCGACGGATTGTCCGCAACCGTGCCAGTCACTTGATTGGAATCGGTGGTGCCGACGGGTTGGCTCACGGGCGCAACCTGGTCCGTGGTGGCCGGGTTGGTTGCAATGGTATCAGTTTGGGACAATGCCCCCTGCTGCCAAGTAAGACATCCCAGCAATGTTGCGATCAGTATTTTTGTTTTCATACCTTTATCTCCGGTCTGGCTCCGACTCGTTGTTATGTTTAACATACGTTTTAAATTTTTAGTGGCGTCTGGCCGTTTTGGCCGTCGGCGTCTGGCTGCATCCGGTGAGATAAGAAGGTTCCGTGCCAGCAGTCGGCCTCATTTGAAAAAGATTGGTCCGGATGGATTGACTGAGAATGTGAGTGGTCATGTCCATTTTTTGGGAATCAAGGATTGGCGACATACTTCAACTCATGACGCTGGCCGGAGGTTTCAATCACCACGGCACCGTTTTTAATTTCGACGCAATGGACGTGAATCCGGCCCTGAGAAGTGACCAGGTCTTGTTCGTCGCCCTCGGCAAAAGTGTGATTATTGATGATCGCCAGCCGGTGGTCCGGCGGGCCGGAAACACCTTTTAAGACCAGCGAGGACACGTCAGCGACATGAACCTGGCCGGCGGTTGCGCTGTCATAAGGCCGGTTGGAATTGGGGAAATACGGGTCGCGCCCTTCTTTCGGATTGGTGGGGATGACAAAGACCGAACGTGATACCACTTCGGGCGTGGGGGGTTGGGTGACGGGGGCCGCCGCCACAGGCAACACCATGACCGACACAAGGGAAAGCCCTGCGGCCATCACACTTTTGTAAGAATTAGGGCATCGGTTCATAATGGTTTTAGTCAGGAGGCGTTGGGTTTCAACAAGGCGACGATATCCATTCTGAATGAGAGTTTCTCGCTGTTGACTTCCGCGCCGGGCATGGGTTCGGCAACGAGATTAACGACCCGGGCGTACGGAAAATTATTTTCAAAGTCAGCGATGAATTTGCCCAGATCGTGGTAGTAAGCCGTCCCATTGATGGTAAATCGGATTTGTTTGTAGGGAAATGATGGCAGCAGATCCATCTCGCCGGTCGTTGGATGGCCGACCTCAGGAATTTCCACCTTGTACTGCTGTTTGAAGTGGCGGATGGTGTCATACGTCCAGGAATACAAGTCGCCGGATGCCATGTCCTTCTCGGAACGGACCAGCGCGGCGGCGGAGTCGGTCAGTTGAATCGCAGTCACATCGGCGTTGGTTATGGTATGCCTGATGCCCTGGAGTCTGCTGTCCGCCGTTTTCTGGGCCCGGGCGATGGTAGAAAGGGATTTATACTGGGGCTGGATCACTCCGAAATAAAGCAGTCCCAGGACCGCCACCGTCAAGAAGGCGACGATGATCAGCTGATTGCGTTTCTCTTTGGATAATCTTTTCATCTGGAGTAATCCGGGAAATGGCATTCCACCGTGAATATGACGTACGATTTGCCATCGGGGGTCGTCTGCGGGGCTGATAGATAGACCAGTTGGACCGCGTTGGTTTTGTTCAGCATGCTTTTGAAATAAGTTTCGTCGGCAACGGCTTCCTTGAATTTGTTGACCTGGTCTCCAGGATTGCTGCTGGAATCCCGTGCGTTAAGTGTGACAATGATTCTTTCCGTCACCGTGTCGGGGCGTCCGGGCACCACGCGGGTTCCGTTGGTCTGCGTTTTGGTCCCCGCTGCCAAAAAATAGTTCTGGTCCACCTTCAGCTGGGTCAGTCGCACGCCGTCCACATTGATCTGTTGCAGGGCATTCATCAGGTTGCCCTGCAGAAAGCGGCTGTTCGTCATCTTTTTCAACGCGTCCAGCCTCCCTTTGGTGGCGGCCATGTTTTTCTGGTCGCTCAGGACCCGCTCAAATTCATTGGTGCGCGTCTGGATCTCCGTCTGCCGGTCGGTCACCGCTTTCCGGGCGAGCATGGCTTCGAGCTGAAGCGAGCTGCTCCAGACCAGCATCAGCGCCACCAGGAACGCCGCGAAATAGATCACGCGTTTGACCGGGTCGTGTCGGCGCAATTCTTCGGCGGCCTGGGCCTCGGCGAGCAAATTGATGCGAATGGGCATAATTCAAATTCAATTAAAAGGCTGCCAGCGCGGTGCCGATCGCCACGCTCAGTTGCGGGCCTACCTGTTCAATTTCCACCGCCTGTTGTCCCGGCAAGGCCAGTTGCAAGGACGCCGTCGGATTCCAGGTTTTGCAATCGGCGATCATTTCCCGGTGCAACATTTGTAAAATCATCTCCGATCGGGCCGATCCTCCGGTGAGATAAACCTGGGATACGGGGCGGTCCTGTTGATGTTCAAAAAAGTCGAGCGAGGCGCGCAGTTCGCGTCCCAACGGTTGCACCTGGTTCTCCAGCATGGCTTGAACTTCCGGCGCCATGCCCACTTTAATGCCCTCAGCCTCGGCGTAGGTGATGTTCATGGACTCAGCCAGTCCCGCCGTCAATTTGTCGCCGCCGATGTTGACGACCCGGCTCAGGACCAGTTCGCCGCGATCGATCACGCAAATGGAGGAATGTTTGAAGCCGATGTCCACGAGGGCGATCGATTCGGCGGCAAAAGCTTCCGGGAATGCCAGCTCAAATGCGTTCACCGGTCCGATGAGTCCGGGCACAATATGATCCGCGGTCAACGCCGCATCCCGGATCGCCGCCTGAAGATCATTGACCACCTGTTGCTTCATGCCGGCGACCAGCACTTTCAATTTTGGAATCGTACCGGCCTTGGGGGCCTCGGCTGATTTGCCCTGGGCCTTGGGCGGGAAAATGTGACAGTCAAAAACATGATTGGGCATGTCCTGCTGCAGGTAGCCCTTGGTGTTGTTTTTTAAAACCAGCCGCATTTCATCCATCGGTATCTGCGGCAGTTCCACCTGCCGCACCACGGTGTCATCCAGGCCGATAGCCAGGGTGACCAGCTTGGTGGGCGACTCCAGCGCCAGGGCCACGGCCCGCAAATGTTCAGCCAGCAACTCGGTGGAAATTTTTTTCTCGTAAATCGGCGCGTCCAGCAACGCAAACCGGGTGAGCGCCAGCACTTCGCCCCGCCGTTCCAGGAGAACGGCCTTGGTTGTCCGGCCGCCCAGATCGATCACCATCATCTGCGCCCGCTTCTTTCCCGCGAGACCGTTTAGAAATGACAGGGCCATGTGTTGTTGCTTTGTTAATTTTTTCGATTTCTGAATTGCGAACGGCAATTCGGTAAAACTGAAGCTAGGTTCAGCAACTGGCGCGCCAAATGGCCTGTTTGGGCGGTCTGTCTTGGAAATCGTTACTGTGCGAAGTTGGCGGGACGGAAAAATCCCTCAAAACCATCGGGGTTGTCTCGACCTAGGGCGGGAGGTGTCTCGGAACTTGCCGCGCATGACTCATGCCAACTCTCTGGCCCGCAACTTTGATTCCTCGATGAAGGCCTGCAGCAATGGTGTCACGCGTCCCCGCCACAGCGCGCCGATCATGATCGGGGCAAATCCCGGCAACGGCAACGCGCGCACGCCGGCGGGCGGCGCTTTTTTCGGAATCGCAACCGACAAACCGATCCCGAGTCCCTTGGACACATAGGTTTCAATCAGATCCGTCGAGCTGGCTTCAATGCTCGGGAACCAATCCACCCCCAGCTGGTTGAGCCGGTTGAGAAAATTTTTGGAAAGTGATTCCGCGGGCGGCAGGCAGATCAGGGATTCCTCAATCCGGTCGCGTTGCCACAACTCCTCCGCCGATTTGATGCGGCTGCTGTTTTCCACGAGCAGCACCAGCGGTAATTCCAGCAGCGTCAACGATTGGAAGCCGGGCGGATTTTTCTTTTCCATCAGGGTGATGGCCAGGTCGATCTCGTCTCTTTCCAGCAACGCAGACAGGTGGGCCGGGAAGCCTTCGCGCAGCGACACCTTCAACCCGGGAAATTTTTTGCGCACGCCCTGCAGCAACCCGGGAACGTGGTCGCGCAGGATGATCGTCGAGGCGCCGATGCGGATATGCCGCGCCTGCCCGCCTTGAAATTCCCCGGCGATTTTGTCAAGGTTCGAGAAAAACGGCAGAATGAATTCAAAAAGTTTTTCCCCCTCCGGCGTCAGCGCAAACGGACGCCGGTGAAACAGGGTCACGCCGAGGAATTCCTCGAGCTGGCCGATCTGGGAGCTGATGGCCGGTTGCTGGATGCCGTAGGGAATGTTCCGCACCGCCGGCATGATGCCGCCGTGCCGGGCGACGTAATAAAACAGTTCGAGGTGATGAACGTTCATTGAACCAGCCGATGTTGCCCCCAGTTTTATCAATTAACAAGTTTCAAGCAAGCGGAGTTAAATAGGCGCCGGAACAACAACCGCGGCCGGAAGGGACGTTCGGAACCGACCTCCCGGTTTAACCTGAGGCGATGACTTTATGAAAACATTGGAACCATCCGGTTTTGCCGGTTCACGGCTCTGCCCGGCGGACCCGGTCAATCGGCCCCCCTCCCGTTTCATTGGCATTGATGCCGGAGCCGAAAGCATCAAACTGGTCGAGCTGCTGCGGGACGAAGCGGGCCTGCGGATCGGGCGGCGCGAAATCCTTGAACATGGCAGCCGGCCCGGCCCGGTATTGCTTGCCGCATTGCGCCGCTGGCAGTGGTCTGACGCGGATGGGGCCGCGACCAGCGGGCGATTTGCCGCCCAAATCAGGCTGCCGCCAGTCCCGACCAAACAGGCGTTGCTCCGCGGCAGCCGGTTCTTCCTGGGTGACGGGCCGGTGACCGTCATCAACATTGGCAGTCATGGATTTTCCGTGCTAGAGGTGCGCGCCAACGGATTGACCCGTTTTCGGGAGAACAGCCGCTGTTCCCAGGGCACGGGCAATTTTCTGCAGCAACTCGTCGGGCGCTTTTCTCTCACGGTCGGTGAGGCCGGTGTGTTATGCGCCGACGTGGCTGATCCCGCTCCCCTGTCGGGTCGGTGTCCGGTGATCCTCAAGACCGACATGACGCATCTCGCCAACAAGGGTGAGGACCGTGCGCGCATCCTGGCCGGCTTATTCGATGCCGTTTGCGAAAATGTTCTCGCACTGATCAAACCCGGCGTCAGCCCGGCGCGGGTGTTTCTGACCGGCGGGGTGAGCCGCTCTCCGCGCGTGCGCCGGGGCTTTGACCAGGCGCTGGCACGATTGGGCATGAATTTAATCCCGTCCAGGGGGGAGGATTCACTTTGCCTGGAAGCGCTCGGCAATGCCCTCGTTGCGGCTGAATCTCCGGCCCGGTTGCCGGCGCTGGAAAAATTGCTCCTGCCGTCGCCGGAATTGAAGTTGGAACGCCTGCCTGCGCTGGCCGGTTCGCTTCATCAGGTCCGCCGCCTGCCGGCGCAACCATGGGCGGTGGTCAACGGGGAAGTCCGGCGCGTGGTGCTCGGCTTTGACATCGGCTCGACCGGCTCCAAGGTGGTGGCGATGGATCTATCCAGCCGGGAAACGGTCTGGGAAGCCTATCGCCGCACCCTGGGTAATCCCGTTGGCGTTACGCAGGAATTGTTGCGCGATTTCACCACGGGCCCGGCGGCGAAGTGTGCCGTGGTCGCTTTCGGTGCGACCGGCAGCGGGCGTGAAGTGGCCGGATCGCTGCTGACGTCCTGCTACGGCCGGGATGCCGTGTTCGTTATCAATGAAATCGTCGCCCACGCCACGGGTGCGCTGCATTTTGACCCGCGCGTAGACACGATTTTTGAAATCGGTGGGCAGGATGCGAAATACATCCGGCTGGCGGAAGGCCGTATCATTGACTGCGCCATGAACGAGGCGTGCAGCGCCGGCACCGGTTCGTTCATCGAGGAACAGGGCAGCAAATTTGCCGGCATCCCGGACGTGCAACAACTGGGGCGGGCCGCCCTGGATGCCCCGGCCGGCGTATCGTTGGGACAACACTGCTCGGTGTTCATGGCCGGGGTGATTGACGAGGCAATGGCCGCCGGCGTGGCGCCGCCGGTTATCATTTCCGGCCTCTACGATTCCATCATCAAGAATTATTTGAACCGGGTGAAAGGCAATCGCTCCGTTGGCCGGGTGATTTTCTGCCAGGGCATGCCTTTCTCGGCCGATGCCCTCGCCGCGGCGGTGGCGCGGCAAACGGGCAGTGAAATCATCGTGCCTCCGAATCCCGGCACGGTGGGTGCACTGGGCATCGCTTTGCTCGCGGCGCGAGAATTGGATGCGCGCCGGCTCGCGCCGCTCGATCCGGCGCGGTTCCTCGAAGCGAAGGTGGAGCAGAAGGACATGTTTGTCTGCGGTTCCACGCGCGGCTGCGGCGGTGCGGGCAATCATTGCCGGATCGAAAGACTGCGCACCCTGGTCAACCACCAACGTTCAAACTTCACCTGGGGAGGCGGCTGTGCGCTGCATGACCGGGGCACGCGCAAGAAAAAGCTGCCCGATCTCGCCCCGGACCCGTTCCGCGAACGCGGGGAATCGCTGCAACAACTGGTTGCGCCGTTCGTTGGTTCGCGCGGCAAACCGCGCATTGCACTCGGCGAGGAGTTCATGCTCAAGGGAATCTTTCCGTTCTTTGCGGCTTTTTTTTATCGGGCCGGGTTGGATCTGGAAATCGTCAGCGGCGGCGGCCACGACACGCTCCAGCGCGGCATTCAGGCGGCCAATGTGCCGTTTTGCGCCCCGATGCAACTCTTCCACGGGCTGATGGAACAGATGATCGCGACCGGGGCGGATTGGGTTTTCGTGCCGATGTTGCGCAGTATGCCGCGCAGCGGCGGGCAGCGTTGTTCGGTGGTTTGTCCCGTGGTGCAGGCGACCCCGGATTTGTTGCGCTGGATGGAGACCCGGGACGAGGGCCGGAGACAAAAACCGCGAATGCTTTCGCCCCGACTGGATTTTGACGAAGGCAACCTCGAATCGAAACAGTTCCTCGAGGGTTGCCGTCGGCTTGCCTTGGAATTGGGTTTGAGCCGCAGCCAATGGCGCAGCGCCTGGCGCGCGGGCGTCGCGTTGCAACGGGAGTTTGACGCCGCGTGTTTTCAAATCGGACGCCGCGCGCTGGAATTTTGCCGGGCCCAGGACATTGTCCCCGTGGTGGTGCTGGGCCGGAGTTACACGATTTACCATCCGGTTCTGAATTCGAACGTGCCCGCCATCCTACGGGAACAGGGTGCGATCGGGATTCCGGCGGATTGTTTCCCGGTGGCCGCGGAGGTGCCGATGTTCTCCGACCTGTATTGGGGTTACGGCCACAACCTGCTGCGCGCCGCTCACGAAGTGCGGCGTACAACGGGTGTGTACGCGCTGTACTGCAGCAACTATTCGTGCGGGCCGGACAGTTTCAATCTGCACTTCGCCGCTTACGTAATGGAGGGCAAACCGTTCGCTATTGTCGAAACGGACGGTCATTCCGGCGACGCGGGCACCAAGACCCGCTTGGAAGCATTCCTGCATTGCGTCGAGGAGGACCGGCGCAGAGCGCGACCCGGCGCCATCTTGAATGATTTTCAAACCGTCGAGTTCAGCGGCGTACGGCTGGACCAGCTCGACCATCGCAACGGTACGCGCGAACGGTTGCTGGTGCCTTATATCGGCCCGGCGTCGGAAGTTGTCGCGTCGGTGTTCCGCAGTTTGGGGCACGATGCGGAGAGCCTGCCTCCACCCGACGCGGAGTCACTCATCCGGGGACGCCGCTACACTTCGGGCAAGGAATGCCTGCCCATGCCGTTGACGCTCGGGTCGCTCCTGCAGCGGCTGGAGCGGGCGAAAGACGGTGAACGGTTTGTCTATCTGATGACCAGCACGAATGGCCCCTGCCGGTTCGGTGTTTACAACCTGCTCAACAAAATCGTGCTCGAACGTCTCGGGTGGCGCGACCGCGTCCGTATCTGGTCGCCGAAAGACACGGGCTATTTTGATGATCTGCCCGCGGGCGCAGCGATGCTCGTGTTGGCGGGAATCGTCGCCTGCGATTTGCTGCTTCAGGCAAGGTTGGACGCGCGACCGGTGGAAATCGGGCGCGGGGAGGCGGACCGACTATATGAACGTTGTCATCGCGAGTTGCTGGCGCGCGTGGAATCGGCAGCGCGCGGCGATCTGTCACTGACCGCGGCGTTGTGGCAGGTTACCGGCGGCCGGCTGTTTGGCATCCGCGCATTGCTGCAGCGTGCGGGCCGGGATTTTGCCGCTTTGCGCGGGCCGGGCGACCGGCCACGGGTGGAATTGACGGGCGAGATTTACGTGCGCGGCGTGGATTTCAGCAACGATTTCCTGATCGAGAAACTGGAGGCCCGCGGGTTGCGGGTCCATCTGGCGCCCAAATCCGAATGGATCAATTACTGTGGTTACCTGCAACGGCAGCGAGGCGGTCGCAGGCGTTTCGCCGGCAGTTTTAGCGATCTGGTGCGGCGGCGGATTGATTCCGCGTTGTTTGCTGCGCTGGCCCCTGAACTCGGCTGGCCCGCCCTGCCTTCCACGGTCGAGGCGCTGACCGCCGCCGGGCCTTATGTCAGCCCGGCGCTCGAAGGCGAAGCCGTTTTGACGGTGGGCGCGCCGTTGCATGAATGGCGGCACGGGCAGATTGACGCGGTGGTTTGTGTCGGGCCGCTGGAATGCATGCCCACAAAAATCGCCGAGGCGCAATACCATCACCTGGCCGAGCACGAGGGGGTCTTGAGCCTGACGCTCCCGTTTAATGGTGATCCCGTCAGTGCGACGGTCCTGGACAACTTCGCTTTTGAGGTCAAAGCCCGCTACAACCGCCGTCGGGGCCGGGTGAACGCGGAAAAAATCCGAACCGAGGCGCTGTCTGGTTTTGTCGACAAAAACATTTGCGGCAAGTTGCATTACCCTGCGTGAGTGAAGAGTTGATAACCCTGAAACGAAAGGCGACCATGAAAACGGTGTTCTGTGTTCTGTGCGGTCTGGGCTGCTGGTGGTTTGGCGGCGGGACGATGGCAATAGCTGGCGATGTGGCCGGGACCAATGCGGCGCCGATACGGGTCGGCGTTTACGATTCCCGGGCCGTGGCGTATGCCTGGTTCGGGAGCGACGAGCATCAGCGCCAGCTCAAGGACTTAATGCAAGTTGCCCGGGCCGCCCGGGCGGCCGGCCAGACCAACCGGTTCAAGGAACTCGGTGCCTCGATTCGCCAGCAACAGGACGAAATCCACCGCGAATTTTTCAGTACGGCGCCGGCCACCAACGCGCTGGCGGCCATTGGGGAAGTGCTTCCAGCAATAAAAAAGCAGGCCGGCGTGACCCTGCTGGTTTCCAAATGGGATGAGCCGACGCTCCAACAATACCCGGACGCCGAAGAAGTGGACGTGACCGCCGAATTGGTGCGCGAATTCAAGCCCACGGAAAAGCAGCTGAAGTTGATCGCGGACCTGCAAAAGCAAAAACCGTTGTCGCTGGAGAAATGCAATGAGCTGATTCGCAAGGGAGAAATCTGAGACGGCATCCGGCCGGATGAAATGCTCCGAATAAATCTTGTCTATCACCACAGCCGATACAGAATCGACCGTCAATCCGGCCGGGTCCGGTTTGAATGTTTAGGTTTCGACGATACTCTAATGTTGGTGCAACGGTCACCGGTGAGGGCAAACAAATGCGGGTTAAATGGCTGACGATTCCGAAGCCCGGGAAGATGTTTTTTTTGCCGGTCGGGTTTGTCCTGGTGCTGCTTATTTGCGGCGCCGGGTGTGTGGTCATTCCCGTGCCTCCATCCGAAAGCGGCCGGACGCGAAGCCATCTGGACCCGCAGGTGCTGAAGGAGTTCGCCCCGGGCAAGACCACCTTCACGGAAGTCACCAACCGGCTTGGCGTGCCGGACGCCATTTCTCCCGATGAACGTCAGGTGGCCTACCGTACCGAAAAAATCACCGGGACACGGTTGTCGTTGATCCCAGGGCAAGACGGTGGGCCCGACCCGGTTTACACGGATCGCGTCTATTTTTTCGAGTTCAACGAGCAGGGCCTTCTGAAAGATACCCGGCAGACCGTTCAAAAAAATCTGACCACCGAATGGCCCGAGCATACGCCGCAAATGTCCGAACAATACCGACCGCTCGTGCAATCGGAAGATGCGGCTTATGTTCCCGCCGGCGAATCGGTCTGGCGTGTTCATGACCAGTGTGATTGGTTGCCGGGTGAAACCGGATCCAAAGGACTTGCCACGCCCCAGGCAACGGCAATTCCGGGACGACTCTTCATCACCGAATCCAATCTTTATTTCTATTCCGCCACCCGTCTGGCCAACGCCGGTCCGTCGTGCAAGGTGCCATTCAATTCCATAACCGGGATCCACGCTCCGGTGGACAACCTGGGTCATCGTGCCGGGCTGGTGGTTCTTACCAAAACCGGCGCTCCAAACGCGTTTATAATATATTTGTACAACAACGGCTCCCCGAACAGCGCGGCCGTGACGGCCGATTTGGAATTCATTCAGTCCAAAATGGAACCCGCCACGTCCGAAAAGTGAAAGCCACCATCCGGCCGGCGAAGTTTTTCCGGAGAAACAACCGGGACAAACTTTCATTGTTTTTTTCTCCGGCGCAGTGTCTTATGGAGCCCGACCATGACTTTGAAAATCCAACGCCCGCTGCGCCGGTTTTCATGCGCCAAACCCGATTCATCCACGGGGAGATAAAATGCGCATTGTCGAACTTCGCGAAAAGACCGTCTCCATCGCCTCGGCCATCACCAACGCGTACATCGATTTCTCGAAGATGACGTGTTCGGTGGTCGCGCTGATCACCGACGTGGTGCGCGAGGGCAAACCGGTGGTGGGTTACGGCTTCAACTCCAACGGCCGCTACGGCCAGGGCGCTTTGATGCGCGAACGGTTTTTTCCGCGCCTGATGGCCGCCGATCCCAAAACACTGGTGGATGAGACCGGTGAAAACCTCGATCCCTTCCGCATCTGGACCTCACTGATGAGAAACGAGAAGCCGGGCGGACATGGCGAACGATCGGTGGCAATGGGGGCCATGGACATGGCGGTGTGGGATGCGGTGGCCAAGATCGCGGGCCAGCCGCTTTACCGGTTGCTGGCGGATCGCTATCGCAGCGGGAAGGCGGACGACAAGGTCTGGGTCTACGCCGCCGGCGGCTATTATTATCCCGGCAAGGACCTGACGGCCTTGAAAGACGAGATGAAACACTACCGCGACCTCGGTTACCAGGTCGTAAAGATGAAGATCGGCGGTGCGCCGCTCGAGGAGGACGTCCGCCGCATTGAGGCGGTGCTGGAAGTAGTGGGCGACGGGAAGTTCCTGGCGGTGGACGCCAATGGCCGATTCGATCTCAATACCGCCATTGCTTACGGCGAGGCGATGAAACCTTACAAGCTGTTTTGGTACGAAGAGGCCGGTGATCCGCTCGACTATGCTTTGCAGGCGCAACTCTCCAAACGTTATTCCTTGCCGATGGCCACGGGTGAAAACCTTTTCTCGCACCAGGACGCCCGCAACCTGATCCGCCACGGCGGCATGAACCCCGAAAGCGATTGGCTGCAATTTGACTGCGCCCTTTCTTACGGGCTGGTTGAATACCTGCGCATCCTGGAGGTGCTGAAGCAGCATGGCTGGTCCACGCGGCGGGTCGTGCCCCACGGCGGTCACCAGATGTCGCTGAATATCGGCGCCGGCCTGCACCTGGGCGGCAACGAATCTTATCCGGGCATCTTTCAGCCTTTCGGCGGTTTCGCCGATGGCATCGCCGTCGAGAATGGGTATGTCCGCTTGCCGGAGGTGCCAGGCATCGGCTTTGAAACCAAGGCCGAATTGTTTCGCCTGATTAAATCGGTCAGCGACTGAATTTCAAACTCATGGAGCCAACTAAAAGCAAAGCCCGGCACCTGCTCGGCCAGCTTTATTTCCAGGTGTTGCTCGGTTTTCTGCTGGGGATCCTGGTGGGTTATTGCTGGCCCGGTTTCGGCGAATCGCTCAAACCGCTCGGCGACGGTTTCATCAAGCTCATCAAGATGCTGCTCGCGCCGATCATCTTCGGCACGGTGGTCGTGGGTATCGCGAAGATGGGCAACCTGAAGGAGGTGGGCCGGGTCGGCATCAAGGCGCTGGTCTATTTCGAAATTGTTTCAACGCTGGCGCTGGCCATCGGGCTGGTGGTGGTGAACGTCCTGCAACCGGGTGTGGGGATGAATATTGATCCCGGCACATTGGACACCAAAGCGCTGGCCACCTACACCACGGCTGCGAAACAGCAGGATACCGTCGGTTTCTTCATGAACATCATTCCGTCCAGCGTTGCGGATGCGTTTGTCCAGGGGAACATGCTGCAAATCATCCTGTTTTCGGTCCTGTTCGGTCTGGCGCTGGCGCAATTGCCCGACCGGGGAAAGGTGATTGTGGAGGTGATCGACTCCGTCCTGCACGGCCTGTTCGGCATCGTGCGTTTTGTCATGTATCTGGCCCCGCTCGCCGCGTTCGGGGCCATGGCTTTCACCATCGGGAAATACGGTGTCGACACTCTGGGTCCCTTCGGCAAACTGATTGGCGGGGTCTATCTCACGAGCGCGGTTTTTATCTTCCTCGTTCTCGGTTTCATCGCCCGCATGAACCGCATCTCGTTCTGGAAATATCTCAAGTTCTTCAAGGACGAAATCATGATCACTTTCGCCACGGCTTCATCGGAAGCCGTGCTGCCGCGGATGATGGTCAAGCTGGAGCAGTTGGGCTGCGCCAAACCGGTGGTGGGTCTGGTGCTGCCGGCCGGCTACACCTTCAACGCCGACGGTTCATCCATATACCTGACCATGGGTGCCATCTTCGTTGCGCAGGCCACCAACACCCCGTTGACGCTCGGCGAACAGTTGCTCGTTCTGGCCGTGTGCCTGTTCACGTCCAAAGGCTCGGCCGGAGTGGCCGGCGCCGGGTTTATTGCCCTCGCGGCTACCCTGGCTTCGATGGATAAAATACCCGTTGCCGGGCTGGTATTGCTGGTCGGAATCGACCGGTTCGTCAATGCCGCCCGGGCGGTGACCAATCTGATCGGCAACGGCCTGGCTACTATCGTCGTGGCCCGATGGGAAAAAGCCTTTGACGAAGAACGGGCGGCCCGGATGCTCGATGGTGCAGCCAATGAACTGCCGACCGATCTTTAAAACTGGCGGAGTGAGATTTCTTCCCGAACAGAGTTGACATCACCGCCGCCACCCATCAATAACTTCACAACCTGAACCCATGGCCATGAAATTCACCCGTCGTAATTTCCTCCGCACCACTGCCGTAGCCGGCGTTGGCGCCGCGGCGTCCCCGCTGTTCGCCCCACCGGCCCATTCGTCCGGCACCCGTCCGGTCACCGACGAAATCCTTGAACGCGCCGCCGCCCAGCCGGTCCTCCAACTCAAAGGGCTCAAGGACCCGGTCATCATCGAGTCCGTTGAACTGCTTCGCAAGGGCAAGGACCATTTCGTGCGGGTCCGCTCCAAGGACGGTGCGGAGGGTGTGTCGGTGGATGATGGCCGGATGGATGTCTTTCATCCGATCCTCAATCAACTGGTGGTCCCCTATTTTATCGGCAAGGACGCCCGGGACGTGGAAGGGAACCTGTTTGGCGTCTATCGTTATCAAAGCAACTACAAGATGCAGGGCCTGCCCTTCTGGTGCCCGGTGGCACTGGTGGAATTTGCCATCCTCGACCTCCTGGGCCGGATGAGCAACCAGTCCCTGGGCGAAATGCTCGGCGGCATCGTCCGCACTAACGTGCCATTTTACGTTGCCAGCGGGCGGCGCGACACCACGCCGGACCAGGAAATTGAATATCTGAGGGGCCTGGTGGAAAAGACCGGCGCCAAGGCCATCAAATACCGCGTTGGCGGGCGCATGAGCCACAACCGGGACGCCATGCCGGGCCGTACCGACAAGCTCATCCCGCTGTCCCGAAAGGCGTTCGGCGATAAAATGGTGATTCATGCCGATGCCAACAGTTCCTACGACCCGCCTGAGGCCATCCGGGTGGGCCGGATGCTGGAGGACATCAAGGCCATCCACTACGAGGAACCCTGTCCGTTCGATAATTTTGATGCAACCAAGAAAGTCACCGATGCCCTTTCGATTCCCATTGCCTTTGGCGAACAGGAATCCAGCCACTGGCGTTTCCAGTGGTGCATCCGGGAGCACGTGGTGGATATCGTCCAGCCCGACCTATATTACTATGGCGGTTTGATTCGTTCCCGCCGCGTGGCGCGCATGGCCGAGCAGGCCGGTTTGGCCACCACCGTGCATCTTTCCGGCGGATTCGGGTTTGTGTATTCATTGCATTTCGCTTCCTGCACGCCGAAAATCGGGCCCTGGCAGGAATACAAGAAGGGCGTGGAAACCTACGGGCAATGGTTCGATCCGCCGTTGCGCATTGTGGATGGCGCCATCAGTGTGCCCCGGGGCCCGGGTTTGGGGCTGGCGGATCCGGAGGAGATTTTGAAGGGAGCGACGCCCGTTCAGGAAACCGGGACCTCTTTGATGCCGGACACGTCAGGCTGAAGGCGGCGACGCCTGGTGGCTGGCTGTTTTTGTTTTCAGGCGCGGTGCGTGTGCTGGCAACTTCAGGCGGGCGAAACAGCAGGGCAGGCAGAAACCTTTCGGGCTTCGTTAAAAAGGCAGGGCGGTTGCTCCCGATCTTCCGATCGAGTGCAAACCATATCGCATTCCCCTTCCGGGCGGAATAGACGGCATAAATCCATGATACAACCCTTATGCGGCGACAGGAGAATTTATGACCTCATGGACGTTGTAACGTTCCAGTGCGATGCGCACCAGACGAACGTTCATTTCCGTCAAGTTATCATCGCCGAAGATGATTCGCACCACGGCGATGACGACTTTTTCGAATGCTTCGTCTTGTTCGTTGTTCATAATACTGTTTCGATTTCTGCTGCCTGACAATTTAGTAACATTCAGCGTGCCAGTTTCGCCGAGGCTTGGAGCCGAGCTGAGGGGGGAAAGGACTTCGGTAATATTGGCGGCGCGCGGCTTTACGGCCGGTGCCAGATTTAACGCCGGCATGGGTGGTGCCGCGCTGAGCGAAGGCGGCGTTACCGGGCTTTTCGGCTGGCCATTGCCATTGCTGCTCTTGGCCGGGCTGAACTGTATGGACGGTGCGGCTTTGAGTGCCGGGGGCGGCGGTTTGGCCGCTGCCGGCGCGGGTTTGGGTGCCAATGGGGGCGCTGGCTTGAGGGTCGGCGGTGCGGCTTTGGGCACCTCGGGCGGTGTGGCCGGCCGGGCTTGGGTTTTTTGGGGGGCCGCAGTGGTGGAATCCCCATTTTTGGCCTTGGCATTGGTGCTGCCATTCCCTGCGTTTTGTTGGCTGGGTTGAGCCGGAGCCGCTGGTTTGGGTGCCGGTTCCGGGGGGGAGGCGGCCCGGGTTTTGATTTCCGGCTTGGCTTCAGCTTTGGCTTCCGCCTTCACTTCCGGTTTGGGCTCCGGCTTGGGTTCGGTCTTTGGCTCCGGCTTGGGTTCCGGTTTGGCCTGTGGTTTGGCCTGCGGCTTGGGTTCCGCTTGTGTGGCGCCTGCGTGTTGCGCCTGTGCTTTGAAGAGATGAATGGTAACCTTGAGCGCCAGTTCCAGAGGGTCAACTGGTTTGGTGATGAAATAATTGCCGCCGCTAAGCACGCCCTGGGTGCGGTTTCCAAAATTGCTGTGGGCAGTTACGAAAATGACTGGCGTTGTCTTATATTGAGGCAAAGCGCGCAGTTTTTCACACACCTCAAAGCCCGTCAGCTTGGGCATATCAATATCCAGCAACACCAGGTCGTAGTGGTTGGCCTGGAGCAGTTTCAGGCTTTCAAATGGGTCCTCTATGCTGGTGATGTCGAGATTGGCCCGTTTCAACGTGTTTACGATCACGTGATTACAAACCGTGTCGTCATCCACCGCCAGCACTTTGGCTCTAAGTGCTGACTCGGAGGAGCCCGATTCATCACTCTTAAGCAAAATCGCCAGGCAATCCGCCGCCTCGGCCAGGGTCTGTAGAATGGAAGGTGTTACTCGCGCCGGTTTGGCGGCAATCTTGGCGAGCAACATGTCGAAGGCCTTGGTCAGCAGCGCCAGGCGCGCGCAACCGGCCTTGCTGGCACTGGCGCTGAAGGTCTGTACGCTCTTGATGAGAGGTTCCAGCTTGGCGGCAGAAGTAGGCGATTTTATGTAAGCCAGGCAAGATTCACGGAGCTTGGCAATGTCTGCCACTGCGTCCTTCAAAAAGTCGGCCCGCTCTTTTGGGATGGAAGGTTGACCGGCTGAGGATTCGTCAGCATCGTCGGATTCCGCTCCGGTCGTCCCGTCACCAGCCATGTGCAATTTAACGGCCGGTTCGTACTCAGCCTTGCCGGTCTCAGCGGCTTCCCCCGAGAGCATTCCCTGAATGGTTTGCAGGAGGATGGAAGGCGTACAATCCGTTTTGCGCAGATGCTTGGTGATCGCGTCCTCGACAAAATCTGTGACCTCGGCGTTAGAAAATATAATGATCGGAATGGTCTTCAGCCGGGGATCGGCACGGATGAATTTCAGCACATCTGCCCCGTCAAACTTCGGCAGCATCAGATCGAGCACGATCAATTCCGGAGTGGCCTGGGAAAGGGCCTTGAGCGCCTCCAACCCATCACCAGCCGCCTCGACGCGATATCCCTCCCGCTGAAGCAGGTTGCGATACGTTGTTAATACAACGGCATCGTCCTCGACGAAAAGGATTGATCGATTGCCTTTCACAGTTTTTATCCCATTAAATGGGTACAATTCAGCCGTCCACGGGCCTCATTCAGGTTGCACGCACTGTTACCGAACTTATTAAAAAAGAGCACCGTTCATGCCAAAAACCCTTAAAAAACCGCGTCTTCCCGGGTCCTAAACGGCAATATCCATGGCTGGTTGAACTTAAGCCGGACTTCTTTTCGACGTTTCCATGGCTGGCCCGGGTTCGCCAAAACCAATGAAATCCCCCCCGTTTCCGCGTCCGGCTGCCGGAAGATGCTGAAGCCCGGTTTATGAGCTCCCGCCGCACCATTGCTGTAAACGATGTCGCCTGAAAGTTTTTCGATTATGCCTTCCCAGCGAGGCTTGTTACGCTGCTTCCGTCTTTAAAAAATGGGCCGATGAACGATATCCAATCAAAAACGAATATTCCGGGTGCGGAACCGGTAAAGGCCGCGGGCTTGCGCGGTTTCTGGGCACTCATTGTCACACAATTTCAAGGCGCGTTCAATGACAACGCGCTCAAGCAACTGACCTTGTTCATCGGCATCAGTCTCGGGATGGGTGAAGTGGAGCAGGACCGGCTTTCGTCGCTGGCGCTGGCGCTGCTGATGCTGCCGTTTCTGTTTCTCTCCATGTTGGGCGGTGCGCTCGCCACACGGTTCAGCAAACGCAGCGTGATCGTCGCGGTCAAGCTGCTGGAAATTCTGATCATGGGCGTCGCCACCTTCGGCTTGGCCAGCCACCATCTTGGCGTTGTGCTGTTGTGTGTGTTTTTCATGGGCACGCACAGCGCTATCTTCGGGCCGTCGAAGTACGGTTCACTGCCGGAATTGTTACCGGAGAAGAAATTGTCGTGGGGAAACGGAATGCTCGAACTGGGCAGCTTCCTGGCCGTGATCCTGGGCACAGTCGGTGGTGGGATATTGTCGTCAGTTTTTGAAGCCCGGCCGGCGGGGGCGGGCCTGGTGCTGATAGGATTGGCTGTCTTCGGCTTGCTGACGGGTTCTGCCATCACGCGCGTACCTGCGGCCGACCCCACGCATCCGCTGCGGTTCAATTTTATCGGTGAGTTGTTCAGCCAGTGGCGCATCATTCGGCGCGACCGGGTGTTGCGCCTGGCGGTGATCGGCAACACGTTTTTCTGGTTCCTGGCCACACTGCTCTTTCTGAACCTGTTCACCCATGGGCGGTTTGCGCTCAATTGCGACAAATCGCACATCAGCTATCTCATGGCCGGACTGTCCATCGGTATCGGCATCGGCAGTGTGGCCGCCGGCTATTTGTCCGGTGGCAAAATCGAATACGGCCTTGTCCCGCTGGGACTCGTCGGGATGACCGCGTTTTCCTGCTTGCTCGCCCGGCCGGGTCTCGGGTTCATCGGCGTGTTCTGGCATCTGGCGGGGCTGGGTTTTTTTGCCGGATTTTTTGCGGTGCCGGTCAACGCCATCATGCAGCATCGGCCCCGCAAAGAGGACAAGGCAGGCATTCTCGCTGCCGCCAATCTCATCTCCAGCGCCGGCAGTTTCCTGGCCACCGGCGTGTATTACCTGCTGCGTTTTTGGCCGCACGACACGCGGATGATCTTCCTCATTGGAGCGTCTATGACGCTGGCCGCGCTGGCCTATTCGATATTTCTGTTGCCGGACGCGTTGTTGCGGTTTTTGCTGTGGTGCGCCACCCATTCGCTTTACCGCATCCGGATTGACGGGCGTGACCATATCCCGGACCGGGGTGGGGCGCTCTTTGTTTGCAACCACCTGTCGTGGGTGGATGCGCTGTTGCTCATCGCCTCTACCGATCGACCGATCCGTTTCTTGATGTTGAAGGAAATTTATGAAAAACCCTGGGTCAACTGGGGCGCGCGCATCCTCGACATCATTCCCATCTCGTCCGAACAACGGCCGCGCGAAATGCTGAAATCGCTCCAGACGGCCAGTGATGCGATCCGGAACGGCGAAGTCGTCTGCATTTTCGCCGAGGGCCAGATCACCCGCATCGGCCAGTTACTACCGTTTCAGCGCGGCATGGAGCGCATCATGAAAGACGTGGATGCACCCATCGTGCCGGTGGCGCTCGATGGCGTGCTGGGCAGTCCGTCCAGTTTCAAGCAGGGGCATCTGGTGTGGAGATTGCCCTCCCGCATCCCCCATCCCGTGACGGTGAGTTTTGGCCGGCCCTTGTTGCCGCAAGCAACGGCTTTCGAAGTGCGACAGGCAGTGCAGGAACTGCTCGCCGCCGCCTGGCAGCATCGCCGTGACCGGATGCAGCCGCTGCAACGGCAATTTGTCCGCACCGCCCGGCGGCATCCGCGCCGGTTCGCCATGGCCGATGCGCAGACTCCGAAAGTGACCTTCGGTTCGGCGCTGGTGAAGGCTGTTTTTCTCGCGCGGCGGCTGAAAAAAATCTGGGCCGGTCAGAAGATGGTTGGAATTTTTCTGCCGCCGTCGGTCGCCGGGGCGCTGGTAAACCATGCCGCGCTGCTTATGGGCCGGGTGCCCGTGAATCTGAATTACACCGTTGCTGAAACGACGCTCGCCGCATGTGTGAAACAGTGCGAACTCCGGACGGTGGTCACTTCGCGGGTATTTTTGGAAAAGGTGAAACTAACGGTGCCGGGGGACATCATTTTTCTCGAAGACCTGATGGCCGGTCCGGGCTTCGGCGAAAAAATGGCGGCCTTTGTCCTGGCGAAGCTTATACCGGCCGGCCTGCTGGAACGGGCGGTGGGACGGGAAAAGAAAATCGAACTGGACGACCTGGCGACGGTGATTTTTTCCAGCGGCAGCACCGGTGAACCGAAGGGGGTTATGCTGAGCCATTACAACATCGGTTCAAACATTGCACAATTGGAGCAGGTGTTCGGTCTGGGCAAACACGACCGCATCCTGGGCATCCTGCCCTTTTTCCATTCCTTCGGTTTCACCGGTACGCTTTGCCTGCCCGCCGCCCTCGGCGCGGGCGTGGCGTTTCATCCGAATCCGCTGGATTCCCGGGCTATCGGCCCGCTGGTGAAAAATTACGCGGTGACTTTCCTGCTGGCGACCCCGACGTTTCTGCAAATCTATCTGCGCGGCTGCCCGCCGGCGGATTTCGGCGGCCTGCGCCTGGTGATGACGGGTGCGGAAAAACTGCCTGACCGGCTGGCCGCGGCCTTTGAGGAGCATTTCGGCATCCGGCCCATGGAAGGTTACGGCAGCACGGAATGCGCGCCGGTGGTGGCGGTGAACACCCCGGACTTCCGCTCCGCCGGTTTCCATCAGGTCGGCGTCAAACGCGGTAAAATCGGACATCCTCTCCCCGGGGTTTGTGTCCGCGTGGTGGACGCCGAAAATCCCCGGGCCGGGACTACCGTGCCGCTGGGGCAGCCCGGCCTGCTGTTGGTGCGCGGGCCGAATGTGATGCAAGGTTACCTGGGTAAACCCGACAAAACCGCGGAAGTCCTGTGCGACGGCTGGTACACCACCGGCGACGTGGCGGCGCTCGACGAGGATGGTTTTTTGCAGATCACCGACCGGTTGAGCCGCTTCAGCAAGATCGGCGGAGAGATGGTGCCGCACATCAAGGTGGAGGAAAAATTGCACGAACTGGCCGGTGTTACCGAGCAGACGTTTGTCGTTACCGGCCTGCCGGATGAAAAAAAGGGCGAGCGACTTGTCGTGCTGCACAAACTGGCGGATGGGCGCCTGCCGCCGTGCCTGGAGAAACTGGCGCAGAGTGATCTGCCCAATTTGTGGAAGCCGCGCCCCGACCAGTTTTTCCGAGTGGACGCGTTTCCCCTGCTGGGCACCGGCAAGCTCGATTTGCG
>CAYPSF010000033.1:24152-32405 GCA_964413165.1 uncultured Bifidobacteriaceae bacterium
AGTTTTTCCGAGTGGACGCGTTTCCCCTGCTGGGCACCGGCAAGCTCGATTTGCGCAAGATTCGCGAAATCGCGGCGCAATTGGTCTTGACCACGGATGGCCACGGATAAAATTCAATCGGTGAAAATCCGCGCCAACGGGATCAGAACGATATGAATTCGTGCCGGAATCCTCTGCCGTCGCCGTGCAAAATCGCCACGCTGCGTTCCGTGTTGTGCTTCGGTTTGCCCGCGTAACCGGGATTCAAATACCACACCCCGTCCCGTTTCGCGGAAAATGCCTTGTGCGTGTGCCCGAACACGACCACGTCCGGCCGCTCGTGCGCGATGCGGATTTGCAGCAGTTCTTTCAATGCGTACGGATCCACGATGTGATGGACGAGAAACTTGCATCCGGCCACGGTGACCGTTTCCGTGGGGTGGAAGGTGGGTGACGTGTCGGTGTTGCCGCACACCGCGGTGACCGGCGCAATGGCTTGCAGTTCACCGATGATCGAATCCGGGCCGATATCGCCCGCATGCAGAATATGGCTGACACCGGCGAACCATCCGGAAATTTTCGGGTCGAGGAAGCCGTGCGTGTCTGAAATGACGCCGATCTTCATGAGCACAAGCGGTGACCAGTAACCGGTGACACGAAATTACGCCGGTCGGACGATGGCTGCAATCCGCTAGCCCCTCTCACGCCCGCGCCTCCTCCGGCGTTTCCTCGGTTTTTGGGTCTTCGCCGCGCACCCCGGCCGTTTTTTCCGCCGGCGATTCGGCGGGGGCGGTGAGTTTTGCGGCCCCGGCAAACAGTGCCGTGAACAGCCCGCCGCTCAGAAGGGTGTTGCGGAAAAATTCCCAGGTCGACGGATAGCCGCCCACGCCTTTGGTGAGCGCAATGATCCAGCCGGCCAGGGTTTTTGTATATTCCGGATTCGCAAATGGATTGAAGAACCACGACGCAGTATTGGTGATGAGGTAGAACAGCATCGCGCCCAAAACCCCTCCGCTCAACAGGGCGATGAACGATCCGTGCGGTTTGAAACGGCGCCCCAGCCAGAGGAGGACCACATAGGCGACGTAATTGAAAGCCAGGTTGGCGAGGTTGCGGGAGTCCCAGACGTTGTGCTCCGGGTCATGGTGCTGGTAATACAAATTCAATCCGAGGTCGGTGGCCAGCATCACGCCGAGCGGCAGCCACCAGGTGAGCCGTTTTGAGAAATAGACGCCGGCGCAAAAGACAAATGCGTAGACCGCGCTGAAGTTCAACGGCAGCAGGCCGGGAATTCGCGATAGCGCGAACAGCACTACGAATATCAACGGCAGCCAGCGATGCCATTTTTCTTTCACAGCCGGCAAGCATAATTCACGGCGCGCCCGGGACAAGCTTTTCAATGACTTCGTGACGCGGGATCCCGGCTCGGGCCTTCTTTCGTGTGTTTTGTGTATTTCGCGGTTATGATTTCCGGCGGTTTGGAAAACCTGTTCCCCATCATCCACGAAGACGCCGGCCTGCTGGTCATCAACAAACCAGCCGGGCTCGTTTGCCATCCGACCAAGGGCGACGAATTTTCCAGCCTGATCAGCCGCGCCCGTATTTACCTCTCCACTCTCAATCCTCAACTCTCAACTCATCTGGTCAACCGCCTCGACCGCGAAACCAGCGGCGTTGTCCTGGTCGCAAAAAATCCTGAAATTGCCGGTGAACTCGGGAAAATCTGGGAAACCCGCGCCGTGGAAAAGGAATATCTTGCCATTGTCCACGGCCATGTCCGCGACGACCATGGCCTGATCGACGCGTCGCTCGGCCGGGACGAACAAAGCAGGGTGGCCGTCAAAGATTGTGTGCGCCCGGACGGTGCCCCCTCCCAAACCGAATTTCGGGTGGAGCGCAGATTTTCCGCTGGAGTTCAAGCTTCAGCTTCTTCGGGCGGCACGCTCGAGCATGGACACCGGCCCGAGCCATCTTCCACCCGCCATGCTCCCTCCTCGTTCACGCTCCTCCGCCTCGTTCCTCGTACCGGCCGCAAACACCAGATCCGCATCCATCTTGCCCACCTTGGCCATCCCATCGTCGGCGACAAACTCTACGGCGGTGACGAGGACCTGTATCTGGCGCTGGTTGAAGACCGTCTGACGCAGGAACAACGGGCCCGGCTTATTTTGCCCAACCAGGCGCTGCACGCCCGCGCCTTGCGCTTTCACTGGCGTGGCCAGCCCGTGCAATTTTCCTGCGACCCGGAACCGTGGTTTGCCGACTTTTTAAACCGTAGATGAAGGTTTCGGCGTTGCCCTGGCTTTGCGGGTTACGGTGTCACTCGGGTTTTGTCATTCACCGTTTGCACTGTTTGCGCCCGCTCAATGACCCGCGAGACATAACCGGCCATCGGGTCATCGGGATTCTGTTTCAATGCTGTGGCAACCCATTGTTGGGCTTCGGCTAAATTTCCCGTGCGGAATGCTTTCTCTGCCTGGTTCAGGGCCGTTGCCTGCGTTCCGGGCGCGGGAGCCGGTACCAGAGTCTGAAAAACACAGGGGATATCCGCGCTTGAAGTTGAACCAAAGACACAACCCCATAATTCTTTGTTGATGGTGGCGGCGGGACTGAAAACAACCTGCACGTTCTCCAGCGGCAGAGAGCCCAGCACGGCAAGCTTGTCTGCCGGCGCAAGCCATTGCTGGCGTGTGCGCTCGTCGTAACGATCCAACACGCGGGATATCGTGCCCATGTAAAATGCCCGCGGCGCCTCATACTCCAGCACCGGGAAGAGGTCGCTTTGGATGCGGCCGGCGCCCGGAATAGCAAAGGCAGTTTGTTGGGAGGCTAATTGCTTGGCCATCAATATTTCCGGAGATTGGACATTCATCATCCGCATGTCTTCGCGCACGCGGTCAATGGCAAACCCCTGGCGGAACACCTCCGGTCCCGTCTGCCACGGCTGCTGCGAGCCGAGGAGGATGAGGTCGCCGCCGCCGCTGTCCCATATTTCCATGTAAGGAAAGACGGAATTGAATGTACGGACGATCAATTCAAGTATGTCGTCCTGCATTTCGTAGGTATGAAACCATTGGCACACCAGACCGCCGGGCTTCAATCGGCGCGCCGCCAGTTCATAATACTCCTGGCTGAATACACTTCCGACACCAACGGTCCAGGGATTGGATGGTTCGGTTATGATGACGTCGTAAAGTTGCCGTTGGAGCTTGAGCACTGTGCGCGCGTCTTCGTGCCAGACCCGGACACGCGGGTTGTCCTGCACATGATGATTCCAATCTGCGAACAGATTCGCAGCTCGGATGACCGGTTCGCAATTTTCAGCTACATCAATGTGATCGAGAGGATAGGCTTGCAGCGCTCCCGCAGTGATCCCCGATCCCATCCCCAGCACAAAAGCATCCTTGGCGCCCGGTTTGGCAAGCATGGGCAGGTGAGTTACCAGGAGTTGCGTATCCACATCTCCGCCGGTTCCGGCATCGGCCTTGCCATTGATGCGCAAACTCAGAACCGCCGGCGTGGCAAGCCCATCAGCTTGGTCCACCGATACGGTTGCGTCCGGTCCGTCTTCATAGAAGATGACTTTGATGTGCTTCTTCCACATTTTCACAAGGTCTTTGGTATAAACGGTTTCCTGCATGCGGAAGGCACCGGAACTCATGATCGTCTGCCAGCCTTCGCTGCCGAAGGTGAAGACACAAAAGGTCAGCCCGCAGACGGCTATCGCGCCGGCAATCCCCATCGGCCAGGTCCGCCGCCACGCCACGACCAACGCGGTCAGGCCCAGGACCAGCGCCAGCACGGCAAAGGCATTGCGCAGTCCGACCTGCGGCATCAACACAAATCCCGTCAGCAGCGTTCCCGCCACCGCTCCCAGGGTGTTCCAGGTGAGCAGTGACCCCACCTTGGCTCCCAACGGCATGCCGCCCGCTGATACTGCGCGAATCATCAAAGGCAGGACTGAACCGATCAAGGCCGCCGGGATCCCCAGGATGAACAGCGCCGCTCCCGCGCTGAAAAGTTCATGATAAATGTAGCCGACCGGCGTGCGTCCCAATCCAGTCCGCGCCCACCGGTAAAATTCCACCCATAGCTCGATCTTGAAGACCAATAGGGCGACCCAGGCCGCCGCAATACACAACAAAAGGACAACCATCCGTTCGCTCGATCGCTTTTGCCACCGCGGCGAGGCAATCCACGCGCTGCCCAGGCCAATGCCGAGAATAAACGCGATCAAGACCACGGCAAATGACTGCAGCGAAGGCCCGAAAATCAATGCCGATGAGCGCGAGGCCAGGACTTCCAGTCCCATGGAGACTCCGCCGGTCAACGCTACAATCAGTCCTGCCCGACGCAAGGTTCCGGGCGCAATGATCAATGGCTCCCCGGTGGCTGCCGCTGTTTTGGCGTTGGGACCAGCCTCGGTTGATCCGGTCCGGCCAAGCAACATTGCCAAAACTCCGATGACGAGGTTGACCACGGCGGCCGCTTGCAGCGTCCGGATCATCCCAAAGGTTTGTACCAGCCAGAAGCCGGCCAGCGCCGCTCCCAGAACGGCGCCCAAGCTGTTCACCGAGTAAAATCGTGCCGAGCGCTGGCCCGGGTCGGATGAAAATTTTTGCAGCCACGCTGCGAGCAGCGGAAGCGTGCCGCCCATCAGGATGGTTGGGCCAAGCAAAAGGATGGCGCTCAACAGGCCTTTGAGTGCCAACAACCAGCCGCTGTGGTTGATCAGTGGAGTCCCCAGCATAACGAAGAGACCGTTGACGGCCCGGTCGAAGATCGGGAAGAAAAGGGCATAAACACCGATGGCAATTTCCAGGCCGCCATAAACCGTTAACGGCCGCTTTAGCCCGTCTGCCCGATGGCCAAACAACCGGTTGCCGATTGCCAGGCCACCCATGAACGCGGCCAGCACCACCGTTTGCGCATAAATCGTGCTGCCGAATATGTGCGAGAGGAATTTCGTCCAGACCACTTCATAGACGAGCGCCGTCGTCCCGGAGCAGAAAAACAAAGCCAGTACCATCCAGCCGCGATTGCGTGATTGCATGATGGCATGGTAACGACTGGCGAACACCAACCGCAAGTTTTGGCGGCAACTCAATATGTAAAGCAAAACAGACATAAGGGAGCTTTGATCTTGAACAAGAGGTAATGAGATTGCTTTTTCCGTCTCTGTTTCCTCTGTTTGCCCATGTAAAATTTCGGGTTTCTTGGTCACAAATCACGAGGAGGACGCGATTCTGTTTGTGAAACGCATTGGTTTTTGGCACAAGGATGCGCCATGTACTTCCGAAATGTTCTGCGCGGCTTTTTTTTGGCGCTGGCTTTTGCCTCAATGACGGGTTGCAGCCAATCCGGTTCCGGCCTCCCGCCGGCGCCCGCCAGTTCTTTTGCTCTGTCACCGGATACCACTCTTCGAGTGCATTGGCTGGGGAAAAGAGGGATGCAGCTCCGGATGGGTTCATACTATCTGATGCGGATTTGGCAGCTTAAGATAAGTGATGACCTTCAGGCTCGAACCTTGTCCCGCCTGGCTTCTTCCGCTTCTTCGCATTGGCTGGCAACCTCGCCCGAAAAGGCGCAAATCGCGAATGGACTTTTGGAGTACTCGCTCAAAGACCTGGTACAGAATGAATGTTACTTGGAAGTTCGTCAGCCGGCCAATCAGCCAACGGCGGAATTTGTTTTCGCCATCCACTTGGACCCCGAACGCGCTGCTTATTGGGAAACTAACCTGGCCAATATTACCGGATTGCTGACTGGCACATTTCCCGCGCCATCCGTCACTGACCTTCGTGGCTGGTCGCTCGATCGGACTAATCCGCCCAACCGGTTTCAATTCGTCCGCGTGAACGATTGGGCCGTCTTCGGCGCCGGTACCGGATCCAACACCCTCTTCAGCGAGATCCGGGATCGTGTCCGGCAATATGATGATCCCTTCGCTGCTACTGCCTCCACCAATTGGCTCGAAGCCGATGTGGACCTGGCCCGCTGGCCGGGCTCGCTCGCCCAAACCTGGCTTGGGTCGGGAAATTCGCCGGAGATTTCCTTCACCGTCACGGGGGATGGCGCCAATGTTCTGACCCGGGGCAACCTGGTTTTTCCCGAAACGCTGCACCTGGAATGCGAACCGTGGACGCCCCCGGCAGATTTGATTCCGGAACCGCTGAACAGCTTTACCGCCGTTCGCGGCCTCAAGCCGTGGTTGTCATCGTTGAAATTTTGGCGGGACCTCCCGATCGACACGGCGCCCGGCCAGCTGTATTTTTGGGCGCTACCCGGCGCGGCAGCTCAGGCTTTTTTTGCCGCTCCGTTGCCCGACGCCAGCAATCAGGTGAGCCGGCTCACGGAATATTTGATGGAGAAATCCAATCCCTGGCTGGCGGCGCGCGGTTATGTGAAATTTGAACACTTGCCGGGGTCCAATGGCGCCAGCTGGGGAACCATGCCCTCCCTCCAGCCATTTTTTAAATATATGAATACCGCGAATGGCGCGATGGTTTTTGGCGGACTGCTGCCGGATACAACCCCCGGTACCAACACGCAGGATAATCTCTACCAACGCCCTTCGCGTTCCCGATTGTTTGACCAAATCTCGGCGCAGACGAATCTGGTTTATTATGATTGGGAGCTTACAGGGACACGAATTGATCCCTGTCTTTATCTTGGTCAGGTGTCACGCGTTGTCTCTCGCCACGCGCAACTGCCCCTTGAATCCACCAGCTTGAAATGGCTGAAGGCGGCTGCACCCGGGCTCGGGGATTGCACCACCACGATTACCTGTGTGGGGACCAATCGACTCTCCTTCTTCCGCAAATCCACCGTGGGCTTTACGGGGGCCGAACTGCAACTGCTGGCTGATTGGTTGGAATCACCGCAGTTTTCCGGCGGGCTGTATTCCACGCTCACGCCGCCGGGAAATTAACCTCGATTCCCGGAGGAAACTGGCATATGCATGGAGTTGCACCGTTCTACGGAGCGACCCCGGACACTGCGACAGGAACGCCGCATTCATGCGGCAGCAGGCGCGCGTGACTAACGTTCTGCCGGATGAATCCGGCGTTCCTGCCGAACCTTGCAATTTGGCTTATTGCAGTGTCAAGGTGCCTGTCGTCGGGCAGTTTTCAACTTTTCACTCCGTCACCTTTGCCTTAAGGTTTCCTTCCAGATATGAACCTCTTTTGTTGTGTCTTGTTCGGGTTGTTCCTGCTTGCACCCGGCTTGACTGGTCAGCAATTATCCGCCGCTCCGGCGACTGAGAATCTGGCGCGGATGCATTGGCTGGGCCTGCAACAGATCAGCCTCGATACCAACTCCGCCCAGGTCATGAGCGTGTGGCGGCTGCCGCAAACCGCCGCGCTGGTGGCGCAGGCCCTCGACAAATTTTCCCGCTGGCCCGGCCAGGGTGCGACCAATGCCGCCAGCGCGTTGCTCCGTCCGCTCCTGGACGACCTCGTTTCGTCAGAAACTTATCTGGAAATTCGCGCCCCAACCAGTTCTCAACCCCGCGTCGCATCGAATCCCGCATCTGGAGGAGAGGGCGGTTCAGCACCCGACCATCAACTCCCAACTCTCAACTCTCAACTGGCCCTCGTGTTGGCTCTCCGCCTGCCCGCTGACCGTGCCCGCTTATGGCAAACGAATCTCGCCGCGGCACTGGAAGCCTTGACCGGCCTCCGATCGGTTCCTGTCAGGAACGGCTGGTTGCTCCGGGAACATGAGGCGCCGGACCTGATTGAATTTTCCCGCGTCGGTGAATGGACACTGGTGGGCTTGGGCCAGAAAACCAATGATTTACTGACGGAATTTGTCGCCCGCATCGCTCGTGATCCCGCGCCTTTTGCCAGGTCCGCCACCAACTTCTGGCTCGAAGCCGACCTCAACCCATCGCGCCTTTTTCCGCGCTTATCAACTCTAAACCTCCCTGTCCTCCATAGCGCTTCCGCGACGGAGGATCAACTCGTTGGCGCGGCGAAGCGGAGCAGAGACGGCTCAACCCTCAATCGTCTTCGATTCACCGCCCTTGGCGAGAGCGGCGTTATCCTCACCCGTGGGACATTTAATTTTTCCCACCCGTTGGATTTGCCGCTGTTGCCCTGGAAGATTCCCACCAATCTCATTCACGAGCCGTTGACCAGCTTCACCGTCGCGCGTGGTCTCGCGCCGTGGCTGGTTACCACGCCGGTCTGGCAAAAACTTGAGTTCACTCCGCCGCCTGATCAGGCATGTTCCTGGACACCATGGGGCGATCCCTTCCAGACCTATTTT